>JBAZJM010000210.1:0-8367 GCA_041651315.1 Lentisphaeria bacterium | reverse complement strand
TGGCTGGGAACCTATCCGGAACGCGTGTATGCCAGCGGCCGGCGCGCCTTTTACACCGAGGCGCAGGCCGCCCGCTACGGCCTCGCCAACCACGGGGCGCGCTGCCTGACCTGCCCGGAAGCGGCCCGCTGTAACTTCCACCTGGACCTGGCCAAAACCGGCGAGCTCAAGGCCCTCTATCTTGACCAGGAACATCATGACGGCTATTTTCGCGACCGCTGCGTGTTTGACCACGCCGGCAGCGACATCGAGGACGTCATGAACGTGGTTGTCGACTACCATTCGGGCGCCCAGATGAGCTATTCCCTGAACGCCTTCACTCCCTATGAGGGATACCGGATCGAGTTCAACGGCACCAAGGGTCGGCTCGAACACGTCTGCCAGGAATCCTCCTATGTCAACGGCGACGGCGGTGTCCAGGGCAGCTTCCTGGCCGACGCCACCCGCACCCGGGTGTATCCGCACTTTCAGCCGCCCCGTGACATCCCGGTGCGCACCGGCGAGGGCGGCCACGGCGGCGGCGACAACGTGATGCTCAATGACATCTTCGGCGTCCCCGCCCCCGATCCGCTCCGGCGCAGCGCTGACCAGGTCCAGGGCGCCTATTCCATTTTGGTGGGGATTGCGGCCAACCGGTCAATGGCCAGCGGCGCGGCGGTTCGGATTGGCGACCTGGTCACCGGCCTGCCGAATCCGGGATTTTTACCCGTCTCTCCCGGCGATGACCGGCTCGCCTATGCCGCGGACGCCCGCCGGAAATGCCTGTGAAGAGGAATCCCCTGCCCATGAATCTTGCCCCCTATTCCATCGGCATCGGCGACCGTTTCGGCCATCAGGGCGCGGCCCAGCTGGCGGCCCTGCAAGCGGCACGGCAGGCCGGCGTGGACATCACCCCGGTGTGGAACAAATCCAACCGCGAGCACACGCTCATTGGCACCACGCCCGCCGACACGCGCGCCGCGGCCATGGCCGCCGTCCGGGCCGCCGGGTGGACCGGCGCCTGGCATCTCGATGCCGACCATATCAGCCTCAAGACGGTGGACGGCTTCCTGCCGCACTGCGATTTTTATACGCTGGACGTGGCCGATGCCATCGGCCGGCCCGCCGCGCCCGAGGACGCCGCTGCCGTTCGCGCCGCCCTGCAACCTTGTGTGGGGCGTGGTTTTCCCGCCCTGGGCCGGCCGGAACCGGTGGACTCCGCGGCCCTGGAGGCGTTCCTGGCCAACTATGCCGGAGCGGTTCGCGAAGCGGGCCGGGTCTACCGCCGCATTGAGGCGGCGCGGGGGCGGGGTCAGTTCATCACGGAAGTGTCCACTGACGAGGCCGTCACCCCGCAGACGCCGCTGGAACTGTTGCTGATCCTGAGCGGCCTGGCCGGGGAAGGGGTGCCGGTCCAGACCATTGCCCCCAAGTTCACCGGCCGTTTCAACAAGGGCGTGGACTATGTCGGCGACGTGGCCCAGTTCACCCGCGAATTCGGGCAGGATCTGCTGGCGCTCCAGCTGGCGGTGCAGGAATTTGGACTGCCGCCCGGCCTGAAGATCAGCATCCATTCGGGCAGCGACAAGTTTTCGCTTTACGGCCCGGTCCGCCAGCTGCTCCGGCGGCATGGCGCCGGCCTGCACCTCAAGACAGCGGGGACCACCTGGTTGGAAGAACTCATCGGGTTGGCGCTGGCGGGCGGCGACGGCCTGGCCGTGGCGCGCGACGTCTATGCCCTGGCGCACGGGCGGATTGACGAGCTGTGTGCGCCGTACGCCACGGTGATTGATATCAAGCGGACCGCCCTGCCGGCTCCCGGCGTGGTGAACGCGTGGAGCGGCGAAGCCTTTGCCGCCGCGTTGCGGCACGAGCCCGGCGACCCGCGCTTCAATCCGCATCTGCGCCAGCTGCTTCATGTCAGCTTCAAAATTGCCGCGGAGATGGGGGACCGTTACCATCACGCCCTGGCCGCTGCGGCGCCCGTCGTGGCCCGCTGTGTGGAGCACAACCTCTATGACCGTCATCTTAAGGCCTTGTTCCTATGACTAACACTCCGAAGCGTTGCCGTGGCGGTGCCGTTGGCAGGCTGCATATTTGGTATTGGGGACGTGCATTTGTACACGAGGCCCTCTGCGCCTTGCTGCAGAACCGCTGACTGGGTGCGAGTGTCGTCTACCCCGTAAACGTTTGGATACGCCACAAAGCTGCGAAAATGTGATAAGGAATAACAAAAATGGATTTGAAGGAAGCCCTTAAAGGTTTTGCCTATGAAAATGGCGCCGATCTGATTGGCTTCGGCAACATCGAACGTTGCCGCCATGCCCCGGTCATGATGAGTCCGCAGGGATTGTTTCCCGGTGCCAGGACCGTGGTGGTCATGGGAATCCATCATCCCGATGCTTGTATTGAACTCGGCGGCGAGGAACACCCGCAGAAAATCGGACCGTATTCCATCCAGTACCTGATGAATTCCCGGCTGGATGAACTCTCGTACCGGATGGCGAGCCACCTGGAAAACCTGGGCTACGGCGCGATTCCGATCTGTTCCAGCAACATTTGGCGCTACAATAAATACAAGAAATTGAATGCGGTGTTCGCCCCGGATGTCAGCCACATATATATGCCGGTGGTGGCCGGTTTGGCCGACATGGGGTACAACGGTCTGGCGCTTACTCCCGAATATGGGGCGCGCAACCGTTTCGTTACGGTCATTACCGATCTTGAGATCGAACCTGACCCACTGATTCCGCCGGGGACGTTGTGTGACCGGTGCATGTTGTGCCGGAAACACTGTCCGAGCTTGGCATTGTCTCGGGAACTGGGCGAAGAAAAAGTTTTGAAAATCGATCCTTACGAATACCGTTTCGCCAATAAAAACCTTTGGCGCTGTGCATGGGGCGAACATTTCGATCTGGACCTCGATTTGGAGATCCCGGAAAAAGTCACGGAAGAAGTCATTGTCGAAAAAGTCAGGAAACACGGCGTCCGCAGTGGTGAAATGGGCCAGTGCCTTAAATTCTGCGTGCCGCGGAAAATCCGCGGGTTTGACCCCGCTTATTCGCAGACGCCGATGCGGCAATATGCCGTGTCTTGGAACGAGGAAATCGAATCGCGCGCCGTTGCGGACAAATTGCTGAACGATTGTTACCGGCACGGCATTGAACAGGTTGTGGTTCAGTCGGCGGCAACCTTGCAAGCACTGGGCATTGACATTGCCGCAGTGCTGCCGGGGGGCCGGGCCGCCATCACCCTGATCCGCGCCGTGCCGCCGGAAACCGCCGGGGTCCGCGGCGACCATACGGTGCCGGCTTTCCGCAGCGCCGCCGGCTATCATGTCGATTCCGTCGGGTACGATTTGACCCGCAACATCGAAGCCCTGGGGTTCCGGTCGGTCATGACCATTTCCGCCAGCGCCTCCCACTACGATGCGATGGGGCTGGCGCCGGTCAACCGCCAGATTGCGGAACAGCTTTTCGGCTCTCGGGCGGGGGACTGGTGCTTCAATACCGTCTATACGCGCAAGCGTTTCCCTGAGCGCCCGTTCCGGCCGGTTGAGAACACCCCCACGGAGATCGTCCCCACCGCCTACCGGGGTACCGCCACCCTGACGGCGGAATTGAAAAAGTGCGCTCTTGCCGCCGGTTCGGACTTGGTCGGGGTGGCTTCGGCGGAACGCCTTGCCGCGATTGCCGAACAACTCAAGCCGTACTATGAAGGGGAAAACTATTTCCGGGCCGTGGACAAATCGCATCCCTTCAAATCCTGGGACCCGGAAATTATCGAAGAACCGCGTCATGTCTTTACCGCGTCCGATTACCTGCCCGGCGCCAAGTCGGTTCTGGTGATCGGCCTGCGCTTTCATCGCCAAGTGCTGGAATTTGCCGCCAAACCGCCGGCGGAGGCGGTCGGACCGTATGCGTTTCAGACCTACGTGACCCGCTGGCAGGGCGGGCTGATCGCCTCGAAAATCGTTCAGAAACTGCGTTCGCTGGGGTATCGGGCGGTAATGACCGCCGACCTGATGGGACTGGGGTCGGCAATTGCCAGTCCACGCGGCTTTATTGAGGATCTGTTCTGCAATCGGTTCGCCGCCGTCGCGGCGGGTTTGGGAACGCTGACCCAGTCCGGCCGGGTGGCCACCGCCGATTTTGGCATCCGCCAGCGGTTCATGGCCATTGTTACCGATGCTGAACTTGCCGTTGATCCGCTGGTCGCCGCCGCTCCCGAACGGTGCGCCGTTTGCCATGATCGCTGCCTGGAGGCGTGTCCCACGGCCGCCTTGAGCCACCGAAAAATCGCTTTTCAATGCGAAGGAATCCGTTTCGCATTCAATCGCATCGACATCAACCGCTGCGATTGGAGCAAACGTTATGCGTTGACCGGCCGGAGCGGCTTTCAATTTCTCGGTTCGGTGCTGGACGAAATTCCAGAAGGCGAGATTACCGCCGCCGGGCTGGCGGCGGCTCTGCGGAAGCACGATCCCATCAAAAAATACCGTCCGGTGGCTTGTGAGCCGTGCGTTCTGGTCTGTCCCTATGCCCGGGAAAGTTTGGCTCTCGGGGGTGGTTGAGGGCACCTTCCCACCGATTTGCCCGCATCTTGGAATGCCGGCGCGACGACACGGGCGCCCAGCTCATTTTGGCCGGGGGCGATGACGGCACGGAGCAGACGCTGCATCCGAGACGGCGAGAAGTTCCGTTCCCGTCCGGCGGAAGGCGCCGGGGGAGAGCCCCGTGAGCTGTTTGAAGGCGCGCCCGAAATGATAGGCGTCACAGAAACCCAGCCGTGAGGCGATCTCATCCAGGGTCAGATCGGTGGCGCACAGCAACTGCTTGCCCGCGGCGAGACGCAACGCCGTTTGGCGGGCTTTGGGCGAGGTGCCTGTCACCTGTTTGAAATGCCGCAAGAACGTGGCTCGGGACAGACCCGCTTTGGCGGCCAGGTCGCGGGCGGAAAGGACGCCGGCAAAGTGGATGGACTGAAAATCCAACACCCGTTTCAGTCCCCTGGCAACGGCCGATCTCGCATCCGGCGCGGACCGGCGGCAATTTATTTGCGTCACGACGGCGGCGAGGATGCCCGCCAGTTGGCCGGCGGCGCGGAAGCCGGTGCCCGCATCCACGTCTTGCAGGATCTCAAACAGCCCGGCCAGCCGCGTCTTCAGATCCGCCACGGCAAGGTCATCAAGCTGGAGAACCGGTTGCCAGGCGGGCAGTTCCATGCCGCATAGAGACCCCAGCCAGGACGGAAAGGGTTGGGAGAGCGGGTGGCCGTTGCCGGCCAAAAAACGGAACGTCACTTCATGGTAGGCCACACTCCCGGGATCAATGACGCCAAACGAGTGGGCGTCACCGGGGCTGGTCAGGAGCAGACTGCCCGGTTGTACGGCCACCATTCCGCTGGGCATTTGAGCCCGGTTCGAGCCCCGGACATAGAGAACCAGATGGTAGAGGTCGCCATGGGAATGGGGCTCGGTCGGTCGTCGCACCCCGGTTTGTGACACTTCCTCCAGCGTGGCATGGCAGAGATGCAGGCGGTACGGCGTGCCCGCCTGGTCGATGGCCAGCAAGCGTTGCGGCCAGGGATGAGGCGTGGTATTGACAAATAGGCGCATATGAGACGAATATACATTAATTATACGTTTTTTCATGTTGAACTTTAGTTAATTATGATATTTTATTTCATTTATCTAACACACACATAGAGGTTTCTCATGAGCGTTCATATCACGTCCGAACATCGGCGTCGAGGTGCGGAATTGGTCAAGGAAATGGAGCACCGGGGCGGCTTGGCACCGCTTGACGTGCGGCGGTTCTGGGAGGACGATGCGCGGGCCAACGCCGATCCTTGGGCGGCCGATTGCCCGCAGGTGCCGCTGGGCATCGGCATGTCCAACGAATGCGTGTGGGCTGAATTGGGGATCGAGGAAAACTGGCATGAACTCATGCACAACGATGCCTTCCGCGTGTCCCTGGAGCGGCGGTACAACGACCGGGCTGAGCAGCTCGTCGGCCGGCGGTTGCTGGGTGAATCCGTCACTCCGCCGGAACGACGTTGGCCAGCGGCCAGGGATTTGGGCGACATCTTCGAGGCGACAAGCGAATGGCACGGTTGGTCCTATTGGCTGCAACGGTCGGCCAGGACCCCTGACGAACTGGAGGCGCTGCTCGACCGCGTCGATGTCCGGCTGGCCAGTCTGCGCGAGTTTCTGTTACCGCCTGGCTGGGAAAGGGAAAAGGCGCGCCTGGCGGGGTTGGGCGTTCCCGCGCCGCTCTATCGCGGGCAGCGCGGCCCGGTCACCTTCGCCATGTCGATTTATGGCGTTGAGGACTTGATCTATCTGATCTTCGACCGTCCCGACTTGGCCAAACGCTTCAGCGAGACGATTCTACAGGCCATCCTTGGGCGGGCTCGCGTGTTGGACGAGGAAGCCGGGTGGACGGCCGAGACGGCTCCCCACGGCTGGTACTGGTGCGATGACAACTGCGCCATGCTCAACGCCGAACTCTATGACTTCTTTGCCGCCCCCATTCTCCAGGGCGTCTTTGACCGTTACTCGCCCCGGCCGGGCGACCGGCGGGGGCAGCATTCCGATTCGGACATGGCACAGCACCTGCCCACGCTCGGGCGGCTGGGTTTGACCGAGGTCAATTTTGGTCCCAACCTGACCGTTGCCGAAATTCGTCGGCATCTGCCCAACACCCTCATTCATGGGCAGTTGGCGCCGTTTACCTTCAGCCGTCACGAAACGGTGGACATGGTGGCCGAATTGATACGGGATTACGAGATGGCGCGCGAGCACAAGGGCCTAGTTTTTACCACGGCCGGCAGCATCAACAACGGGTCACGCCTGACCGGCCTGCGGCTGCTGATGGCGGCCATCCAGCGCTACGGACGCTATTGACGCCAACGTTCCGCAATAAACTGTTGTTTCTTAATGCCGGAGGGTGCTTTCGCCACAAGCCCACCGCACGAAAGCCATTTGGTGTTTTTTTCCCTTGCTTGATAAACGCGGTTTTTGTGTTAGTGTATTACTTAACTAATACACGTGGCGACTGGCTTGCGCAGAGGATACCCGGCCGATGCTGCTTCATCTTGACCCCCACGGCGGACCGCCCATTTACCAGCAAATCATCGAGCAGGTGCAACGCCTGATCCTCGGCGGCCAGCTCCGGGCCGGCGACCAGGTGGAACAGGTCCGCGCCCTCGCCGAACGCCTGCGGGTCAACCCCATGACCGTGAGCAAGGCCTATGGCCTGCTGGAGCGCGACGGTTTTCTCGAACGCCGGCGCGGCATCGGCCTCTTTGTCGCCACCGTGGGGCGCGAGACGGAACGCCGCGTCCGCGACCGGTTCCTCGATGACGCTTTCCGCAAGGCCGCCGCCGCGGCGCTGCAAATGGGGCTGTCCGCCAAGGACTCCCACGAACTTTTGGACGAGATGTTGCGCCGCTTCCGCCGGGACAGCGCCGGTTGACGCCAAGTGGCGCCGGCCTCCAGCCACCCCCATTTTTACCGTTGAAAACGTCGCCTCAAAAAAGGGAAAACACCATGAATGAAACCCCGTTGGCCTCCCTGCGCGGACTCCGCAAGTGGTTTGGAAAAAAACAGGCACTGGACGGCATTACCTTGGACATTCCGGCCGCCAGCATCGTTGGCCTGATCGGCGCCAATGGCAGCGGCAAAAGCACCCTGCTGCGCCACCTGGTCGGCCTTTACCTGCCCGATGCCGGTTCCGTGACCACCTTGGGCCGGGCCGCCGGCGAACTGACGCCCGCCGAACTGGCCCGCATCGGCTACGTCCATCAGGAGGGCGAGCTCCTGGAATGGATGAAGGTGACGCAACTGCTGCGCTATACCGCCGCCTATTACCCCACCTGGAACCGCGCGCTTGAGGAACGTTACTGCGCGCAGTTTGAGCTTCCCTTGGACGCCCGCGTGGGCACCTTGTCGCCGGGGCAGCGTCAAATGCTCGCCGTGCTCCTCGCCATCGCGTTTGAGCCCGATCTTCTGCTCCTTGACGAGCCTGCCGCCGCCATGGATCCCCTGGCGCGCCGCCGTTTCCTCGATTGGCTCATCGAGCTGATTCAGGCGCCGGGCCGCACCATCGTGATCTCCTCGCACATCCTGACCGACGTGGAAAAAGTCGTGGACCGCGTGGTCATCATGAACCAGGGGCGCGTGCTGCGCGACTGCGCCATGGACGACTTGCGCGAAGAGTTTCTCCTGGTGCATCTCACGCCGCTCGCGGGCGCCTTGCCCCGGGAACTGCCCTTCGGTCGTGTTCTGGAATGCCGGCGCGACGACACGGGCGCCCAGCTCATTTTGGCCGGGGGCGATGCCGCACGCATCCAGGAAATCGCCGAGCGGATCGGCGCGACCGCGGA
>JBAZJM010000209.1:0-8373 GCA_041651315.1 Lentisphaeria bacterium | reverse complement strand
GCTCGCCGTTCCTCGGCGCCTGCCGGGGGGTCGGGATTTACCTGCTCTACAACGGCATCCTGGGCGACAAGAGCGCCGCCGGCGGCAACGTGCTGACGCGCGCGGTGCTGGCGCAATTGCCAACCTTCGCCGGGCCCAAGGTCATCTACTGCGCCGGCTGCCTGCTCGGCCGCGAGCGCTTGCAGGCCGAGCAGGTCACCGTCCGCCAAACCCCCTATGAAATCAAGGTGAGCTGACACCCCGCATTCCTCCATGTGCCACAATAAAAGCACCGGTTGGGCGTTAATTATGGAAGAGAAGCCATCGCACGCGGAGGCGCGGAGTTCGCGGAGGTTTGGGTCTCTGCGTTCTTGGTGTTCTTGGCGGTAGAATATGCGTCGGATCGACTTGACCATGCCAAAGAAAGCCAAAACCAAATCAGCCCCACCACCGGCTCTGCCGGTGTTCATGGTCCGCGACCAGCGGGTGATCCTGGACGCCGACCTGGCCGCCATCTACGGCGTGCCGACCAAGCGCTTCAACGAAGCCATCAAGCGGAATCGGGAACGGTTCCCGGAGGATTTTGCCTTCCAGCTCACCGCTGCGGAGACCGCAAACTTGAAGTCACAACTTGTGACCTCAAGCTTGCAACTAACTGACAATGAAAAGAATAAGGCGAACTGGTCGCAAATTGCGACCAGTTCCAAGGCGGCCAGTGACGGCACCAGTGGAAACTTGACATCACAGTTTGTGATGCCAAGATTGGAACCCGTTGATAATAAGAATGATGATGTGAACTCATCGCAACTTGCGATGAGTTCGGCAAAGCACCGCGGCAAGGCGTACCGCCCCTGGGCCTTCACCGAGCACGGGGCGGTGATGGCGGCGAACCTGCTACGCAGCGAACGGGCGGTGCGGATGAGCGTGTATGTGGTGCGCGCCTTTGTCGGCATGCGGGAACAATTGGCGGCCAACGCGGCCATTCTCCGGCGGCTGGCGGAACTGGACAAAACGCTGCTGGAACACGACCAGGCGCTCCAGGCGATCTGGAGCGAACTGCAACCGCTGCTGGCGCCGCCGCCGGAACCGCCGCGGCGCCGCATCGGCTTTCACAATTTGGAGGGGAAGGCGTGATCACGCTCAAAGATTACCAGGTCCGGGTGCTCGACTCGCTGCGGACGTTTTTTCATCTCTGCTCGACGGGCCAGCCGCCGGCGGAGGCGTTTGAAGAGGTGCAGCGGCAAAACGGCCAACCATACGCCGCAGCGTATGCCTCCGTGAATGTGGCGGGCCTGACGTACGGAATGCCGTACGTCTGCCTGCGCGTGCCAACGGGCGGCGGCAAGACGCTGCTGGCTTGCCATGCCGCCGGCTCGGCCATGGTGGAGCTGCAACATGCGGAACGCGCGGTGATCCTGTGGCTGGTGCCCAGCAACACGATCCTGGACCAAACCGCCGACGCCTTGCGGGACGAGCGGCATCCCTATCGCCGGGCGCTGGAACAGGCGTGCGGCGCGGTGGAGGTGGTGACGATTGAGGAAGCGCTGCGGCTGTCGCGGGCCATGGTCGAGGGGCAGACGGTGGTGATCGTCGCGACCATCCAGGCGTTCCGCGCTGAGGATACGACCGGGCGCAAGGTGTACGGACAGGGCAATTTCTTGGAACACCTCTTGAACGTGCCCGCCGACCGGGTGGGCGACTTGTTGCCGGGGCCGGACGGCAAACCGTTGCCGTCGCTGGTCAACATGCTGCGCCTGCGCCGGCCCATTGTGGTGGTGGACGAGGCGCACAACGCGCGGACGGAGCTGTCGTTTGCCACCCTGGGCAACGTGCTGCCGTCGTGCATCATTGAATTTACCGCCACCCCGGCACGCGGGTCGAACGTGCTGCACCGGGTGTCGGCGGCGGAACTGAACGCGGCGGAAATGGTGAAGCTGCCGCTGCGGGTGGTCACGCGATTGCCGGGGCAGGCCGACCAGTTGCTGGCGGAAGCCGTCACCCTGCGGGGCGACCTGGAAAAGCTGGCGGCGGCGGAAGCGCAGGCGACCGGGGAGTATGTGCGTCCCATCATGCTGATCCAGGCGGACCGCGTGGACGCCTGCGAACCGCTGCGGGACCGGCTGGTGGCGGAATTTGGGATTCCGGCGGAACAGATCAAGATCTCCGTTGGCAGCAAGGATGACCTGGCGGCCGCGGGGGATGTCTCATTGCCGAAATGTCCGGTGCGTTTTATCCTGACGGTGCAGAAGCTGCGCGAGGGCTGGGACTGCCCCTTTGCCTATGTGCTCTGCAGCCTGAAGGAAACCCGCTCGGCCACGGCCATGGAACAGATTGTCGGGCGGGTGCTGCGGCTGCCGCGCGCCGGCAAGAAACAACATGCCGGCTTGAATTGCGCCTATGTCTTCTCGGTTTCCCCCCAGATCGGCGAGGTCTTGCAGGAACTGCGCGACGCCCTGGAAAGCAACGGCTTCACTAAAACGGAAGCGGAGCGCGGCGTCGCCATCGAACAGCCGTTCACCCCGTTGCTCGGGCTGCAACAGAAGACCGTGGCCGTGGTGCCCGCCGAGATTGACGCCGCGGCAACCAGAATCCAAGTGGCGGCAATGGGCGGCAAGGTGCGCTTCAATGAAGAAAAGGGGGAGATCACGGTCCTGGTGCCGCTGGATGCGGCGGAGAAAGAAAAACTGACGGGATGCCTGACGTCGCCGGCGGCCAGGGCCAGGGTCGCGGAGGCGGTTGAAGCGGTTCGCGAGGCGGAAACGGCGTTTGGCGGCCGCAGCGCTACCCGGCAGCCGTCGCCCTATGAGCAACAGCTCGATTTCCGGGTGCCGCGGCTCGGTGTGCGGGAGGAAGCCGGGGTGTTTGAGTTTGAAAGCACGCACCTGATTGAACATCCGTGGCGGTTGAGCCAGAAAGACGCGTCGCTGCCCGCCGCGTACGATCCGCGCATCCGGCCGGCGGGACAGACCGGCAGCCTGAACGTCGGCCTCAAAGGCGAAGTGACGGCCGAAATCGGGGACGCGGCGAATTGCGATTTTGTCACCACCCTGCATCAGCAGGTGCTCTCCCTCGGACTGCCCGGTGGATGGGAATTAGAGGACGTGATTGCCTGGCTTGACCGGCGCATCGACCATCAGGACATCCCGGTGGGCGAGTCGGCGGAGTTCCTGCGCAAGGCCATCTCCGGACTCATGGCCCGGCTGGGCATTACGGACGTGGGTGTCCTGGTGCTTGACCGGTTCCGCTTGCGGGACGAGATCGAAAGCAAAATCCAGGAGCACCGTGCAGGCGAACGGCTGGCGGTGTTCCAGCAATTTCTGCTGCCGGGGTCGGCATTGACGGTCAGCGAGGAGCAGACGATCGATTTCCGGACCATGACCTACGAACCCAGCGAAACCTACAGCGGCGGATTCCAGTTCAAGAAACATTACTTCGGCCCCAGGCCGGGTGAGTTGCGGGAGCGGACGCCGGCGGGGGCGACCACAGAAGAGTTTGCCTGCGCGCAGTACATCGACAGCCTTCCCGAAGTAAAATTCTGGGTGCGAAACCTGGCGCGAAAAGCGACCTCGTTCCGCCTGCTGACCTCGACGGACTGGTTTTACCCGGACTTCGTCTGCCAGTTGCACGACGGACGCGTGTTAGCGGTGGAGTACAAGGGGAAAAACGCCTACACCAATGTGGACTCGCAGGAAAAACGGGCCGTGGGCGCCGTGTGGGCGGCCCGCAGCGGTGGCCGCTGCCGGTTTGTCATGCCAACGGACGGCAACTTTGCGGAGATCGCGGCGGTGGCGCGAAGTCCGCAATGAGAACGGTGGAGAAACGCCCATGACCACCATGCGCCAGGAAAGTTTCACCTGTGCGGTCTGCGGCACGGCAGCGGAGTTCTGGCACGTGGGTAGCACCAACACCCTGGCTCTGCCAGACTTGGATACCCGGCCGGCGGAAATGATGCGTTCCACCCTGCCCATCCAGGTGCAGCGCTGTCCTAAATGCGGTTATTGCGCCACCCAAGTGAGCGCCCCCAATGACCGGGCGGCGGCGGTGGTGGCAACCGAAGAATACCAAAGCCAGCTCACGGACGCCCATTACCCGGAACTGGCCAATTCCTTCCGGTGCCAAGCCTTGATCGAACAGGATCGTGACGATCTTGCCGCCGCCACTTGGGCGTTCATCCATGCCGCATGGGCCTGTGACGACGCGCATAACGATCCCCAAGCCGCCGATTGCCGTACACGGGCGGCCGGCCTGCTGGTGAAAGCGGAACAAAAGGGTACCCCCATAACGGATCAACCCGGGGTGAACCTGGCCATCCTGACCGATCTGCTGCGCCGTTCCGGGCAGTTCGACCGGGCCCGAAGCGAAATTGAGACCCGTTGGAATACGGTTTTCGATTATACGATAAAAAATATCCTGGCGCTTCAAGTCGGGCTGATTGAAGAAAAGGACACCCGCCGCCACACGGTTGAAGAGACAGAAGACCAGTATATCTACAACCCCCTGCCAAAAACCAAAAACTGACTCCGCCGTATCCGTGCCCCATCCCCAACCTACAGCCTAAACACCTACAGCCTATCCGCTTGAACATGTTCGACACCCATCTGCATTTGGATACCGAGGACGATCCCGCCGCCGTGTTTGCCGCCGGCCGCGCCGCCGGGGTCAACCGTTTCATGGTCTGCGGCACCGACCTGGCGGACTCCGCACGCGCCCAGGCGGCGGCCGCTGGCGAGGCCGGCGTGCTGGCCGCCGTCGGCGTCCACCCGCACCAGGCCGCCGACTACGCCGGCGATCCGGCGCCGTTCCGCGAGCTGGCTCTGCAACCGCGGGTGGCCGCCATCGGCGAGATCGGCCTGGACTATCACTACGACCACAGCCCGCGCGACGTGCAGCGGCGGGTGTTCGCCGCCATGCTGGAACTGGCCGTCAGCCTCCGCCGCCCCGCCGTGATCCACTGCCGCGAGGCGTTTGCCGACGCCTTTCCCATGCTCCGGGACGCCGCCGGCGCCGGCCTGCGCTTGGTCGTCCATTCCTTCACCGGCACCCCGGACGAGGCGGCCGCGCTCCTTGGTTTGGGCGCGTACCTGGGCTATACCGGCATGATCACCTTCACCAAGGCGGACAATGTCCGGGCGGCGCTGCGGGTGACGCCGATAGACCGAATCCTGGCCGAAACCGACGCCCCCTGGCTCGCTCCGGTGCCGCACCGCGGCCAGCGCAACCAGCCGGCCTTTCTGCCGCTGATCGTGGCGGTGATCGCCCGCGAGAAAGGGCTCAGCGTTGAGGATGCCGCCCGCCGCACCACCGCCAACGCCCGCGCCCTGTTCGGGGAAACTGCCAGCCCCGAGTAAACTCATGTTACAAAAGTCATGGCACCGATGCTGGAGCGGGTTGCATGCACAAGGCGATGGCTTCGCTTTGATGCAGAAACTTGTCTCGGCCTACGCAGAGCCGCAGCGCCAATACCACACCATTCAACATCTGACAGAGTGCCTGTCACTCTTGTCTCACAATCTGTACTTGGCCGCTGACCCTGCAACGGTAGAAATTTCACTCTGGTTCCATGATGCCATCTACAACGTCACGGCACAGGACAATGAAGTCCGTAGTGCTGATTGGGCCGTGGGGGAACTTTCAAGTGCCGGTGTCGCCGCAGAACTTGTAGACAGAGTCAGACAACACATTCTTGCCACTCGCCATGCCGCGTTGCCTCAAGGGCAAGATCAGATGCTGCTGGTAGACCTTGATCTATCCATTCTTGGTGCTGCTCGTTCTCGCTTCAAGGAGTATGAGACACAGGTGCGGGCTGAATATGCGTGGGTGCCGGAATCGCTCTTTCGGCAAAAACGGGCTGAACTACTTGCTGAATTTCTTGCCCGCCGCCCCATATACAACACCCTACCATTGCGTGAACTTCTTGAGTTCCAGGCAAGAAAAAATCTAGCATACTCGCTTCAGCAATTGCGCGGGGGAAACCGCTTGGAGACGGGGTGACGGTGGCACACACAATTACCCGTCCCCGACCCGACACCCCCGACCCGGCTAAATCCGCCTCCGGTTTTTCCGAGCCGAGAACGTAGCGACTGCAGGGAGCGGGAGTGACCGGTCAAAGCCCCCCGGCGGGCATCAGAACGTGGTGTTGGGCAGCAGCTTGCCCAGCCGTTCCCGCAGGCTCGGATCCAGTTCGGCGGCCTGGCGGGCATGGGCGGCGGCCTGGTCGGGGCGCCCGTACCAGTCGCACAGCAGGGCGACCCGGAACTGGTCGGCGGCGGCGTCATGGCGCGCGTCCCGGCCGCGGATACCGGCCGGAGCCTTGTCGATCCGGCACCGGGTGTAGTAGTCGAAGAAGGTGACGAACTGTTCGAACTCCAAGTCGTGCCAGGCCCGGCGGCGGTATTTGCCGTTGGCCGGCCGGATGAGGATTTCCCGGGCGTTGCCCATGACCGAGCCGTGCAACACACTGCCGTCGCGCAGGCGGATGCCGGCGCCCCGCCGGTCCTCGTACGGCATGAAGCGGAACAGGCTGACCAGGTAATCTCGGAGAATGCTGATCTCCCGGACCGTTTCGATGGCCCGCGTCTTTTCCTCGGGAGGCAAACTGCGGACATATTGCTTGAGCGCGTCTTTCTCGCGGAAGAAATCCAAGTCGGCGGGCATGGGCCGGCCATCGGCGCCGGTGATGACCGGCGGGGGGGTGGCCGGCACCGTCGCCTCGGCGGCCTCTGGAGCGGCGGCCGTCGCGGCCCCCTCCTCCTGAGGCGTGGCCGACCAGGCAGCGGCCGAACCGGGCGGCTCGGCGGCGCCCGCCCCCCCGGCGTCCTCCCCGGCCAGCCAGGCGTCGCCGCCGGCGGCCGGCGGTGGCGGCGGGGCGGCAAGGCCGGTCGCCGGAGCCCCGGCGGCCGGCAGCGGCTGGTGAAACAGCCGCAGCAGGACCGGTTCGATCCCCCGGGTGTACCAGGACGGGCGCAGCGCGGCGCCGACCGCCAGGCCGGCGACCACCACCGCCACCACAAGCACCGCCACCAGTGTTCCCCAGCCCCGCAGCACCGGCTGACTGGCCGGCCGCGCGCCGGCGACCGGCGGCGTCGTCACCGGCGTCTGCACGCGAAACGTCCGCTTGATCCCCTTTTTTTTGCCCGCAACCGGGGAGGGCGGCGCGGAGGTCCGCGGCCGCTTGTACCCCTTGTTCAACCGCTCCAGCACGGCCGTCACCTCAACCCAAGCCTGGGGCCGGTCGGCCGGCTCCTCGGCGAGCAGCCCCGCCACCAGGCTGCCCAGTGCCGGCGGAACCTCGGGCCGGCGGGCGGCCGGATTCGACTGGCCGGCCGGCAGGCGGTCGCGGGAGCCGTCGGCGTGCGCCTCGGGAAACGGGGCACGGCCCGTGAGGGCCTGGTACAGGATGGCGCCCAGGCTGAACATGTCCCCCCGGAGGTCCGCCTGGCCGGTGCGCAGCTGTTCCGGGCTGAGATAACGGGTGACCGGATGGCAACGGTGGCGGTTGACCACCAGGCTGTTTCGGGAATCCCACAGCACCATGGCCAGGCCGAAATCGCCGACCTTGCCGCTGCCCTCGGCGTCCAGCAGGATGTTGCCCGGATGCAGGTTGAGGTGCAGCAACTGCCGGTCGGCCGCCGCGGCCAGCCCGCCCGCCACGCCGGCGAACAGGCGGACGGCCTCGGCCACCGGCATGCCCTCCGGCTGCCGCTCAAAGGCGCGGGCCAGCGACAAGCCGCTCATGTATTGCATGACCAGGTACGGGTGGGCCGGCGTGTCGTCACAGGCATAAATGGGGATGATGCCGGAATGGGTGATGCCCGCGGCACGGCGGGCCGCCTCCAAATAGCGCGCCGTGAGGGCGCTGTCGGCACGCACCCGGTCCCCCAGCGTTTTGACCGCCACCTCCCGTTCCAAGGTGCGGTCGAGAGCCCGGTAAACGGTGGCGTGCGGACCGGCGCCCAGCATTTCCTCCAGCAGGTAAGCGCCGAATTCCATCGGCACGGTCAGCTTGTCGCCGCAGGTCGGGCAAAACACCAGGGAAAAGGGGGCCAGATGGGTGAGGTCCAGTTTTTGGCCGCACCCGGGACAGCGCACCTTGAGCAGCGCGACAGGATCGTTGGCGGAAGTCATAATTTCGGTATAGGGAAACAGGGCCGGGCAGCGGTTTCGGACAAAACTCCAGGAGTTTAGGTAATATACTGCGTTAGGCTGAAGCTTTTTAGAAAGCAGAACAAGGAGTGGGCGCCTGTCACTTCCGTCTGGATTCCTTGGTGATCCGCTTGGCAACTACCTGACCGGCTGCGCCTCTCCGCGGGGTGCAACCCCGCGCCTACAGGACGGACAGGGTTTCCTGTAGGCACGGGCGTGTCGCCCATAGCCATCAGGTTAAGGTTTTTCAAG
>JBAZJM010000208.1:0-8386 GCA_041651315.1 Lentisphaeria bacterium | reverse complement strand
CGCCGAAGGCGTCCGCGAGCCGCTTTCGGCGGCGGTGCCGTCAGGCGACTTCGGCTGGACGGAGATCCGGCTGCCCGCCACCATTCCCGGCAACACCGTCCAGGCGGAGCTGGTCCTGGGGGTGGCAGCCGCGCCGGGCACGGCGTGGTTCCGCGACCTCCGCATCCTGCCGGCGCCATGAGCCACGCCGCCGGGCTGAAGCCCGTCTCCCCGTTTCCGGGAGCCGTGCGCTTTCAGGCAAAATAGGCGATGGTTTTGCGAAGGTATTCGGCCTCGGTTTTCATCTCCTCTTCATCCTTCTGGTTGGTGGTGAATTGGAGCAGCTGGGGCTGAATCCGTTCCGCGTTTGGGCAGATGCCTTTTTCCGTATTGAAACGGCCGTTCAGTCCGAGCGGACCAAGCACCCGTTGGCGGATGTCGGAAACCGAATCCTCGTTGTAGCACAGGCTCCACGCGGCATACAGGCTGGAACCGCCGAACTCGATGTATTTCCGGCGGAAGTCGTCCCACTTGACCGCGTCGGTGGCCAGGCGCACGGCATAGGTGTAATAGGAATTCCGGTCGCCGGCCGGCGTCCGCTGCGGGCGCAGCCACGCGCAGTCGCCGATGGCGGCGGCATAATGGGCCGCGCTTTGCTCCCGAAGCCCCACAAACCAGTCGAGCTTCTCCAGTTGCGCCAACCCCATGGCAGCGGCCACCTCCGGCAGGCGGTACATGAAGCCGAACTGGGAATGCCGCTTGTACGACGGGTTTTGGAACAAGTCCTTGGAGACTCGGATCTTGCCGCTCTTGGCCGTGGCGTTGCGGAAGCCCTGGCAGTTGAGCCGCCGCAGGTTGTCCCCCAGCGCCTCGTCGTTGCAGGTGACGATGCCGCCGTCGCCGGTGGTGAGGTGCTTGGAGTTCTCGAAACTCCAGCTGCCGACATCGCCGATCGTGCCGCCAATGCGCCCCCGGTGCGTGCCCAGATAGCACTGGGCGCAGTCTTCCACAACGCCCAAGTGGTGTTCCTTGGCGATCGCCATGATCGCCGTCATGTCGCACACCTGGCCGTAGAGGTGCACCGCCATGATCGCCTTGGTCCGCGGCGTGATTTTCCGGCGGATGTCGGCGGGATCGACCAGAAAGGTGTCGGGATCGACATCGGCGAATACCGGTACCGCATTGCAGTACAGCACCGCGTTCATGCACGAAATAACCGTCAGCGGGGTCAGAATGACCTCATCGCCACACCCCACGCCGAGCGCCCACAGGGCGGCATGCAGGGTGGTGGTGCCGGAATTGAAGGTGATCGCAAATTTCGCCCCCATCCGCTGCGCGAACGCCTCCTCCAGGCGGGTGTTCATGCCGCCGCAGGTGCTGCTGGCAAAACCGCTGTCCAGCACCTCCCGGATGTAGGCGTATTCGCGTCCATCAAAACGCCAGGCGAGATTTCCCATGGTTTGCTTGCTCCCTTGTCCGTTGTGGTCATTAGTACTGCGGTTTGTTTGAGTTCACGCTTTAGCGGGTGGCTGTGCGACTCTGCCGTAAGGGCGCGTCACGCACGGGCGACACGCCCGTGCCTACAGGAATGCCATAATTTAAAAACTTCAATCCACCTGCGGTATAACATGTTAGCCCCAACGGGGCGGCGGGAAAACAGCCCAGGGCAACGCCCTGAACCAGGACCATCAACCAGGCTTGCGCCTTGAAGGGGCTGTGGAACGGGGGCGCTTGTCCCCGCGCACGGGCAGATAGACTTCCAAGTGCCGGCGCATGCCGTCGCGGAACCCCGCGGCGTCGCCTTTTTTGAGCCATTCGTAAAGCTCCCGGTGCGACGGCGGGTGGGGATTGTCCCGCAGGGGAATCTTCTTGTTCTGCCGCAGAATGCGGAGAAACGGCTGCAGGATCCCCTGCAGCCGCCTGAGCGTTTCATTGCCGCTGATCTGGTAGAGCTTGGCGTGGAACTGATACTCGACCCGGTCCATTTCGGGCAGGTCATGCTGCTCCGGCCGGTCACGCCTCACGATTTCCGCCAGCGCCCGCAGGTCGGCGGCCGTCACCCGGGCGGAGACGTAGTCGCACATGCCGAGTTCCATGACCACTCGAAGCTCAAGCAGTTCCAGCTGGTCGCGGTCGTCGAGCACATTGGCAGTGGCCAGCCGCTCCAGGCCGATGAACGGGTCCGGCTTGACCAGTTCCATACCGCGCCGCTTCCGGGACTCGACCAGCCCCAGCATCTTGAGCCGGCTCAACGCCTCCCGCACAATGTGCCGGCTGACGCGCAGCGTGGCCGCCAGCGCCTCCTCGCCGGGCAGGACGTCGCCGATGCCCAGCCGGTTGGCGCGGATGAACTCGTACAGGCGGTGTTCGACGGAGTCCGCGAGCGTTTGGGCGGCGGCCGGCAGGATGGGTGGCATACAACACTCCAAGCGGGGTTATTTGTTGAACATATTATACATTTAACAACCCAATAATCCAGTGCGGCCAAACCCACCGGGTAAGGGGTCTCTGAATGGGGGGGTAATCGGAAACCGGTTTTTCCGAGCCGGGAACGTAGCGACCGCAGGGAGCGTGAGTGACCGGTCAAAGGTGGTTTGTTTTGATCCTGACCCATTGTGTTTTTTCCGTGCCCGTGCCCGAACTACAGTAAAGAGGGATGCCTATGGGACGGCTATGTTGATTTGACCCGTCACGTTGTTCCGGGCTCGGTAAATCCCCAGCCTTCCCCCCACTCAGTGACCCCTTACCCCACCGGGCGCCGGTCAGGTCCGCAGGGGATTCCCGGTCGATCCGTTCGTCAAATCAGTGACCGGTCACGGGACAAAGAACCGGCAGCTGGTGCCAGCGGCGTCCCAAATGCCCAGCTCCCGGAACAGCAGCTGGGCCATGGCCCGGTGGCCATGAACGTTGGGGTGCAGTTCATCGCTCATCCAGGAAACCGCGCGGAAATCCACCTCCCGGATGGCCTGTGCCCAATGCGCCCAATGGTCGATGACCGGCAGCTTTCGCTCGCGGGCGATCTGAAGGATTTTCGCATTGTAGAGCGGCAGGCTCGCGCGCTCGACCGCCTGGGGCCAAATCGGGTTGGTGGTGTGCAGCAGCACGCGGCTCCGGGAGCCCTGCATGAGGCGGTCCAAAATGGCGTTGTACTGGTCCTGGAATTCCCCCAGCCCACTTTCGCCGTTCTTGCTGTCGTTCACCCCCAGCATGATGGAGACGACATCCGCCTGGAACTGCAGGACGTTCCACTCGAGATTGTCCAGCAGATCCCGCGTGCTCCAGCCGGACAAGCCGGACTTGATGACAAAATCCCCCTTCCGGCCGAGTTCAAAGCGGATCCGCTCGGCAAACAGCTCGGTATAATCGCGCCAGCCCCAGGTATGCAGGGCGCCATGGGTGATGCTGTCGCCCGCGAACAGCCATTTGACGGGTTCGGGCGACTTCAACCGCTCGACAATCGGCAGGATTTCCGGCTGCATGATGGGATTCCCTCGTGTCTTCGTGATGAAGATTTATGCGTTACGGGGTACAAGCAGTGCGACCAGGGGGGTGCATGATAATTTTGTTGGTTGGGAACCCCCTTTTGAGGAAAGGCGGTTCCCAAGCCCTCCGTTAAACCTTTTTGTGCCTTAAACCGGAGGGGCGCTTCCGCCACAAGCACTCTTCTCTGATTTGCGTTTTGCCAGAACAGCTTGTGGCGGAAGCGCCCCTCCGGTTTAAGATCCAAAAGTTTTAGGAAGGGGTTTGGGGAGCACCCTTTTCCAAAAGGGTGGCCCCAACATCATCCGACAAAACTGTCACACACCCGACCAGGGCGTCGGCCACCAGCCGGTGTCCCCTGGCGTTCGGATGTTCCCCGTCCAGCAGCAGGCCGTCCATGCTCTGCCCCGCCACCTGGTGGTAGGCGAGGTAGCGGGCATAGACATCGACCAGGGGCAGCTGCTGCGCCCGGGCCAGGTCGCGCACGGCCTGGACGTACTCCTGAATGATGACGTTCAAGCCCATCGGGTCGTCCGGGACGTAAGGCGGCCGGCCATAGAGTGCCAGCAGTTCCGGCCTCCACCGGCTTGGATTGGGCGTCATCAGAATGACTTGGCTGCCCGCCTCGCGGAGCTGCCGGATCATGGCGGTCAGGTTGGCGACGTACGCTTCCACCGCGACCCGGGGGACGGTGGCGGGCGGATTTTTCCAGACGTCCACGGCCGCATCATTGATGCCGAACTGAAGGATGGTCAGATCTGGCCGCGACGCCAAAACATCCGCCTCGAAACGGGCCCTGGCATCGGCGGTGGTGTTGCCGGGCACACCCCGGTTCAGGACCGTGCCCGCAATCCCCCGTGCGGGCAGCTCGGCGCGCAGCAGGTCGGCATACACCGCCAACGGTTTTCCGGCGACGATCCGCGGCGCCGTGGTGGAATCGCCAAAAGCGACAAGCGTATGAGTTCCGGACGACAAGATCTTCATCGTTATTCCTTCATCTGTCCCGTTTACTCCACGACGAACGACTGAAACAAGCGTTGCCGCACGACCGGCGTCATCCCTGCGGACCTCGCGGAGGGGCGGCCGCGGCTGAGCCAAGCTGGCCGTTGCCACCCCCGGAGCCACCACCACGGCACGGGACGCCGGCACCGCCGTCCCCTGATAGTCCATGACGCGGAATTCCACTGGATCCCCAGGCCTGACACGCGGAACCTGCATCCGGTAATTGCTCACGGGCATCACTCGAAGATTGGGGCCGGTTGAGGTCGTAAACATCAAAAAGATTTCCCCCGATGTCAAGGGCCGTAAGGCGCAACGATTCGCCATGGATCGTGACCAGGCAGTAATGCCAGTTACGGTGGAGCTTGGCCGCAAACCAATTGCGAACGGGGGAAAAATCTTCCAAGTCTGACCCGCCGCCGCCGGTCGTGACATAGGTCACGCCGTTTTTCCGGTCGATCTTCCCCGCACGGAGCGGCCAGGTGCGCTCGTAGAGGTGGATGTGGCCCGACCAGACGATGTCCACATTGTAGCGCTCAAAAAGCGGCACCAACTGGCGGGGAGAAGCTTCACCGCAAACGGAAGCCGTCTTCCGCCAGGTGTCGCCGTAATCATCGTCATCGGAGCTGTAGGGCGGATGATGGAGAAACACAAACTTCCATTGGGCTTTTGACTGGCCCAGGTCCTTGGCCAGCCATTCGTACTGCTTGCCGCCCGGGAGAAACCCGCGCGCCTGGTTGGAATCAAGTACCGCAAAATGGGCATTGCCATAATCGAAGGAGTAGAAATTTTCCGGCCGGGGATAGGAAACGTATTGGTAGAACCAGTCGGCATTCTCCTCGTGGTTGCCGATGGCCACATACAGGGGAACATGTGACATCAACTCCCCGGCCGGCAACAGCCATTCCCGCGGCCAAAGATCTTTCCCGAACTTCCCCCCGGGCACCACATCGCCGACATGCATCACCAAGTTGGGCCGTTCCCGCCAGGCCAGGTCAAAGATCCGGGGCCGTTCCGCATCCGCCACCCAGGTAAAACTGTCCCCCATCACCACAAAGGCGAACGCCGCATCGTCCTTCACTGCCGTCTGAAAGGTGCAGACGGCGCTGGCCTGGATGCCCTTCGCGGTTGGGGAGATGACCCGGTAAAAATACTGCGTCTGCGGCTTGAGGTTCGACAACTGGATCTCATGAATTGTGGCCACCGTCTTGTCTTCGACCCGCCTCATGGATTGCGTGTTTTCACCATACTCCACCAGGGCGGTCCCCGGCTCGCTGGTTTCCCACATGATGACCTGGGTGGTCTGCGTGCCCTGCTGAAGATAGGGCCCGGTGACAATCATGGGAACGGGAAGGTGCTGCTGAAAAATCTGCCGCCGGATTTCGCCTTGGCTCAACGCGCGGTCATACACCCGGACCTCGCGAATCATGCCGTCCAGCACCTTGTCTTTGCCGTATTCGCGATACAGGCCGATCGCATAAACGCCATCCTGGGGGTAACCGATGTCATAACGTCCATGCTTGGACATGTTTTCAAGCTGGCCGTTGACATAGATTTTTTTCTGCTCACCGTCAAACGTTCCCGCCACATGATACCAACGATTGGGCTCAAACGCGGTTTCAGCGGACACTTCAAACATTTTGTTGACCAGCTGGTCGGCAATGGCGAAACAAAACCGGTTGTTTCGATAGCCCAGGAACCAGCCCTGCTCCAACTTCCCCTTGGCGGGAAACACACCGACCATTCCGCCGCATTCAGCCGGCCGCCCGACGGACACCCACGCCTCAACGGTCATGCACCGGACCGGCAGCGTGGCCGTGCTGAGGTCCGAGGAAATGACGGCCGGGGCCGGACGGTCAAAAACCAGTGCCTCAAACGCCTGACCAGCCGCCCATTTTGGCGCCCCGGCAATCACCGCCGGGCCGGTATGCGCCTGATCACGAACCGCACCATTGGCTAAGTTCGAGGGAGTAAACTCCCAGCATCCCAACAATCCAGAAGGGAAACCGGTGCCATGAACCAAACTGGAAGCCATTCCAATGCCCATCCATAGCCAAAATTTAAAATCGCATCGGCCTTTACCCATTTCCCAACCTCATTTGAATTTCCACTTTTTCCAACTGGATGTTCTGGCAAACGGGATAGATGCCGCGCCCGGCCACGCGGATCGCCACCCGGTTGTCACCCGCGCGCAACACCTTCGCGGGCACAGTGAGATCCAGGCGCAACAACCGCTGCTGCGGATCAATGGGATAGGCATCCATATCCATCCCCGAGTCCGGCTGGGGCTGCGGGGAAAAGATCTGGCCGTCCTTCCAGGTGAAGTCGCGGCGGGCCACCACCAGCGGGTGGCCGTTGAGTTCCGCGGCGATGTCGTCCGTGCGCAAGGCGCCGAACAACACCAACCGCAGCAACACGTTGGCGGTTTTGCATCTCCGCCGGCCCGGCACGTCATGACAGTAAACCGTGAAGAGCGCTTCCCGACCATCGTTGGCCAGCAGCGCCGGCAGCGGCGAGTGCTTGTTTTGGCCGAACTCGCCCTCCCCCCAGGGATAACCGCCGCGGCGTTCCACACAGAACGTTTTGCGTTTCCCCGCCATGGTCTTCAAGTCGCCGCATTCCCGATACGCCTGCCGCTGCGATTTCGGCCCGGCGGGAACCTTGAGGCGACGGCAGGTGGCCGGGTCGGTGCTCGACCAGTTGAAGGTTTCCACGCCGTCGGCCCCCTGCGCCAGCCAATTGCCGAAAATGCCGCGGAACACCTCGATTGGTGGGAAGCGGTAGCCGTCGGTCGCGTGATGGTCGTCCAGGCACGGATACAGCTTGATGTTCCGGCCGGTGACCAGCCGGCGATAGCCGGCCACATCGACCGCCATGGTGCGCGAGCCCAGCGACAGGAAATCGACGAGGTTCTCCCCGGCCCATGCGGCAATGTCAAAACCGTCCGCGCGGCAGGCGTCCAGCGTTTCCGGCACTTTCGCCGCCAGCAGGATCGGCCGGCCCCGGCGCCCTGCCACGTCCTGCAGCATCCGCCGCACCTGGCGCAGGAACCGCGTCACGTGTCCGCGCAACGCCCACTGCCGGCCCACCGGCAGGCACGGCAGATGCCGTGAAAAATCAATTTGGAACCCGTCAAAATCATACTGTTCTGCCAGTTCGCGCAGAATCGCGACCTTGTAGGCCCGCAGCCCCGGCGACGCCAAGTTCCACAATCCCTGCCACCACCAGGTCTTGAGCACCCAGTCGGGATGCTCCGCCTTGACGGAGAACCGCTCCCGCATTTCCAGCCCCAGCTCCGGGCGGATGTCCACCTCGGAGATCCGGTGGTTCCAAAACGCCTCCAGCCCCCGCTGGTGCGTCTCGTCAACCAGCCGGCCGACAAAGTCGATCCCCGCCTCCCACCAGCGGCCGAACGCCCGGTTCGGGTTGGGCGGCAACACCCGGCTCGGATAAACGGCGCAATTGCCCCAGCCGACATCCCAGATGATGCTGTCCGCCTGGCTGCCCGGATCGTCCAGGTAGTGGAACCGGAATTTCAGCCACGCCGCAAAATCGGTGCCGAGCAGCGTGTTGGGATCCATGGCATCATACTGGATGAGGATGCGCCGGCGGCGGTTGACGGCCGCCCGATGGGCCGGGGAGAGTTCGCTTGCGTTCATGGCACGCGTGTCCCTTGTGGAATTCTTGGTATACCAGCAGAGTATAAGACCGGGCCGGCCGCCGTCAAGGGCGCCCGGAACGTGGGGCGGGCATTCCGGCCTGCCACTGGAATTTGGCAAAGCTCAACGGTTGCGGTTTTCCCGTCCCGCCGGGACGGGGCGGAAATAGGCAGGGGCTTCAGCCCCTGTTTCCCCCCCCCCCCCCCTCCCCCGGCCCCGCCCCGCCGCCCCGCCACCCCGCGCCCCCCCGCCCGCCCCCCCCTCCTTCT
>JBAZJM010000207.1:0-8387 GCA_041651315.1 Lentisphaeria bacterium | reverse complement strand
TTCCACGGTGACGGCGCGGGTGCCGTTTTTCGTCACCTGCGGCTGTGGCTCCCGGCGGCCGGCGGGCAATCTTGTCTTCGCCGACCTCGACTTCGCCGCCGCCGGCTGCGGCTACCTCGGCGGCCAGCCCGGGAACCCGCTCGGGCCGGTCACCTTTTCCAACGTTCGGCTCCGCCTTGGCCCCGGCGAGCCCGGGGAGAACGCCTGGAATGAGACCGGCATGGCCGGCCGTTGGCAGGGACAGGAGGTTTTCTACCAGATCTCGGACGGCCTGCCCTACGCGCTGCTGGCGGAACACGTCCGCGGCTGGGAATGCCGCGACTGCTCGCTGGCCATGGCCGGCACCGGCCGCCGCTGGCGGGCGGCGGTCCGGCTCGCCAACGTGACGGAAAGCCAACTCCGCGCCGGTCTCCGTTTGGAACTTGATCCCGCCGAGGCCGTCGCCGCGCCGTGGGATGAAACCGCAGAAAGCTGAGGTGTTTTCACCAGCCCCGATCCGGTTGGCACCGTCACTGTAGCCGCGGCTGTGCCAGCCGCGCCTATGGGACGCCCGGCCCAGGCGCCGCCACCCCATCTTCATTGAGTGGTAAAAATGTCATCCATCAAGAGAACTCTTTGTCCAAGGACCAGACTGTCATGAAACCGTTCCGCATGCTCAACATCACGCCGCTGTTCGCCGGGCACACGGCGGAGATCGTCGCCGACCTGCTGCGCCTGGAACGGGAGTGCGGCATCACCGAGGTGGCGCCCATGCTGCCGCTCAACCCCGAGGAGGCAGTGCCGTCGCTGGCCAAGGCGGAATATCTGCGCGACCGTTTTCTGGAGATGCGGGAGGCGTTGCGCGCCGCCGGTTCCACCCTGCCGGTCGGCCTGCTGATGCAGAGCCTGATCGGGCACGGCACCCGCACCGAGGCGCCGTTTCAGCGGCTCGTCCGGGCCGACGGCACCACCAACCACCGCATGTGCCCCCTCGACCCCGGCTTCAAAAGCCACATCCGCGCGGCGGTGCGGACGGTGGCGACCACCCGGCCGGCGTTCCTGCTGGTTGATGACGATTTCCGGCTGTTCCTCTGCGGCTACGGCTGTTTCTGCCCGCTCCATCTCGCCGGCTTCAACCAGCGGATCGGCGGGCACTATGACCGTGAGAGCCTGCTGGCCGTTTTGAACCAGACCGATCCCGAGGCCCGCCGGGTCGGCGACGCCTGGACCGCCTGGCTCCTCGAAAGCCTGGTGGGGTTGGCCCGCGACGTCCGCGCCGGCATTGACGACGTCGATCCGGAACTGCCCTGTGGCTACTGCACGCCGCTCGACGGTCCCGGCTCGGCCGCCTTCGTCGTGCCGGTGGCCCGCGCCGTGGCCGGGCGGCAACCGCCCTTTGTCCGGATCAACAACTCCTGGTACCTGGGCAACGACGCGCGGGGGGTGCTGGACCGCCTGCACCCGACGGCGCTCAACGTCGCTTTGCTGCAGGCGGCCGGGATCACCGACATCCTGTCCGAGTCCGACACCTTTCCGCACAACCGCTACAGCACTCCGGCGCGCGCCATCCACGCCCACCTGGTTTTCTCCATCCTGCACGGGGTGACCGGCGCCAAGCTATGGGTGACCCGCATGTTTGACCACGAACCGGCCAGCGGCGAGGCCTACCGCGAGGTGCTGGGGCGCCGGCGGGGATTGCGCGACGAACTCTTCCGCCTGATGCCGGCGGTGCGCTGGGACGAGCCCGCCACCCCCCTGCCGGAGCAGACCGTATCCCCCTGGAACCCGGCGGATTACAACAAGGAACGGTTGCCCTCCTGGGCCGCCGCCGTCTGCGGTCACATGGGCATTCCTTGCCGGATCGGCGGCGGCCCCGCCACCGTGGCCATGCTCACCGGGCCGGAAACGGAGCTGTTTAGCGCCGCGGAACTGACCGCCCTGCTCGCCAAGGGGCTGCTGCTCGACGGCGGCGCCGCGGAACGGCTCTGCCGGCGCGGCTTTGCCGAATATCTGGGCGTGGAGGCCGACGCCCCCGCCGGCCGGCCCGTCAACTTTGAGCGGCTGGCCGCACATCCCATCAACGGTTCGCTGGCCGGGAACCAGGTCGCTTTGGCCTCCTTCTTTGGATCGAGCGTCCGGCGGCTCACTGTGCGCGAGCCCGGCGTGCAGGTGCTGTCCACCGCTTTCAGCCAGCCCTGGTACATGAGCCCCGACCCGGTGGCGGAGGGACCGGCGGTGACCCTGTTCGAGAACCGGCTCGGCGGCCGGGTTGCGGTGTACGCCGCGACCCTTGATCCGACCGACAATTTCCTGTTCCTGACCTATTACTACACCTTCATGAACGAAACCCGCCGGGGACAGTTGATCCGCATCCTCGACTGGCTGAACCGGGCGCCGCTGCCGGCGGTCGCGCTCACCGACGTCAACCTTTACGCGCGCCACGGCGTGATCGACGAGCAGGCGGGCGGCGGCGAACTGCTGGCCCTGTTCAACCTCAACATGGACGACCTGCCCGAGTTCCGGTTGCGCCTGGCCGGCCCGCCGCCGGCCCGGATCGCCGGGCTGACCGATGCCGGCGCCTGGGCCGAGCTCCCGTGGCAGGCGGACGCCGCCACCGGTGAGATCACCGTGGCCGCCCCGCTCGAAACCATGGTCCCGCGGCTCCTCCGCATCCACCGACATTCCGAACACTGATGTCCGTTGCTCCTGTTTGTTGTCCCGGCTTCAGGGCGTGTTGATTTAATCAAAAATTCATTGTAGCTTAGGGCTTGCAGCCCGGCGGAACGTCGCCGCCGCGCTACAAGCGCTCAGCTACAGAAGAGCGCTTGCGTGATTAAAGCAACACGCCCTTCAGCCGGCGGCGGCACGGGGGCACAACAGTCGCCGACTAAAGTCGGTACAATAAACGACAAGAATCTTATGAACTGTCAATTACCCAGCTCACCACAGGCGCCGCGCCTGCTGGTCATCCTCAACCGGCACCTGCGGCAGCGCGGCTGCACGCCGGCGGTGGCCGTGCCGCGCCTGCCGGAGGGCCGTCCTGGTCTCGTCTTCGCCCTTGACGCCATGCTCAGCCGCGAAGAGTTCCGCCTGGCCATGACGCAGCCGGGCCGTCTGGAGGTGGCCGCCGGCAGTGAGCTGGGGCTGATTTTCGGCCTCGGCAAGATGCTGCGCACCGGTCGTTTCGCCGACGGCGAGTTTGTCTTTGGCGGCTGGCGCGGCAGCGACCGGCCGCAGGGCACGGTCCGCGGGATGTATTACGCCTCGCATTTCCACAACTGGTACCATGTGGCGTCGGACGAGGAATTGACCTGGTACACGGAAGACTTGGCGCTGTGGGGCGTCAACACACTGATGGCGATCTTTCCCGCCATCAACCTGGAAAGCTGGGATGATCCCGCCACGGAACCGGCGCTGGAACGGTTGCGGCGGTTGGGCGGCATGGCCCGGGAATTGGGCATGGGGTTTGCCACCATGGTCAACAACACCTGGTTCCGGGGCACCCCGAAACCGCTTCTGGCGGCACCGCTGCCGGATCCGACGCAACGCCACGGCAACAGCGGATTTCCAATCTGTCCCGGCCGGCCCGCGGGCATGGCGCTCATCCTAAACAACTGCCGGCAGTTGTTTGAACGGCTGGCGCCGGCGGAATTGGACTATCTCTGCCTGTGGCCTTATGACGAGGGCGGTTGCGCCTGCCCGGCCTGCAGGCCCTGGGGCGCCAATGGCTATTATCGGATGTCGCGGGAGATTTCCCGCCTGGCCAAACAACAGTTCCCCAAACTGAAGGTAATTCTCAGCACCTGGACCTTCGACTCCCCAGAGGAGGGCGAATGGGCGGGCCTGGCCCGGCAGCTGGCCCAGGGCAATGACTGGCTGGATTACCTCCTGGCGGACGCCCATGAGAATTTCCCCGCCTATCCCTTGCGGTACCCGGCCCCCGGAGGCCTGCCGTTCCTGAATTTTCCAGAGATCAGCATGTGGGAGCTGTTTCCCTGGGGCGGTTATGGCGCCAATCCGCTTCCGCTTCGCCTGCAACGGCTCTGGCGGCAGGCCGGGCATTTGCTGGCTGGCGGCTTTCCCTATTCGGAAGGCATTTTCGAGGATCTGAACAAGGTGGTTGCCGTCCGCTTTTACTGGAACCGGAACCTGACGGCGCAACAGACCCTGGCCGAGTATGTAGCCTATGAGTTTTCCCCGGCGGTGGTGGACGATGTTCTCCGCATCATCCGCCAGCTTGAGAGCGCCCATATGCAGGCCGCACTGGCCGGCGTTCGCGCGCGGGTGGAACAGCTCCGGGGCAAACCCGACCATCAGGCCGGTGCGCATGAGGCGGAAAACGTGCTGCATCTCCTCGAATCCGCGCTTGCCGAAGAAAACCTCCCGCAAGCATTGGACAAGGGGGAAATCCACGCGGTTTACTCCCTGGCCGAAACGGTCGCCGCCAAACTGCCGGCCTGGGCCGCAACCGGCTGGCGCTGGCGCATCTTGTACCTGCGCGCCCTCCTCGACCGGGAGCGGCTGGCCGGCGGCGGCCTGGCCACACCGGCGGCAGGGGCCGCCTTGCGGGAGTTGACCGAGATTTTCCATGCCCGCCTGGAGGATGACGGTTCCGATCCTTATCACCACCGTGTGCGGCCGCCCTTGGAAACGGGTGCGGCTCCCCTGCCGCTCCGCCAATGAACCCGCACCGCCACATCCAAAACCACCGTCTGAAGGCGGAACACCGAACCCGGACGGTCCGGGTTGGGAGCCTGCTGTAGTTGAGCCCTTGCAGCGCGGCGGAGACTCGCCGCCGGGCTGCAAGCCCTGAGCTACAAGAGGAATTTCGATTGTACTGTATTAGGATGAACAATTAACTTTTTTACAACCGCAGAGTGACGAATTTTAAGGTCCGAATAACGAAGTAAATCCGATGAAGGACAGCAACGACCTCAAGATTCTGCGGTTCAACATTCGGCAATCTGCGGTTTAATTCATTTTTCACCTTAACGCGGTACACGCCCCGAACCCCGCCCCCCAAACACTGAACACTGACACTCCACGCCCTCCCTAGAAAAGGTTATACCCCCATGAATTCCGCTTTGCCCAAGCTCAAACTGGGGCTGTGCCCCATTGGCAAGTTCGTCTTCAGCCATGAGGACGCCATCCGCCAAAAGCAGTTATTGGAAACCAAGTTGCGCGCGCTGGGCGTGACTTTCTGCACGATTGACGCCGCGGTGACCGACGGCGTTGTCCGCTCGACGGAGGATGCCGCCAAGGCCATTGCCTGCCTGCAAGCGCAAAAGATCGACGCGCTCTTCCTGGTCCATGGCAATTTCGGCACCGAGCATGCCGTCGGCCTCATCGGCCAGGCCTTGAACGTGCCGGCCGCCGTCTGGGGGCCGCGCGACGAGGCGCCGCTGGCCAACGGCGAGCGGCTGCGCGACACCCTGTGCGGCATGTTCGCCGCCACCAAGGTGCTGCACACCTTGGGCGTGCCGTTCTCCTACCTTGAGAACTGCCGGCTGGACGAACCGGCCTTCGCCGCCGGCCTGGACCGTTTCCTGCGCGCCGCCGCCGTCGCCAACCTGTTCCGGCGCGGCCTGCGGATCGCCCACGTGGGACAGCGGATCGACTTCTTCTGGAGCACCATCATCAACGAGGCCGAACTGCTGCAGCGCTTCAACACCCAGATCATCCCCGTCGACCTCGTGCCGTTCCTTCGCAAGGCCAAGGCCCGCGCCGCCCGCGACCACAAGATCCTCGCCGCCGAGGTGAAAGACCTGCACCGGCAATTCAAGGTTGAAGCGCCGACCACCGACGAGGGGCTGCTGTTGAACCTGGCCGTGCGCGACCAACTGCTGGAGGAGGCCGGGGCCGTGCAGGCGGATGCCGTGGCCGTGCAGGACTTCATGTCGCTGGTTGAGGAAACCAACGGCTGGTGCATGCTGGCCACCAGCATGGTGTCCGACCGCCTGCCTTACGGCCTCGAATCGGACATCCACGGCGCCATCACCTGCGCCATGCTCGCCCGCGCCGCCGGCGCGGGGGCGGCGTTCCTGGCCGACATCACCGTCCGCCACCCGGCCAACGACAACGGCGTGCTGATCTGGCATGCCGGCGCCCCGCTGTCCATGCGGCATCCTGATGACCGGGGCAGCCTCGGCGGCCACTGGATTCTCAAGGGACCCTATGGCGGCATGCCGCATTTCCGGCTCCGTGACGGTGAGGTCACGCTGGCCCGTTTCGACGGCGGCCACGGCCGCTACCAGCTCGCCGTCGGCGAGGGCCGCACCATTGACGGCCCGTACACGCTGAACAATTACGCCTGGGTCGAAGTGGCCGACTGGCCGGTCTGGGAGCGCACGCTCATGGAAGGCCCGTTCATCCATCACGCGGGCATGGCCTACGGCCGTTACGCCGGCGCGCTGGCGGAGGCATGCCGCTTCATTCCCGGCCTGGAACCGGTCCGGCTGCCCTGATCACACTTTGTTAGGCTGACGCTTTTTAGTTCCACTTTGTTACATTCTCGATAGTGTGTTCGTTGTCGTGGTCGTTTTCGTATTCGATTCGATGCCGACAACAAGCACGATAACGACAACGATTTTCACTCTAGCAAAGTAGAACATAGTAAATCCACATGGACATCAACGGCATCATGATCGACTGTGCGCGGGTGCTGGAGCGCCCCGCGTACTATTTCCGGCTGGTGGAGTTCATGGCCGACTGGGGCATGAACACACTGGTGCTCCATTTCACCGACGACCACGGTTGCGCGGTGGTCCTGCCCGGGTTCGAAGAACTGGCCATGCCCCAGGCCTTTTCCGCGGACGACATCCGCCGGCTGGTGGCGCATGCGGCAGGGCGCGGCATCGAGATCATTCCCGAACTGGAGACGTTCGGCCACATCCGTTACCTGACCGCGGTGCCCCGCTACCGGCGGCTCGGCCTCCACTGCGGCACGCGGAAGCTCACCTTCAACGCCCTGGACCCCCTGAATGCGGAGTCCGCCGCCGTGATGGACCGGCTCATCGGGGCGGTGGCACACCTGTTCCCCGGCCCCCGCCTGCATCTCGGCTGTGACGAGGTCAACCTGGCCGGGCTGGCCCGGCGGCAGGACGGGTTGGACGAAGCAGCGGTGTGGAGCGAGTACGTCAACACCATGATCGGCCTGGCCCGCCGGCACGGCAAGAGCGCCCTGATCTGGGCCGACCATCTGGTCAAGAACGCGGACATTGCCCGCCGGGTCGGCAAGGAGGTGACGGCGGTCCACTGGCATTACGAGCCCGAGGCGGCGGCGGAGCCCGTGCTCCGCCTGCAGGCGGCGGGCTACGGCCGGATTGTGCTGGCACCGTCCCTGGCCTGCTACCGGCACCGGTTTCTCCCGGCCGCCGGGGCGCTGGCCAACACCCGTGCCATGGTGGGCGTCGCGGCCGCCACCGGCGCGGCAGGCGTCATCAACACGATCTGGTGCCCGTTCCGCTATTTCCAGGGGGCGCTAGGATACGGCATCGCGTTCAGCGGCGCCCTGGTGGCCGCCCGCGGCGAGCTTGACTTGACGACCTTTCACACCCGTTTTGCCCGCCAGACCCTCGGCCTCGACCTCGCCCCGGAGCTGGCCGCCTTCCTGGACGCCTATCCCCGTTTCGGCCTCGATTACGAAATCGCCAACAAACTGTATCGCAACGAGTTTTCCATGACCCCGGCGGAGGAGCAGGCGCTGCGCGCCGTCAATGACCTCGGACGGACGGTCCTGCCCGCCGCGGCCGGGATCGTACCCACCCGCAATCTGGACCTTTGGGACGACATGCTGCTGGCCGCCCGGGCCTCGTGGCTGTGCAGCGAATGCTGGGCCCTCAACACCGCCGTCGTATCCGAGCCCCGGCGCCGCGCCGCCTTTTACCGGCTCCGACGCGAACTCCGCACCGCCGCGGCCGCCAGCTGGGACCACGGCCGTTTTCCCGACGACCCGCAGAAAACCCGCCCCCAGTTCCCCAACGAAGCCCCCCAATTCGCCCTCCGCATCATCAACCGGCTGAAACTGTTAAATGCTATCAGGAAAACGAATTATACTGCCTTGGGGTGACTGGTATAATTGTGGAGTGCGGCGCCTCGGCGCCGCTTTGGATGGCCGGTCTCGACCGGCCATGCGACGGGCGTCGAGCCGCCCTCCCAAAAGCGGCGCCGAGGCGCCGCACTCCACATGGATTTCAACGGGATAAGTAAACCTAACGCAGTATAACCATAAAAGGGCATGAAGCACGATTTATCATCTCCGTGTCTTCGTGTCTTTGTGTCTCCGTGAGAGACCATTAAAAACTTAAGGAATGGGTATGAGCCAGCCATTAACGATCCGCGAACTGTATTGTCCTTCGCACTTCGGCAACACCTACGAGGTGGTGCAGGAGGATGAGATTCGGGAGTTG
>JBAZJM010000206.1:0-8390 GCA_041651315.1 Lentisphaeria bacterium | reverse complement strand
CGGTTCCGCGCCTTGGGCGTCAGTAAAACCGAGCAATGCCGCAAAAGCAATACATATCAACAAGCGGAACGCTATATAAAGACGGTTCATGGCATGTCCCACGGTTAAAACTAAAAGCGATGACAACAACGTTCTATCCACCGTACCGCTGTCGCCAGCTTCAGTTATCTGCGATATGTGCCTGTTTGCGGAACGGTGTGACCCCGAATTCCGCAATGGCGCCAAGCTTCCTATTTATTACCTTTTGATTGTTTTTTATTAAAAAATGCGTCAATAATTTCTGCTCCAGATTTCATTTCGTCGTAATGTTCAAGCCATGTGGTATATGATTTGAATTGAGGATTAAAAATTTCAATATTTGCTGATCTTATTTGTGCCGATTCCCAACTCTTAAAAATCTTCCTCTCAATGTTGTTGTCTTTTTTACTTGTTCTTGATTTTAAATATGGCAATAGGCTAGGATCATTTTTTGCCGCATCTTCAAAAATTTCTTTTTCAAAGTCAATGGAGGATTTTTTATTTTTTAAGTTTTTTTGTACATTTTTTTCGATTACATACTTTTTAACAAACGTACAAAAAATCCATTGTTCATAGTCGCGAGAAACTTCTTGTAATTCCTTTAGTTCTTCTATGTTCGGTTTCCGCCCTATACGTTTCTCAAATAAACTTGACATTTTGTCATTTTTAATAATAACTTGCGAAGACAATATATCTTTTCCATTAACACGAGCAATCACAGATGAATCTTGAGCATATGAAAATGATTCAAAAATTACAGCCACAATAAGTATAACATTGTAAACATGGCGTTTGTCGTTTAGCATGGTAAAAATACCCTTATAATAACTTCATTTAATAATCAATAGCAATTATTAAATATCCACAGATAAAACGAATCTTCTTCATTAACATAGCCAAGGAATTCTTCATCATTATCAATTCCAGTATCTGATTTATGATTGAGTTCCCATTCCCTTGCCTCAAATTCCATTCTTCCCCATCCTTTACCAATAGACCCTATTGGGGGATGGGTGGGGGGAGAGGGGTAATTGCCTAATGCAACCTGAGCCTCATATAATCCTCGATCAATTGCACCAGAATAACGAATAAGTTGTCCTTGATCGACATGAACATCTTCATGTCCAATTGTTGATAAAAGAACGTTTTCTGAACGGAACGCAGGATCCCCATAGGTCACACTTCCGCTATATGTTTGCGTACATCCATACGCTGTAAGTCCACTGTCATAGGTCCCCTCTGTCAATGACTGCGATGATATAAAAGATGCATACTTCCATTTTTCATAATCTAGGGCTAAGCTATTATTCGACTTGCAAACCACGCAATAACGGAATACTGAATATATTGACGACGATATTTTTTCTCCTGATAAAGTATCTTCTATTTGGACATTCCAAATACGTTCAGATGGATTATCATTTCCGGGAAATTTATCACTCGCTGATTCTTCAACGGCTTGATATGTCCATGTCGAGTTTGATGCTTTAGTAAGCGTACCCTGGCCGTCGCCTGATGGAGAGATTGATTTTATTGTTAAGTTAACGTTATTCTCGTACCCGGCCGGTGTGGTGGAAATAGTAATAATACATTCGTGATCAGAAATTCCAATTTGATTGTTTTGCCATTGTGTTTTTGCGCATATGTAGACCGGGCTTTTTGATAAGTTTACCTTCACAATGTTGCATTTTAATGTATCCTTGAACGGTGATGGGGTACTTCCGCCGGTCTGGGCGGACGGGGTGAAGGAGAGGGTGAGGGTGTCGGAACTGGCGGTGCTGGTACTGGCGGTGACGCCCTTGAGGTAGACGGTCGGGGGAATCGAACTGGCGGAGGCGAAGGTGGCGGTGGTCTGGGTGCCGCAAAGGAGGGCGGAGGAAGCGGAAAACGTCGCGGCACCGTACACATCGAAACTACTGGAGGACTTTTCCAGCTTGGCGGTGCCGTCCATGATGGGCGCAACGGACAGGCTGACCGGCACACCGCCGCTGGTGGCGGTTTCCGCTAGGACGGGCACGAGCACCGCCGTGGTCGTCTCATTCTTCTCCGCCACGGTGGAGGCGGCAATGTCGACATCCATGACGTTTACAGTGGCGGTGGCGCTCAAGGGGCCGGAAAATGGCGCTTGCTGAGTCGCCTGGGCGGTGACGGTGACCGGCTGGCCGGTGGCCACGCTATTATTGGTGACAGTGGTCGTTCCCCCAGGGTTGGGACTGAAGGCCAGGCCGGTGGAACTGGTACTCCAGGACGGCAAACTCACCCGCGTGGGCGGCCAACAGGCGATCAGGGTGGCCGTGGTCGGCCCTTCCCGCGTCAACTCATTGCCGTTGTGGGCGCTGACATACACCGGGTCGGTTATAACGTCGATCGAGTGATCCCACGCATAAGCATGCCACGGCTTGACGATAGGGGGGGTTCCCCCCGTCCCGGTCGGCGTCAGGTGACCGTCGTATTCGGATTCAAAATTATCCGTCACCGTGGCGGATCCGATCATAAACCCGGCCAACCAGTAGGTATGAATGATCACCTGCGTTGACACTCCTGACCATGCATACTGGCTCCCGTGCCAAGTCCAACCGGATGCGTGATCAAAAGAGAAATTATAAATGCCAGCCGGTCCAAGGGTGCTGACCCTGATATCCGTGTTCATTACGTCCGGCATGGCCGTGCCGCTGAACGTCGTGCTGGATGCAACGGCTTGGGGCGCAATGGTCACTAGAATTCCGGTACCGCCCAGCAAAACCGCAGAAACAACAACTCCGCGGAACCAGCAGGCGCGATTCCAGATCGGAACGGGGACATGACTCGGTGATATCGGCGACGGTCTCCTCTCCCTGCGGCACACGGGCGGCCATCCGGGCGCAACTACCGAACAACTGGGTGTATTTTAACCCGCGCGGCTTCGCAAAGCAAGCGCGAGCCACCATAAATATTTATGTATCTTAATTGCTAAGCGTTTACGACATCATTCCACGGGTGGAATGACATCTAGCAGCACCGAAACGCCGCCAACCAGACGAATGGAAACGGCACGGGGGGGCGATGCCCGGCGACGTCTCGCCACGGGCGATGCGCCCATTGGTCTTTCTTGGTGTCCCTGATGCCTCCGTGCGAGACCCTCTTGGGGCGTCCACGGGACACCGGCGGCTCCCCATTTCAGGGTTCCGGGGGGGCCGCGGCCAGCCGCGGGCAGGCTTCGCGGAAAAAGCAGCGGCGGCAGGCGCGGTCGCCGTCGCAGTAGGGGAAGTCCTCCTCCCGCGCCCGGTTGGCGGCGGGATCCACCAGCAGGGCGCGCATGCCGGCCGCGCCGGCCACGATCCGCGCCCGCGCCGCCGCCAGCAGGTCGGGGGTGATCGGATGGGCGCTCACCCGCGCGCCCTCCTTCAAGAACACGCCGCTGACCCGGATCGCCTCGCAGTTGGCGCACCATTTTTCGGCGGCATAGAAGGCATAGCAGGCCAGCTGGAGCTGCAGCGCCTCCTCGCGCTCGGCACCGGTCTTCCAGTCCAGGATGTGCAGGGTGCCGTCGGCGCCGGTATAGGCGAAGTCCACCGCGCACCAGACCTTGATGCCGTCCACCAGAAAGGTGTCCAGCTTGTCCACCGGCTTCCAGTCCAAATAATGAACCGCCAGCACTTCCTTTAACACGGCGGAGTCCGCAAAGGCGGCCAGGCAGCCGTTGACCTTGTCCCGGATGCGTCCGGTCTGTTCCGGGGGCAGGGTGCGGCCGTTGCCGTAATAGAGTTCCTCAAGGTTGGTCTTCTTGGGGGCGCGCTCCCACTCGCGGCCGACCGCCTCGGTCCAGCCGCCCCGCAACTTGGCCCGGGCACGCGCCTGCAAGTCGGCAGTGGTGACCGGTTCCGGTTTGAGGGCATAGCGCCGCAGTGTCTCGGCAATCACTTCGTGGACAATGGTGCCGGCCCACATGTCCAGGCTCTTGATGTTTTTGAGCCGGTAGAGCAGCCGCGTCCGGGGCGGAGCCCCCGCCTCCCAGCCGCCCCAGGCCCCGTAATAGTTGTAGAAATAGGCCCGCCGGCACTCGTCAAACAACCCCTGCCGCGAGGCCGACCAGGAAAATTCATTGACCAAATCCGCCATGGCCGGCACTATAACGTCAAAACGGGCGGGGGAACCGCCCGTTTGGACCGCCGGTCAGTCGCCGGTCACGGCGATGCGGCGTTTGCCCACTTTGGCTTCGGCGGTCTTGGGCAGGGTGATGCGCAGAACCCCCTTCTTGAATTCCGCGGTGATCTTGCCGGCGTTGACGGTGCCCGGCAGGGTGAACGACCGCTGGAAGGTGCCGTAACTGCGTTCGGTGAAGTGATAGTTCCGCTTCTTCTCCTCCGTTTCTTCGCGTTTCTCGCCGCGGACGGTGAGGCGGTTCTCCTCCAGCGAGACTTCCACATCCTTCTCGTCCATGCCGGGAAGTTCGGCGGCCACCCGGAAGCCGTCTTCGCTTTCCGTCACTTCGAAATTCGGTGAAATGACCGGAGTGAACCGCTCAAACTGCTCCTCATCGCCCCAGGGGCGGAGGCCGAAGAAATCCTCGAACAGGTCGTCCATCTGGCGGCGGAAAAGAGCCGGCGAACGAACGGGTCCAGGCTCATGGCGCCGATGCACGGTCATGGCCTTGGAGGGAGGCGCCGTCTGGGCCGGCGTCGGTTTTTTGGCGAGGGTGGCAGGTTTGGCTTTCATGGCGTGACTCCTTTCTTTCGGGGATGCTTGGACCGTTGTTCCTTCACTATCCGCATTTTGGGAATTGCATGCCGCATGCCAGCCTGCCATTTCATGCAATAACCAATTTAATGATAGAATTTTATGCTTTTTTTAGCCCCGTTGCCGGCGGCTTCCGCCCCGGTGTTTTTGTTCCCGCTGCGCCACAATGGCACACGCGGGCCGCCCCGCCGCAACGCCAGCCGGCGGAGTGGGGTTTCCGGGCAGGTTATATTGGGCTCAGTCTTTTTCCCCAAGTGTGCAACCGGTTCTCGCCAGGACGCCTTGCCTTACCATGGACGCATCCCCCTCCACCCCCTCGCCCGCCTGGCATGCCCTGCCGGCGGACTCCGCATTGGCCGAGCTGCGTTCCACAGCCGCCGGACTGACAGCCGCGGAAACGGCGGACCGGCAGCGCCGGTACGGCCCGAACATCATCAGCATGGCACGCCCCGAAGGGTTGCTGGTGCTGATCTGGCGGCAGATCAACAACCCCATCAGCTGGGTGCTGGTGGTGGCGGGATTCCTGGCCCTTGGCCTGCGCAAATGGACCGATGCGATGGTGGTGTTCGGCGCCGTGGTGATCAACGCCGCCATCGGCTTCGTCCAGGAACTCAAGGCCGGCCGGGCCATCGCCTCGCTGGGCCAGATGGTGCCGGAGCTGGCCACCGTGCTGCGCGACGGCCAGCCGCACTCCGTTCCGGCGGCCAGCCTCGTCCCCGGCGACGTGGTCACCCTGGCCGGCGGCGACAAGATCCCCGCCGACCTCCGGCTGCTGGCGGTCAAGAATTTCCACACCGATGAAGCGGCGCTGACCGGGGAGTCGCTGCCGGTTGCCAAGCGCACCGCCGCGGCCGCCGCGGACGCGGTGCTCGGCGACCGCACCTGCATGGCCTATGGCGGCACCTTGGCGGTGCAGGGCACGGCCACCGGGCTGGTGGTGGGCACCGGGGCCGACACCGAGCTGGGGCGGATCTCGGCGCTGCTCAACCAGACGACCCGGATGGAAACGCCGCTCACCCGGCAGCTGGCGTCGGTCAGCAAATGGATCACGGTCGCCATCCTGGCCGTCACCGTGCTGCTGATGATTTACGGGGTGGTGGTCAAGCACGCCCCCCTCGGCGAGGCCCTGCTGGTCGGCATCACCCTGGCCGTGGCGGCGATGCCCGAAGGACTGCCCGCCATCATTTCGATCGCCCTGGCCATCGGCGTGCGGCGGATGGCCGAACGCCGGGCGGTGGTCCGCCATCTGCCGGCGGTGGAGACCCTGGGGTCAACCTCGGTCATCTGTTCCGACAAGACCGGCACCCTGACCCGCAACGAAATGACCGTGGTGGCGTTATGGGCCGAAAACCATGAGTACCGCCTCAGCGGCACCGGGTACAGCCCGGAAGGCGCACTGGAACACGACGGCCAGGCCCTGGCCGAGCCCCCCGCCTTCCTGCACCGCCTGATGCTGGCCGCCGGCCTGTGCAATGATGCCGCCCTCAAAAGCGATGCCGACGACAACTGGACCCTGGTCGGCGACCCCACCGAGGGCGCCCTGCTCACCGCCGCCCGCAAAATGGGCTTTGACGAAACGCGGCACCGCCGCGAGTTCCCCCGCCTCGACGTCATCCCCTTCGAGTCGGACACCAAGTTCATGGGCACCCTGCACCGCCTGTCCGACAGCGAAGCCGTGCTGCTGCTCAAGGGCGCCCCCGATGTCCTGGCCCCCCGCTGCGGCTTGAAGCCGGAGGAGGAACAGCGCCTCACTGCGGCCATGAACACCCTGGCCGCCCAGGGCATGCGGGTGCTGGCCCTGGCGGAAAAAAGCCTGCCCGCCACCGCCGCCCACGTGACCCCGGAGGACGCCGCGGGCGGCCTGCGCTTCCTCGGCCTCATGGGCATGATTGATCCGCCGCGCACCGAGGCCATGGACGCCATCCGCACCTGCCACCAGGCCGGCATCATCGTCAAGATGATCACCGGCGACCACCAGGTCACCGCGGAAGCCATCGGCCGCCAGCTCGGCCTGGCCGCCAAAACGGGCGGCGCCCTCACCGGCCGGCAGCTCGACGCCTTGGATGAGGCGGGGCTGCAGCGCGCCGCCCGTGACACCAACGTCTTCGCCCGCGTCGCCCCCGAGCACAAAATCAAGCTGGTCCGCGTGCTGCAGGAACAAGGGCACGTGGTGGCCATGACCGGCGACGGCGTCAACGACGCCCCGGCCCTCAAACGCGCCGACATCGGCGTGGCCATGGGCATCACCGGCACCTCGGTGTCGAAGGAAGCCGCCAAGGTGGTGCTGATGGACGACAATTTCGCCACCATCGCCGCCGCGGTCGAGGAAGGGCGCCGCGTCTATGACAACCTGCTCAAGGCGCTGGCCTTCATCCTGCCGACCAACCTCGCCCTGGCGATGATCCTGGCCGGCGGCATGCTGTTCTTCCCCACCGCCGTGGGCGGACTGCTGCTGCTGCCCATGTCCCCCACCCAAATCCTGTGGATCAACCTGGTGGCCAGCGTGGCGCTGTCCCTGCCCATGGCCCTGGAGGTGCTGGAACCGGGCGCCATGCGCCGGCCGCCGCGACGCCGGAACGAACCCATCATGGGCACCTTCATGCTGGCCCGCACCATCGGCGCGGCGCTGCTGATGGCCGCCGGCGCCTGCCTGCTGTTCCTGTGGGAATACTACCGCATCGAGCCCCGGGCCGGACACCCGGAAGCGCTGGCCCAGGCCCAGACCATGTGCGTCACCACGGTGACCCTGTTCCAGTCCTTCTACCTGCTGCATTGCCGCTCGCTGCGCGGCTCCCTGGGCGCCTCCGGCTGGTTCTCCAACCCCTCGGTTTACGGCGGCATCGGCCTGCTGCTGTTGTTGCAATGCGCCTTCATGTACCTGCCCGTCATGCGCACCCTGTTCGGCACCTCGCCGCTCGATGCCATGGCCTGGCTGGATTCCACGCTGGTCGCCGTCACCATCATCCCCGTCATCAGCCTGGAAAAGTGGCTCCGCAACCGCCGCGACGCCAAGGCCACGCCCGTCAGCCCCAGCTCAGGCGGCTGACCCTATATGTTGGGACCCCCCTTTTGAGGAAAGGCGGTTCCCAAACCCTCCGTCAAACCTGTTTGTGCCTTTTGCGGATTCCGCAGGCCACCCCGGTCCTCCCCATCACGGTTCATCGCTCAAGACGGCCTGCGGAATCCGCAAAAAGATACAAAAGTTTTGGGAAGGGGTATTGGGGAGCACCCTTTTCCAAAAGGGTGGCCCCAACATAAGGGCCGCAACTCCGGAGGCGAGAGCCGGTTTTCCAAAGCTGTTCCGGTCGTGTAGAGTATGGCAACCCTTATGTCATACCCTTTTGTCCAAGACGGTATTGTGCGGGTCGCGGCGGCGGTGCCGCCGGTGGCGCCCGGAGCGGTGCCGGCCAATGCGGCGGCGGTGCTGGAGCTGGCCCGGCGCGCCCACGCCGACGGCTGCGACCTGGTGGTCTTTCCCGAACTTGCCCTGACCGGCTATACCTGTGCCGACCTGTTTCACCAGGACATCCTCCTGGCCGCTGCGGAGTCCGCACTGGCCGGGCTGCTGGAGCAGACCCGCGATCTGGCTCCGGTCTTGGTGGTCGGCCTGCCCGTGCGTTCCGGCCCGCACCTGTTCAACGCCGCCGCCGTGCTGG
>JBAZJM010000205.1:0-8538 GCA_041651315.1 Lentisphaeria bacterium | reverse complement strand
CAACAAAAGTTTTAGGAAGGGGCTTGGGGAGCACCCTTTTTCAAAAGGGTGGCCCCAAGTGAGCGGCAACGTGCCAAACGAAAACCATCATCTGACTCCCGTTTTGGCCGCCTGGCCGGACCTGGGGGCGCTTTATGCCGGCCTGCTGGCCGCGTACGGACCGCAGGGCTGGTGGCCGTTGCTCGGGCACGCCGGGGTGAACCCGACCAAGAGCGGCTCAGTCACCGGTTATCATCCGGGCGACTACAGCTTCCCGCACACGCCGGCCGAGGCGTTCGAGATCGGCTGCGGTGCCGTCCTCACCCAAAACACCGCCTGGCCCAACGTGGAAAAGGCGCTACGGGCGCTGCGGGATGCCGGCTGGCTGGACCCTGCCGCCATCCTGGCCGCGCCGGTGCCGGAACTGGCGCGGACCCTCCGGCCCGCCGGCTGTTTCAACAGCAAGGCGGAAAAACTGCGGCATTTTGCCACGTTTTGGCGCGGACTGCGCCCCGGGGAAACGCCGTCGCGCGAACGGCTGCTCGCGGTGTGGGGGATCGGCCCGGAAACGGCGGACAGCATCCGCCTCTATGCCTTCCGCCAGCCGGAAATGGTGGTCGATGCCTACACCCGCCGGATTTTGTCCGGACTGGGCTTTTGCGCGCCGGATGCCGGTTATGACGCGCTCAAGCGGCGGTGTGTTGACGCGTTGCCGGCCCGGCTGGAGGTCTATCAGGAATTCCACGCCCTGCTGGTCGAGCACGCCAAACGGTTGCGGGCGGCAGGGGGTGCATGACATTTTTGTTGGTTGGGGCCACCCTTTTGAAAAAGGGTGCTCCCCCCGCGCTTCGCGCTGTGCAGCCCCGGCTCCGCCGGGTCGCTCACACGTTCGCTCTGGATCCCCCTTCCTAAAACTTTTGTATCCTAAACCAGAGGGGCGCTTCAGCCACAAGCTGTTCTGGCAAAACGTTAGGATCAGAGCGGATTGCTTGTGGCTGAAGCGCCCCTCCGAGTTTAAGGCACAAAAAGGTTTGACGGAGGGTTTGGGAACCGCCTTTCCTCAAAAGGGGGTTCCCAACCCAACCGACACGACTGTCATACACCCCGTCTTGGCGGCCTGTTGCTTTGCCGGCGCCTTCCCCTTATGGTACCGTGACAAGTTTCACTGAGGCATGCTGGCATGGTGCGGGAGGAAGCAATGGCGGCGAGCGACATTTTCAGGATCAACACTCCGAGCGTGGTCCATGAGACCATCGAGGGCGAAACGGTTCTCCTGAACCTCGACAGCGGCAACTACTACAGTCTCACTGAAACCGGGGCCGTGGCCCTGGACCTGCTGGCGGCCGGAGTGCCGGCCGGCGAGCTGGCGGCGAAGCTGGGCGAACGCTATGACGGCCCCGCGGAAGCGATCGCCCAGGCGGCGGCCGCGTTCGTGGCGGAGTTGCAGGCCGAAGGGCTGGTGGTTCCCGGCCCCGCCGCCGGCGCCTCCCCCGAGGTTCCCGCAGCCGGTCCGGCCCGGCTGCCGTTTGCGCCGCCGGTGTTGAACAAGTACTCGGACATGCAGGAATTGCTGCTGCTGGATCCGATCCATGAGGTCGATGCCGCCGGCTGGCCGGCCAGCAAGCCCCTGTGAGTGTCGGCAGCCCCAGTCTCGTCGCCACCCCGCCGCAGGAGCTGTTGCTGCGGGCGGCGGTCATGGACGGGCCGGCGGCGGTGGCGGCCTGGCAGGCGTGGAGCCGCACCGTCAACATCGAAACGGACCTGGACCACGGCTCGTTCCGCCTGCTGTCCCTGGTCTATGTGAACCTCCAGCGATTGAGGGTGGACGATCCCTTGATGGGCCGGCTCAAGGGGATTTACCGCCAGGCCTGGAGCCGGAACCAGACGCTGTTCCATGACCTGGCGCCGGTGGTTGAGCGGCTGCGGGCGGCCGGCATCCGGACCCTGCTCCTCAAGGGGGCGCCGCTGTCCCTGCTGCATTACCGGAACAACGGTGCCCGGCCGATGTCCGACCTCGACCTGTTGGTGCCCCATGGTCAGGCCCGGGCGGCGCACGACCTGCTGGTGGCGGCCGGCTGGACGGCCACCCCGGTCCTGACGGAAGGGTTGCTGCGTTACGACCATTCGGTGCCGCTCACCAACGCGGCGGGCCGGGAACTGGATTTGCACTGGCGCCTGTTCCACGGCTGCTGCGCCGCCGCCGAGGACGAGTTTTGGGAGGGCGCGGTGCCGGTCACCATGGCCGGTGCCACCACCTTGGCGCCCAATGTCACCGACCTGCTGTTCCATACGGTCATCCACGGCATGGCCTGGAACCCGGAGCCGCCGATCCGCTGGGTGGCGGACGCGCTGGCCCTGCTCCGGACCCCGGATGCGGCGGTCGACTGGCCGCGCCTGCTCCGGCTGGCGGAACGGCACCGGGTCAGCCTGCGGCTGCGGAACGGGCTGGAGTATCTGTGCGGCCGCTTCGGGGCGCCGGTGCCGCCGGCGGTCCTGACGGCCCTGCGCCGGCGGTTCGTCGGCCATTTCGAACGCCAGGAATACCGGTTCCTGCAGACGCCGCTGGAGGTGCGGAAAGCCCGCCCCTACCTCACCCTGGCCTACCACTTTTTCGTTTATCGCCGGCTCACGGCGCAGGGACAGTGCCCCCTGCCCGGCGGGTTCGCCGCCTATCTCCGGTGGGTTCTGCATGCGGAAAGCAACACCGAGCTGCTGTGCCGGATGGCCCGGCGGGGGCTTCGGGTGACGGGCGTCCGGCTGGGGTGCCGGCGCCGCCTTGCGCAGGCCTGATTTTGGGTATGAAACGCAGCCATGGATGACAAAAAAGCCATTTTCGATTCGGCGGCCTGGCGTTATTTCACCGGGTTTTTCCGGCAGCAGTCGCTACGGGTCGTCCTGAGCTCGCTGGGGGCCGCCGCCCAGTCGCTGCTTGTGCTGCCGATCCTCTACCTGGTCCGCTACCTCTTCGATGTGGCCATCCCCCAGAACGACATCCGGCTCATTGTGTGGGCGGGGGCGGGCATTTTCGGATTCCGGGTGGTGAATTCCGCCCTGTCGCTGTGGCTGCGGGGGGTGAACATCACCATCATCAACACCGCCATCTTCAAGCTGCGCGAGGATCTGCTGCACAAGTTGTACAGCTTTTCCCGCGCCTTCCACACCCAGGCCGACCAAAAGGTTATCCAGGCCCGGATCGTCCAGGACAGCGAACGGCTGGGCACGATGAGCAACACCCTGCTGTCCCGGATTTTTCCCGCCCTGCTGACCAGCGTCTCGCTGTGCCTGATCCTGCTGGTCCTCAACTGGGTGCTGGTGCTGGTGATGCTGGCGCTGTTCCCCGTGGTCTTCCTGGTCAACCGGCATACCATGAAGATCGTCAAGGCCCGGACCTACCGCTTCCAGCGGGCCTTTGAGTCGTTCAGCAAGGGAGTCTGGTTTGTCTTGCGCTACATGGACCTGACCCGGATCCAGGCGGCGGAAGCGCGTGAAATGGCGCGGCAGGCCGCCACCATGCAGGAACTGCGCGAGCAGACCGGCCGGATGTCGTTCATCTACGCCGTGCACGCCCAGGTGCAGCAGACCCTCACCGGCCTGTCCGGCATCCTGATCCTGGTCATTGGCGGCGCCTCCATGGTCCATTCCCGGATGACCATCGGCGAATTCCTGTCGTTCTACGTGGCGGCGATGTACCTGTACGGCCAGGTGGATGTCATCACCGCCTCGCTGACCGACCTGGTGAGCGGCAATGAATCGCTGGCCACCCTTCATGAGCTGGCCGGCACCCGGGACCTGCAACCCTACCGGGGGACGAAACGGATCGCCTTCCAGGGGGGCATCCGGCTGGAAGCGGTGTCGTTCGCCTATGACCGACAGCCGGTGCTGACGGCGGCCAGCCTCGACATCCGGCCGGGCTCCCGGGTCGCCGTCATCGGGGCCAATGGCGCCGGAAAAAGCACCGCCATTGAGCTCATCCTCGGCTTCTACGCCCCGCACCAGGGGCGGCTCTATGCCGACGGCGTCCCCTATGAGGAGCTGGACCAGACCGAACTGCGGCGCGCCATCGGCGTGGTCATGCAGAATCCGCCGCTGTTTTCCGGGACGATTTTGGAAAACCTGGCCTATGGCATTCCGGACGCGGACCGCGACCGCATCGCCTGGGCCTGCCAGGTCGCCCTGGCCGACGATTTCATCCGGCAACTGCCCGCCGGCTATGACACCCAGATCGGCGACGACGGCATCCTGCTCTCCGGCGGGGAACGGCAGCGCCTGGCGATCGCCCGCGCCCTGTTGCGGCGGCCGCGGCTGCTGATCCTTGATGAGCCGACCAACCACCTCGACCATGACACGGTTTCCCGGCTGATGAACCGGCTCGACCATCTCGAGGAGCATCCCGCTATATTGCTGGTCAGCCATGACCGCGGCGTGGTGGCCCACGCTCCGGAAGTCTATGAGTTGGACAAGGGAACGCTTCGGCGGGTTTCGCCGGCTAGTACCTTTTAACGCTTAAACTTTCGGATTCACCACGAATCGCACGAAGATAAATCGAAGATGTGTTTTTACGCCCATTTTGCCATTGACGGGCTTCGTGTCCTTTCCGTGCCTTCGTGGTAAGATTTATGCGTTACGGAGTACTCGATCCAACCGCCTGCGAACCGGTGCCTTAACGGACTATGGAAAAACCGCAGAAAACCGAGCTGGAGCAGCTGGACTTCTTCCAGCGGACCCATGAACGGGCCGAACAGGCGGTCGCCGCCGCCGGCGAGCAGGCGTTTTTCTACCGCCTGGCGGACACGCGGATCTGCCTCCGGTTCGCCGGCCCCGCCCTGGTGCGCTGGCTGACACCAGCGCTGGCCCATCTCCGGGTGCCGGAGGACGCGGCCGCGCCGCCCGACCTGACGCTGTGCCTGTGGGACAGCCAGTCCACCGGCGTCGCCATGCTGCCGCCCCCCTGCCACCGGGACTGCTTTACCGACCGGGGCGACATTTGGGGCTTCAACAGCCGCCGCATCAAGACCGCGTTCCACTGGATCGAGTCCTCGGTCAATCTGCTGGACCTGGAAACCCGGCGCGGGGTCTTTTGGGTGCAGGAGGCGGACCAGCTGCCGTTCTGGGTGCATGCGTCGCCGTTGCGCACCCTGCTGCACTGGTGGATGGAGGCCAACGGCTGCCAGTTGCTGCACGCCGCGGCGGTCGGCACCGGCGACGGCGCGGTGCTGATCACCGGCAAGGGCGGGGTTGGCAAGTCCACGACCGCGCTGTCCTGTTTGCAGGCGGGGTTCCGGTATCTGGGGGATGACTACGTCGTGGCCCGCCTCGGGCCGGCGCCGTCGGTGCTGAGCCTGTACAGCTCCGCCAAGCTGGAGGCCGGCCATGTCGCCAGCTTCCCGGCCCTGGCGCCGCTGATCGACAATGCCGGCAAGCTGGACCGCGAAAAGGCCGTCCTCTTCCTCCAGGCCTCCCGCGGTGGCCAGATCGTGCGGGAACTGCCGCTGAAGGCGATCCTGACCCCGCAGATCACGGGACGCCCGGCCACCACTCTCGGCCCCGTGTCCCGCGGCGAACTGCAGCGGGCGATGTCGTTCACCACCCTGTCGCAGCTGCCGTGCGTGGGGCGCCACACCCACGACAACCTCAACCGGCTGATCGACGCGCTGCCCCACGGCCGCCTGGAGCTGGGCACCGACCTGCCCCGCATTCCCGACACCGTCGCCGACCTGCTGGCCGGCCGCGCCGCCATCCCGGCGGCCGTGCCCCCCGCCGGCACCGCCCCGGCGTCCGGCCACCCCTTGGTTTCCGTGATCATCCCCGTCTTCAACGGCCAGAAATTCCTCCGGGAGGCCGTGGACAACATTCTGCAGCAGGGCTATCCGGCGCTGGAGATCATCATTGTCGACGACGGTTCGACGGACGGCACCGCCGCGGTGGTCCGGCAGCTGCCCGTCGATGTCCGCTATTTCCACCAGGGCAACTGCGGCCCGGCCACCGCCCGCAACCGCGGCATCCGCGACGCTTCGGGCGAGTTCATCGCCTTCCTGGACGTGGACGACCAATGGCCCGAGCACAACCTGTTCCGCCTGACCGCGGAGTTGGGCGGCGATCCCAGCGTCCAGGTGGTCCGCGGCTATGCCCAGCTCATGCAGCTCAACCCGCAGACCGGAGAGTATGATTTCGCCGGCAACCCGAAAGAGTCCTTCCCCCATTACATCGGCGCCGCGCTTTACCGCAAATCCATCTTTGAGCAGGTGGGGCTCTTTGACCCGCTGCTGCGTTTCGGCGAGGACTCCGATTGGTTCATCCGGGCCGCCGAACAACACGTGAACGTCCGGCGGCTGGAGGAGACGACGCTGCACGTCCGCCGCCACGGCGGCAACATGACCGAAGGGCGCAACTTGGTGGAACTGAACGCGATGAAAGTGTTCAAGAAGGCCGTCGACCGAATGCGCGCCCGCAACGCGGCGGCCCCGCCGGCAAACGCATGAGGGGGCCGGCCCCCAACGGGGCAAATCCTATGAGCGAACCCGCCATCAGCGTCGTCATTCCCGTCTACAACGGGGTCCGCTACCTCGGCGAGGCCCTGGCCAGCGTGCTGGCGCAAACGCGTCCCGCCCAGGAAGTCATCGTCGTGGACGACGGCTCGACCGACGGTTCCGCCGCCCTGGTCCGTGAGCGGTTCCCCGCCGTGCGCTGCCTCCACCAGGACAACGCGGGCGCCGGCGCGGCGCGCAACCGCGGAGTGGCCGCCGCCACCGGTGATTTCCTGGCCTTCCTCGATGCCGACGACCTGTGGGAGCCGGACAAGCTGCAGCGGCAGCTTGCGGCCTTTGCCGACGATCCCGGGCTGGAGATGGCGCTCTGCCGGGTCCGGCAGTTCCACTGTCCCGAGCTGACCGGGGAGGAGCGGCGCCGCCGCGCCATTCCCCGGGAGGTCATGCCGGGATATCTCCCGGGGGCCATGCTGGTTCGGCGCCCGGCGTTCCTGCGGGTCGGCCCCTTCAAGCCGGAACTGCGCATCGGCGAGTTTGTCGACTGGCATGCCCGGGCCGTGGAACTGGGGCTCAACCGCCGCCAGCTGCCGGAGGTGCTGCTGTTGCGCCGCCTGCACCGGAGCAATCTCGGGCTGGTGGCGCGCGACCAGCGCAGCGGCTATCTGCACGCCTTGAAAGCCTCGCTCGACCGGCGCCGGAGCAAACCGTCATGACCGCTCTCAAACTCAATCCGGTGCTGGCGGTTTTGCTGGCCGCCGGCCTCCTCTGCTGGGCGGCCGTTTACAACGGCTACCCCTTGGTCTATCCCGACACCGGCGGCTACCTCGGTCTGGGCGGCAGCCCGTCGTTCCGGAGCTTTTTCTACAACCTTTTCCTGTGCCCGGCGCTGGGGCTGCATTCCCTGTGGCCGGTGGTCTTCATCCAGTCGCTCATCACCGCCCATCTCCTGGGACTGGTGCTGCGGACGGTCTTTGGGCTGGCCTCGCCGTGGAGCCTGCCGCTGGTGATGCTGCCGCTCGCCCTGCTGAGCAACCTCGCCTGGTTCACCGGCTTCATCATGCCGGACATCTTCACCGGGGTGCTGATCCTGGCCTTCTTCCTGCTGTTTTTCGGCGGGGCGCGGCTAAGCCGCGGCGAGCAGCTGTACCTGACCGGGCTGGCCGTCGTGGCCATCACGGTGCATTTCTCCCATCTGCCGCTGGCCATCGCCCTGTTGCTGGTCGGCGGCGTGGTGAAGCTGGCGGCGCGCGGCCTGGCGGATTTGCCACCGCCCGCCCTGGCGCGGGGCGTTGCCGCCGTTGTCATTGCGGTGATCCTGCTGCTGGCCAACGGGTACCGCACCTACGGCTGCCTCACCATGGCCCCCGGCGGCTATGCGTTTCCGCTGGCCCGGTTGGTGGCCGACGGCCCCGCTGTCCGCTATCTTCGGGAACATTGCCCGGAAAAGCATTATGCCCTGTGCGATTATCTCGACGAACTGCCGGCGGATTTCGACGCCTTCATGTGGCCGGAAGACAGCCCCTTCCGCAAGGTCGGCTGGATTGACGGCTACCGCCAGGAGGGGCGGGAAATCGTCATCGGCACCGTCTTTCATTATCCTTTTGAAGTCGGGCGGCTGGTGGTGCGGAACACGCTGCTCCAGCTGTTCATGTTCAACAATTGGTACGGCCTCGCCCCCTTCCGCCACCTGCCGTATCCCACCAACGACATCAAGGCGCATTTTCCCGGCGAGTTCAACGCCTATGTCAATTGCCGGCAGAACGACAACACCCTGGGGCTCAAATGGTTCAACCTCCTGCACCGGCTGGTCATCGCGGGATGCGTGCCGCTGGCGGGGGCGTTGTGGCTACGGTTCCGCCGCCGCCGCCAGCTCCTGCCGGTGCTCTTGCTGGCCGCCCTGGCCGTGGCCTACGGCCTGAGCGCGGTGGTCACCGCCGCCATCTCGGGGCCGCACAACCGGTATGGCAGCCGCCTCATCTGGCTGCTGCCGTTCTTCTGCATCGCCGCCGTTCTGCAACTGATCCGGGACCGTCGGAGGCTGGCATGATCAAAACGCGGCTGAAAGCGGCCATCA
>JBAZJM010000204.1:0-8639 GCA_041651315.1 Lentisphaeria bacterium | reverse complement strand
CCAAGTTTGTCGCCGACCTCATCCAGGACTGGCGGCTGACCCGCAACCTGGGCCCCTCCGACCTGGCGGTGCTCTACCGCTCCAACCACCAGTCGCGGCTGCTCGAAGCCGCCCTGCGCCAGGCGCGACTGCCCTACGTGCTGGTCGGCGGCCATTCCTTTTTCGAGCGCAAGGAGATCCTCGACGGCATCAGCCTGCTGCAGGCGGCGCACAATCCCCGGCACGACCTGGCGCTGCTGCGCATCCTCAACGTGCCGCCGCGCGGCCTCGGCGACGCCGCCGTCGAGCGGCTCCGCGAACTCCACCGCATCAGCGGCCTGCCGTTGCGCGACCTGCTGGCCCACGAGACCTTCCTCGCCGCCCTGCCCGCCGAGGCCCGCAACAGCGTCCGCGCCTTCCATGCCTGCCTGGCACGTTACGCCGGCATCTTCGCCAGCCCGGGCGGCCTCGCCGCCAAGGTTGAGGGGCTGTTCACCGACAGCGGCTACCTGGACGGCCTGCTCCGCCTCTACAAGCCGCGCGAACAGGCGCTGGAACGCCGGGAAAACCTGCTCGAATTCATCAATGCCGCCGCCCAGTTCGAGGAACGCAACGGCTCCGGCGTCCGCCTCGGCGACTTCCTCGAAACCTTTGCCTTGCGCGATGCCAACGACCGCACGGAAAAGGACGGCAACGCCGAGGACGCCGTCACCCTGATGACCGTCCACGCCGCCAAGGGGCTGGAGTTCCCCGCCGTCATCGTGGTCGGCCTGGAACAAGGGCTGTTCCCCCATGAGCAGGCGATCAGCGAACACCATCTGGACGAAGAGCGGCGGCTGTTCTACGTCGCCGTCACCCGGGCCCGGCGCCTGCTTGTGCTCACCCACGCCGACCAGCGCCGCCAGCGCGGCGCCGCCGCCCGCCGCCGCCCCTCCGGATTCCTGGAGGAGCTGCCCAAGGAGCTGGTCGATTTCCGCACCGTGGCGGACGCCCTCGCCCCGGCCACCGCCGCCGTGGCCGACGATTACATGGCCAAGCTCAAAGCGATGTTCGAGTGAGCGGGCTTTCGCCGTCCCGGGCCCTCCACCAGGCCGGATTCCCGCCATAAGGAGGGCGGCAGCCTCCTGTCAGGATATACATAAAATAGGTCATTGCATCCATTTTTATCCTTGAAACAGTCCGGGATTGGTTGTTATTTTATACATTCCATGAAGCTTTCCCCCAACCTTACCCTGGTGATGCCCGGCACGGGCCGGGTTCATGAAACGGCGCTCGCGGAACTCCGGATTGCCCTGCAGGCCGCCGGCCTTGACGGACTCCCGCTCGCCCGGACGCTCACGCCCGGACAACCGGCCATCCTGGTGGGCACCCCGGCCGACATCGAGATCCATCCCGACTGGATCCGCGACGGCCAAACGGAACTGCACCACGCGCCGCCCCAGCCGGATTGTTTTGAGCTTTTTGTGTGGCGCGACACCTGCTGCCTGCTGGGCGGCAGTCCGCGGGGCATGCTGCAGGCGGTGTATGAACTTCACGACCTCCTGCTGGAACACGGGGAAATTCCGGCGGACCTGCGGCTCCGGAAATCGTTTCAGCTGCCGTTGCGGATTTTCCATCAGCGGTTTGACCGCTGGCCGGGACAGCGGGCCGACCTCCGCTACCTCAGCCGCCTGGGGGCGAGCCATTGCCTGCTGGAGCATGACTGGACGGGAGACCTGCGGCATTTCCAAGGGTATGTGACGAGTCCGCGGTTTCCGCTGGCGGTCGACCGTGAAGCGGTGGCCCGGAACAACCGGCAGCTGCACGCCCTCCTCAAGGAATGCGGGGATTACGGCCTGGACGCCGCTTTTTGGATGACCGAACTGCCCTGCCAGGGCGGCCCCTGGCTGCCCCAGGAAGCCCGGGACAAATTCCTGGACCGCTTCCCGCCCGAGGTGTTGAGCGACAGCGGCACCTACCAGGGCCAGGTGCTGTGTTTCAGCCATCCGCAGATCCAGGACTTTTACCGGGATCTGATCCAGCGATTCCTGGGCGAGTTTCCGGAAATCTCGGTGCTGTTCCTGTTCGGGCTGGACGCGGACGGGGAGTTCTGTGATCCCGCGACCTGCCCGCGCTGCGGCGGCATGAGCAAGTTCGCCCAGCGCGACCGGCTGATCCGTTTTCTGATTGACGAGGGGCAGCGGGTCCGCCCCGGTCTCCGGGTGCTGACGACCGGCTGGGGTTGGGAGCGGGCCGGGGTCGAGGAATTCCTGGCCCGGCAAAAACAGCTTCCCGCCGCCAGCGGCCTGTTCATGGCGGCGGAATGCGACGGCTGGCAGGCCGAGCGGCAGGACCATCATCTGCTGCGCGCCACCCGCGAGATCTGCCGGGAAACCGGACAGCTGTTCATCGGCTACGACAATTTCCATTGGGGCGACGACACCGTCCATCAGCTGCGGGACATCCAGGACTTCCCGCTTGGCATCGGGGCCAAGCTCAGGCGCTGGCAGGGGCTGGCCGCGGACGGCGTCTTTGACCACTGGGGCGGCTTCAATGAGGACATTTCGTCCAACTCGGTGGCCTGCCGGGAATTTTTCCTCAGCCCGGCGGCCGACGTGCCGGCGGCCTGCCGGAAGATCGCCCGGCGCCAGTTTGGTGCCGCGGCGGGCGCGGCGGTGTTTGCCGCCTGGTGCGAACTGGAGACCGCCCACGCCGCCCTGTCCGACCACTGCCACTGGGCGCCGCAGCAATGGCCGGCCTGGTATCCCGGCTTCGGGGACGCCCCGGTCCCGGCCAAGTTTGAGCAGGAACGGCCCGCGCTTCTGGATTCCCGGCAGACGGAAAAATTCCAGGGCGCGTTCAATTACAATCCGGCCGACTTTGCCACGCTGCTGCAGAGCGTGAGCGACGGCTGGGCGGCCGCCGTGCCGCACTACGAAAAGGCGATCGCCTTGATGACGGAGGCGGAAGGGCTGGCCACCGACGAGCCCGTCGGCTACGCGTTCTGGTGGAACGGCCCGGAACAAAGCCCATCGAAGAAAGAACACGTCCGCCGTCAGCTCGTCTACCTCCGCGCCATGGCGCTGTTCGGCCGCGAAATCGGGCTGCATTTCGGGCTGCACGCGCTCTATGAACAAACCGGGCGCCGGGCCGATGCGTACTTCGCACGGGCGGCGGCGCTGCTGGCGGCGGATGAAGCCGCGTGCCGGGCCGCGGGCGACTATTTCGGGCGGTTGGAAGCGGACGGGACGTTGGTCCGCCCGGGCTGTGCCTGGGCCCGCCCGTTTTGGGACAAGGCGGAAAAGATCGCCGGAATCAGTCCGCCACCACCGGATTGTGCAGCGTCGCCAAGCCGGTCACCGTGACCTCGACGCGGCCGCCGGCGCGCAGGAAGCGCGGCGGTTTTTGGGCGAAGCCGACGCCCGGCGGCGTGCCGGTGAGGATGACGGTGCCGGGGCGCAGGGTCATCACCTGCGAGCAGTAGCTGACCAGGGTGCGGCAGTCGAACAGCATGTCCGAGACCGGGGCGTCCTGCCAGCCGTCACCGTCGACCCGGAGCTGGACGCGGGCGCCTTCCGGCCGGAAGGCGGTGTCGCCCCACGGGCCGAGGGGGCAGAAGCTGTCAAAGCTCTTGCCGCGCGCCCACTGGGTGTCCTGCCGGAGCTGGCAGTCACGAGCGCTGACGTCGTTGGCGCAGGTGTAGCCGAAGATGTGGTCCGCGGCGGCGCCGGGGGTGACGCAGCGACAGCTCCGGCCGATGACGATGGCCAGTTCCGCCTCCGCGTCCACCTCGCCCGGGGCCATGCGCGGCAGCCGGATCGGCTGGCCGGAAGCGATGACCGAGCTGGTGGCCTTGAGAAAGATCTGCGGCGCCGCCGGCGCCTGAAAGTTGCTCTCCGCGGCGTGCTGCCGGTAGTTCAGGCCGATGGCGATGACATCCGGCGGCTCGACCGGCGCCAGCAGGGTCACCGCCGCCAGCGGCCAGCGGCCCGGCCCGGTTTCCAGCCCCAGCCAGGGAGCGGTGCGGAGTTCGCACACCAGGTCGGTGCCATCCGCCTGGCGTTCAAGGCGGCCGAACTGCGGCGGCGCCGCCGGAGCGGTGGCAAAGCGAATCCAGCGCATGTGGCATTCTCCTGGCGTGTGACAAGGAATTACAGCAGGCGCGACACCGAAACGTGGTAACCGGGGAACAGCTTGTCCAGTTCGGCGCGCAACGCGGTGTCGCCGAGAAACGTGGCGGCCGCCTCGGCATACAGCTCCATCGGCACATGGGTGCCGGCGGACGGCTGGCCACTCTCCCGGTCGATCACCAGGAAGGACAGGTTGGCCGGATCGGGCTGCGAGAAGTCATAGAACAGTTCCATGCGCACCGGATCCAGGTGGCCCTGCGGATTTTGGAACAGCTGGAACTTGATGTATTCGACCACCCGGTCATCCAGTTCGTTGCGCCACAGCATGACCTTTTCGATGAACTGTCCCCGGGTCAGGGTCAGCCGGCAGGTGACGTCCGGCGCCACGCCTTCCGTCCCTTCCGTCCCTTCCGTCCCTTCCGTCCCTTCCGTCCCTTCCGTTTCTTCCGTGGCGGCCGCCGCCGGCATCAGGGCCTTGAGCAGTTCCGCGACCTGCTTCTCGGCCTTGTCGAGGGTTTCCTGGGTTTCATTGGGCGCCCAATAGATCAGGGCCCGGCGGGCGTCGTCGCGGTAAAGCACCGGCGAGTCAAGGCGGAAGGGCGTGCCGCACTTGACGCAGGTAAAAACGTTGAGCGTGCCCTTGAGCAGGGCCGCCAGGCCCGCCTCGTCGGCGGGCCGCAGCACGGTGGTCACCTTGGCTCCCGGCTGCGCCGCCCCGCACTGGGGGCAGGTCAGTTCGAGGATGCCGGCAGCCGGGGTGGCGGCGGCGGGCGGGGCCTTGCGGCGGGCGGGGCGCCGGGCGCCGCCGGGAACGGGACGTTTGCGGGCGGGCATGACGGGAACTCCCTTGAAATGGCCAAAAACTCAAGGGCGGCAATATGCCATGCGCGCGATGGGGTTACAACCGCCCCCCGGGCCGGAAGCCGGCGGCCGCAACGGTCATGCCGGCACAGGCGGCAGGAAGGCGCCGGCCGCGGCGAGCGCCCCCCGGAGGGCGGCGGGATCGACCGCCCGGAAGTCGTCCCCGCCCGCCCGCAGCAGCAGGCAGCATAGGGACAGGTGAACCGTGACTCCCGGGACCGGAAGGCAGCATAGGGACAGGTGAACCGTGACTCCCGGGACCGGAGGAACTGGAGAGACCGGAGGCGCACGGCCTGAATCGGGTGCACAATTCACCCGTCCCTTCGCATGCCTTCGCACGTGTCCGGTCATTTGCTGCTGTAGGCGGCATCCGCCCGGTCCAGCATTTGGAAAATCATGCTTGAGTTGCCTTCGTATTTGTTGAAGGGTAGCCACTTAGCACTGCCGTCGCCGTAACTGAAGGTGGAGCCGCCGTGATGCCGGCCATCCAGGCCGTAAAAGCCGTTAGCGAGGCAGAAAACGATCATTTTGGTGGCGAGGTCGTCGGGGAAGTTGCAGGCGGAACCGGCCAGGACGCCGCTCCGGCCGCGAAAGCCGACAATGGTGTCGTAACTGTCGCGGGTATAGCCATAATCGATGAAATTGCCATAACCGTCCTCAAGCGTCCGTTCGACGGGGCAGTTGAAGAGCGGCGGACGGTTGCCATTGACCGGATTGAGGCCCCAGCCTTCATCTTTCAGGGAAGTGCCGGTATAGCCGCCGGTGACCAGCAGGCCCAACCCCTCGGGGCCCTTGCTCCATTCGTAGGTGGCGCGCGGATCGCTGCCGGTGCTACCAAACAAGGTGATGTAGGCAGGCGGCAGTTTGCCGTTGGCGTCCCCGGCATAGCTGTAAAGGGCCAGGTTGATCTGCTTGAGGTTGCCGATGCACTGGATCATCTTGGCCTGGTTCCGGGCATTGCCCAACGCGGGCAGCAGCATGCTGGCCAGGATGGCGATGATGGCGATCACCACCAGTAGTTCGATGAGGGTGAAGTGTTTCATGGCAGGCGCCTCGGGCGGCACGGCGGTTAAAGGGGGGAGCAAGGGACCCAAACGACCTAAGAGACCGAAGGGACTCGTGAAGCGGCGGGACGGGCGGCACGCGCTTTAGGTCCTTTAGGTCCCTGCCGGGTCTCAGCGCCGCCGCCGGAACAGCGCCAGGCCGCCCAGCGCCAGCAGGGCGAGGCTGGCCGGCTCGGGCACGGAGTAATAGACATTGTCCGCATACATGATGTCGCGGGACTGCGCGTTGGTATCCAAGGACGGCTTCAAATTGACGAGACGCAAGTAATAATTGCCGGAGCCGATCCCAGTGTTGATGGTGTTGGTCCACACCGGTGTCGCCGCCAGATAGTCAGCCGGATTGCTCGACGTCCACGCGTAGACGTTCAGGGTGGTCTGGCTTGCCGTCAACGACAGCTCGTAATGGTACCAGGTGCCATCATACTGGTGGGCATCGGGTGAGGACGGCCAGTCGCCGCCGTCCACGTGCATTTGAAACTTATACTGGTCGGCGCCACCCGCCCCGCCCAAGTGTCCCGCCAGATACGAATCCGTGGTGGCGGCCGGCGTGGCGGCCAGGCTCAAATACTGCGACCATCCATTGTATTGATTCGTCGGCGCATGTGTGTAGCCCAGGTCAAATGCCACTTTTAAGGCGGCGGCGGTGCCACGGGAATAGGTTGACGTCGAGGTCATAAACGCGGCTTTGTTCGCGGTTTGGCTCGACATGTCCAGGCGCGCCACCGTATTGCCGCTCGGGCCGGTCGCCAACGGGTTGGTCAGCGTGTCCACGATGCCATTGCCTGAGGCCGACACGGTCCAGTTTCCTAGGCCGCTGCTAAAATCATCCACCAACATCCAGGCGGCTTGGGCGAGGCCACCGGCCAACAAGCCAAGTACGGTCAGCCGGGCCAGCCAGTCGTGTTTCTGTTTGCGTTGCATGGTCGGTTCTCCTTGGGGGGTATTTCCACATCTGGCGGACCATCCGCCAGGACATGAACGGCATCATCCGGTCTCGCCGGGTACTATTTCATCGGCCGCCAGGCGCACCGTCTCGAACGGGCCGGCATGGCCGCCGATGCGGCGCAGCAGCAGGCGTCCGGCCAGGCGGCCTTTTTCCTCGCGGTGGTTTTCGATGGTGGTCAGCCGCATCGGCGTCGCGCCATGGACATCGCAGCGGAGCATGGAAATGACCTGCACGTCTTCCGGCACCCGCAGCCCCGCCGCCAGCACCACCCGCAGGACGCCGGTGGCGACATAGTCATGGCCGGCCAGCAGGGTGCCCTGGCGGAATCCGGCCGCCAGCAATTCCCGCATCTTCTCCTCGGCGTCAAAGAAGGGGTCGGGCGCCGCGCCGTAGCCATGGGGAACCTTGAAATTGACCGTCCGCCCGTCCGGCAGGGGGATGCCGGCCGGGGTCAGCACATGCCGCAGGCCGGCCAGGTATTCCTGGTAGTCCTCCGGTGTGGTGGTGGCGAGGAAGGTCACGTCCCGGTACCCCTTGGCGACCAAATAACGGGCGGCAATCATGCCGATCCGGTAAGGCTCGCCATGAACCGCGTCGCAGGTCAGGGGCAGGTGATCTTCGCTGTCCAGGCGGACCACGGGAATGCCGGCCTCGGCCAGCGCCCTGGCCAGCGCCTCGAGGCGAGGGTCCTGCCCGTACCGGTTCTCCTGCTGCAGGACGATCCCGGCGGGACGCATGGCGGTCAAGTGTTCCAGCAACTGGACGAGGCGCGCGGGATTGGCCTGGCTGCAGTACACCCCCAGGTTGAACGGGGTGCCGGCCAGGGCGTCCTGCAGGCCGCGGGCGTACTCGTCCGCCTCGCCGGAAAGTGCGAGGGTGAGCCAGGCCACCAGCCGGGCGGCGGCGCCGTTGTTCTCCACCATGGCTGACGGCACCACCATGCCGCGCCGGGGAGACTTAATTAGATGATTCTCCGCCGCCAAGATCTCCACCGCCCGGCGCAGGGTGGAACGGGACACCTTGTACCGTGCCGCCAGTTCCTGTTCGGGTGGCAAGAGCTCCCCGGCGGCGAAACGTCCCTGCCGCATTGCCTTCAGCAGGTCCTGGCTCAGGCGCACGGCCCGGCTGTTGTAAACGGTTTTGATGCGGCTGGTCATGGTCACCAAAGGACTCCAATGCCATATGGGAACACGATAACCGCATTTTTCTAAAAAACAAACAATAAGATAAATAAATTAATTTTTGTACATAAGATATGGATTTAGTCTTAAAAAAGCTGTATCGGTTGGATGAAGCCGGCCTTGCGGTGACGGTTATGGCGGCGGTACGGCGGGGCGCGCGACCCGATTCTCGGCCGGGGTCATTGCCCGGACGGGTTCTGCCCTTGCTGTGGCGTTCAGCGTTCCCGCGCTCAACCGGGGATGACAGCGCACTCGATGCCGAAGGCGGCGGCGACCTTTTGGAGGGTCGCGGCACGGTGGCCGATGCCGAGGGCGAAGTGGTGGGTGGGGCCGGCGGCAACCCAGCGGGTGAGGAAGGTGCGCACGTCCGGCTTGAAGCGGCCGTGGGTGTTGGTGTTGCCGGTGGGGGGCACCGGCCCGGCCACCGACTCGCCCTCGGCGACGATGAACTTGAACTTGCCGTCGGCCTTCACCCCGATGCTGAGCATGGTGATCGGGC
>JBAZJM010000203.1:0-8645 GCA_041651315.1 Lentisphaeria bacterium | reverse complement strand
CCGGAGCATCTCTCATTGCACCTGTCCCGAAGCGATAACCGCCATTGTCCAAAGATCCATGCCGGGCCAGTGACGATCCCCTGGCCGGAAGCCACCCCGTTGGTGGTGCCGTTGCTGGACGAGGCGGCGCGGTGGCGCCTGGCGGATGAGGAAGGCGCACTGGAGACAATTCATACCGTACTGCAGGCTGTGTTGGTCATGATCCGAGCGCGGTTGGATGAAAACCCGGAGACCGGCGTAACGGCGCGTCCGGGACGAACGGAACAGTGCAAGGCCCTGATCCGCGCCCAACTCGGGGATGCAACCCTTGACGTGCGCCGGTTGGCAGAGGCACTGGGGTGTTCCGCCGACTACTTGTCCACCCAGTTCCGCCGGGATACCGGAATGCGTCTAGTAGAATATCTCACCAACCAGCGACTCAGCCACGCCAAACAGTTGCTGACCGCCACTGCCTTGAATGTTTCGGAGGTCGCGTGGGCTTGTGGTTACAAGGATCCGGGGTATTTCATCTACCAGTTCCGACTGCACGAAGGGAGCACCCCACTAGCCTGGCGGCGCCGACCCGGAGGGTAAAACCATATGGTGCGCAGGAATCAACAGCGGCGGTGGAGCAGCGCGTAGAGGACGGGGACGGCACCGCGGGCGAGGAAGGTGGAGGCGAGCTCGCCGGAGATCAGGGCCAGGGCCAGTCCCTGGAAGATCGGGTCGAAGATGATCACGCCGGCGCCCACCACCACCGCCATGGCGGTCAGCAGCATGGGGCGGAAGCGTTCGGTGCCGCCCTCAATCACCGCTTCGGTCATGGGCATGCCTTGGGCCATCTTGAGTTCGGCGAAGTCGATCAGCAGGATGGAGTTGCGCACGACAATGCCGGCCAGGGCGATGAAACCGATCATGGAGGTGGCGGTGAAGAACATGCCGGTCAGGGCGTGCGCCGGCAGGATGCCGACCAGTGACAGCGGGATCGGGGCCATGATGGCCAGGGGGGTCAGGTAACTGCGGAACCAGCCGACGACCAGCACGTAGATCAGCACCAGGACGATGGCAAAGGCGACGCCCATGTCGCGGAACACCTCGTAGGTGACCTGCCATTCGCCGTCCCACTTGACCTGGGTCGCGGCGGTGGCGGACGGGGTGCCGACGTACCACAGCTCCACCCCCTTGCCACCGTCCGGGCGCGGCAGTTCCGCCAACCCCCGGTTGAGATTGAGAATGGCATAGACGGGGCTTTCCTCGCGGCCGGCGACGTTGTCTACCACGTAGACCACGCGGCGCAGGTTTTTAGCATCCTTGGAGTCGCGCCGACACTTTTGATCTTAACTTTACCATAAAATAGCCCACAGCGTCTTGTCCGATGTTTTTCTTGGCGGGAGGCCATTTTTCGGTTGGGGACCAGCCGAAAACGGTGGTTGCGGTCATTCCGCCAGCCGCCACAGACCGTTGCGTCACGCCCCACCAGCTCGGGATGGGGGTCGCCGAAAGCGGCAAAAGAATGGCCGCATTCCGGAAACAGTGCGCCGTGGTCCGCCCGAGGACGGGCGGCACCAGGCGTCCAAGCGGCTGGCGCGATAGCGGCGCGTGGGTAGCACGGCGGTGGCGGAAGGGGAAATTTCACCCCACCGTGGTATACTGATGCGGTTGTTTCAGGCCAAAACGGCAGGAGGCGGACCCTCGCGGTGGCGTGTCCGCCGCGTCTCCAACCAGCCAGGTGGTTCATGTCAAACGTCAGCATGCATGTTGCGGAAACGGTGGCGGCCTTTGCCCTGCTGGTCATCGGCGTCTATCTCATGAAGTGCAAGGGGCTGCTGAAGGCCGAGGACAGCAACCTGTTCTCCCGGCTGCTGACCCAGGCGGTGCTGCCCGCGACCATCTTCTACCAGTTGTGGGTCAACCGCCTGTCCGGCGCCACCGTGGTGCCGGTGCTGATCATGTTCCTGATGGGCGTGGTGGCGCTCATCCTCAGTTGGGCCGCGGGCACCGCGCTGAAATTCGACCGGAAGAGCACGGGCGCGCTGATGATTGTCTCCTCCTTCGGCTCGTCGTCGCTCATCGGCTACCCGATCATCCAGTATGCCTTTGCGAACAATCCCCGCGCCCTTGCCGAAGGCATTGTCATCAGCGAGATCGGCGTCGGCCTGCCCATTTTCATCTTCTGCCCCGCGGTGGCCATCTGGTTCGGGGAACTCACCGATGGCCGGAGTGACCTGCGGAAGCTGGCGAGGGACTATTTCCGGTCGCCGATCTTTGCGGCGGTGGTGCTCGGGCTGCTCCTGTCGCGCATCGACCTGCCGGCGGGCATGCCGTTTGTCGAGACGGCCAAGGACGCCTTCCAGATGATCCAGGGCGCCCTGGTGGTCATTGCGGCGGTGATCCTCGGCCTGCAATTGTCGTTCCGGCCGCTGAAGGGGTTTGGCAAGCTGATCGTGGTGTCGATTGCCATCCAGATGCTGTTTCAGCCGTGGTTCAACGCGCTGCTGGCCAAACTGTGGCACGTCAACCCGGAGAACACCCAGGTGCTGGTCCTGGTCAGCGCCATGCCCGCCGCCATTCTGGGGCCGGTCTTTGCCGCGCGCTACAACTGTGCCGCCTCCACCGCCACGCTGCTGACCTTCACCCACATTGTCATCAGCCCCATCCTGGTGCCCGCCGTGTTCGCCCTGTGTTCCAGATGACGGCCCCGAAAAGCGGCAACGGGATGGCCGCGCTCCTGAAACAGTGCCCCCTTCGAAAAAAACCTTCAATCAAGCATACCCTCCACTCAGGGTGACCCCTTACGGCCGTTGCTCCGATGGCGGGGCAATTGGCGGGTCATGAGATACATTACGCGCTCTTCATGTGGATTAACGCGGGAGCAGCCGGCGTACGGGCAACCGGCTGGTCGCCCCTGTAGACAAAAATATCACGGAGCATAACACCATGTTGGAACCCCTGGCCAGACTGAACGGTTTCGCGACGCGTCCCGGCCCGCTGGTGCTGGTGATCATGGACGGCGTGGGCTACGGCAAATACGCCGAGGGCGACGCGGTGCGTTCGGCGTTGAAGCCGAACCTGGACTGGCTGACCGCGCACTGCCCGAACACCAAGCTGAAGGCGCACGGCACGGCGGTCGGCCTGCCCAGCGATGCCGACATGGGCAATTCCGAGGTTGGCCACAACGCCATTGGCGCCGGGCGCGTCTTTGAGCAGGGGGCCAAGCTGGTCTGCGCGGCCCTCGACAGCGGGGCCCTGTTCCGCGGGCAGGCCTGGCAGGAACTTTCCGGCAACGCGGTGAAGAACGGCTCGACCCTGCACTTCATCGGCCTGTTCTCGGACGGCAATGTGCACAGTCACCTTGACCACCTCAAGGCCATGATCGTCCAGGCGAAGAAGGACGGGGTCAAGAAGGTGCGCATCCACGTGCTGCTGGACGGCCGCGACGTCGGCGAGACCTCCGCCCTGGAGTACGTGGATCCCTTCGAGGCGTTCCTCAAGGACTTGAACGGCGGCGGGTTCGACGCCCGGATCGCCTCCGGCGGCGGTCGCATGTTCATCACCATGGACCGCTACGGGGCGGACTGGAGCATGGTCGAGCGCGGCTGGAAGACCCACGTGCTGGCCGAAGGCCGTCCGTTTGCCTCCGCCCGTGAGGCCATTGAGACGCTGCGCCGCGAGACCAAGGCCATCGACCAGGACCTAGGCGCCTTCGTGATCGCGGAGAACGGCAAGCCTGTCGGCCCGATCATCGACGGCGACTCAGTCTGCTACTTCAACTTCCGCGGCGACCGCGCCATCGAGATCACCGCCGCCTTTGAGGAGGACGCCTTCGACAAGTTCGACCGCGGCCGCCGCCCCCAGGTCTGCTATGCCGGCATGATGGAATACGACGGCGACCTGCATGTGCCGAAGCGCTATCTGGTCTCGCCGCCAGCCATTGACCGCACCATGGGCGAGTTCCTGTGCGCCGCCGGCAAGCGCACCCTGGCGATCAGCGAGACCCAGAAATACGGCCACGTCACCTACTTCTACAACGGCAACAAGTCCGGCAAGATCAGTGAGACGCTGGAGGATTATGTGGAGATCCCCTCCGACCGGCTGCCGTTCGAGCAGCGGCCGTGGATGAAGGCGGCCGAGATCACCGACTACGTGCTGGGCGCCATTGCCGCCGGCAAGTACGATTTCATCCGCCTCAACTTCCCCAACGGCGACATGGTCGGCCACACCGGCGTCTACCAGGCGGCGCAGGTCGCCGTCGAGACGGTGGACCTCTGCCTGGGGCGCATCAAGGCGGCGGTGGAGAAGGCCGGCGGCGTGCTGGTGATCACCGCCGACCACGGCAACGCCGATGACATGTACGAGCACAAGAAGGACGGCGCGGTGGCCAAGGAGAACGGTATCCTCAAGGTCAAGACCGCCCACTCGCTCAACCCGGTGCCGTGCATCGTCTACGACCCGAAGTTTGCCGGCGAGTACGAGGTGGAACTGCGCCCGGGACTTGGTATCAGCAGCATCGCGGCGACCTGCCTGAACCTGCTCGGCTACCAGGCCCCCAAAGACTACGATCCCAGCGTGCTGGTGCTACGCCAGTCCTGAGCGTGACACAGGGGCCAGCGGAGTATAGAATGGGCGGCCGGCAGCAGCCTGCCGCCTGTTTTGGGGATTTTGATTAAAGCAACACGCCCGGAAGCCGGGACAACGAACCCAAAGAAAAACGCGGTGGGCCGGGGCGGCGGGTTATCGCCGGTGCCGGCCGCCGCCGGTGCCCCGGCGCCCGGCACCCTTGGGGGGCCGCGCCGATGCCGGCCGCCGCTCGCCGCGGGCCGGACGCCCCACGTTTCTTGCCGGACGGCCCTTGCCCCGCGCCGGCCGGTCGGACAGCGGCCGCCGCTCGTTGCGCCCCGGACGTTGCTCGCTCCGCGCCGGCCGGCTGGCGGCCGTCGGAGGCCCGTCATCGGCCCCGGCCGCGGGCCGGTCTGCGCCTTCGGCCAGCCGCCGTTTTTTCTTGAACGCCTGTTCGCGGGGACTCAGCCGCTTGAACGCCTGGATGCGTTCCTTGCGTTCCGGATCGTTCTGGGGCCGTTCGCGCAGCACCACCTGCACCGGCATGCCGGCCTCGGGATAGAAGGCCTCCCGCAACCGGTTGGCCAAAAAGATGCGGTAGGCGGCCGGGCACAGCCGCTCGTGGTTGACGAACAAGGCAAAACGCGGCGGCACATTGCTGACCTGGGCCCCGTAAAACAGCTTGAGCGGCTTGCCGCCAACCGAGGACGGCGGCGTCCGCGCCAGCAGGTCGCGCAAAAATTGGTTGAGCACGGCGGTGGGCACGGTGACGCCGCCGCTGTCGTGGACCCGGAACACCGATTCAGCCAGCGGCTCGAGCGACCGGTCCTTGAGCGCCGACACCACCGCCACCGGCGCATGGGCCAGGAACGGCATCGCCTCCTTGAGCACGTCGCGGAACCGGTTCCGGGCCACCGCCATCGGCGCCAAGTCCCATTTGTTGGCCACCACCACGCACGGCTTGCCCGCCTCGACGATCTGCGAGGCAATGCGCCGGTCCTGGGCGGTGGCGGGGTCGGCGGCATCGACCACAAACAGCGCCAAATCACAGTGGTCGAGCGCCTTCTTGGCGCGGTCCACGCTGAAAAACTCGACCACGGTGTCCACCTTGGACTTGCGGCGCAGCCCGGCCGTGTCCACCACCACGGCCGGCAGCTCGCGCGCCCCGGCCTTCAGGGTGAACGGCACGTCCACCGCGTCGCGGGTGGTGCCGGCAATGTCCGAGACGATCATCCGCTCCTGCTCCACCAGCCGGTTGACCAGCGAGGACTTGCCGACGTTCGGCCGCCCCAGCACGGCCATCCGGAAGGGCCGCGTGGTGGTGGCAAACGCCGCCCCCGGCGCCCCGCGGGGAACCCCCTTGAGCACGGCGTCCAACAGGTCGCCGATGCCGGTGCCGTGCAGGCAGGTGACCGGCATCACAGAATCGAAGCCCAGCCCGGCAAACTGGGTCATGGCCGACTCGCGCAGCGTGGGATTGTCCGCCTTGTTGGCGGCCACCACCACGCGCCGGCCAAAGGTGCGCAGATACTGGGCGATCTCGCGGTCCAGCGGCGTCTCGCCAACCTGGGCGTCGGTGACCAAAATCAGCGCCACGGCTTCAGCCGCGACCGCCTCGACCTGGGCCCGGATCAGGCCGTCAAAAACCCCCGCCGCCTTTTCGTCGGTGTAGTAGCCGAGCCCGCCGGTGTCCACCACCTGGAAATGGCGGTTGTCATCCTCGGCGGCCGCCATCACGCGGTCACGGGTGACGCCTGCCTGTTCATGGACAATGGCCATGCGCCGGCCGACAATGCGGTTGAACAACGCCGACTTGCCAACATTCGGCCGGCCAACAATGGCGATAATGGGAAGATTCATGGGGGGGCGCAACCCTCGTGGCCCTGGCCATGACGGCGAAGCCAACGGCATTTCCTAATTGATGCAACACACGCGCGGCAGCAAGCTGTAACATAGCCCGCCAACAGACCGCAACAAGCCCCCCGCCCAAGGGGGTATGACAGTCTTACCGGATGATATTGGGGCCACCCTTTTGAAAAAGGGTGCTCCTCAAAAGGGGGTTCCCAACATCATCCAACAAAACGGTCAAATCAGTTGCGGACTTTGCGTTCCAGCACGGCCAGGGACTGGCGGAACTCTGCGTCCCGCTCCTGGCGCGCGGAGACCGTGGTCACCGCGTGCAGCACCGTGGCATGGTTGCGCCGGAACTGCTCGCCGATCACCGGCGTGGAACAGTCGGTGAGACGGCGGGCCAGATACATGGCCACCTGCCGGGGGAAGGCGATGTTGGCCGGCCGCGCTTTGCTGGTCATGTCGGCCAGCCGCACATCGTAGAACTCGGCCACCACCTTCTGGATGCGTTCGATCGAAACCGAACCGGTGGCTTCCTCATCCAGCATCGGCTGCAGCAGCTTTTCCGCCAGCTCGCGGGTGACCGGGGTGTGGTTGAGCGAGGCGTGTGAGATCAGCCGGATCAGCGCCCCCTCCAGCCGGCGGATGTTGCTCTTGATGCGGCTGGCGATGCAGAACAGCACGTCGTCGTCGATCTTGACCGCCTGGTCTTCCTGCTTGCAGCGCAGGATCGCCACGCGCGTCTCCAAGTCCGGCGACTGCACCTCGGTGGTCAGCCCCCACTCGAAACGCGAGACCAGCCGCTTCTCCAGGCCACCGATCTCGTGCGGCGGCCGGTCGGAGGTGATGATGATCTGCTTGTGGCTGTTGTACAAGGCGTTAAAGGTGTGGAAGAACTCTTCCTGGATCTGCTCCTTGCCGGTGAAGAAATGGACATCGTCGATGAGCAGCACATCCACATTGCGGAAGATCTGCCGGAACCGCGGCAGCGATTTCTCGCGCAGGGCGTCAATGAAGCGGTTCAGGAACTCCTCGCTGGTGAGGTATTCGATGCGGGCGCGCTTGCGGCGGCCAACCACGTCCTGGGCGACCGCCTGCAGGAGATGGGTCTTGCCCAGGCCGGTGCCGCCGTAGATGAACAGCGGATTGTAGGCCTTGCCGGGCGTCTTGGCCACGGCGCCGCAGGCCGCGTGGGCGAACTTGTTGTTCTCGCCGACCACAAAGCTGTCGAAGGTGTAATGCCGGTTGAAGCGGGACAGCAGCTCGTCGCGCTCCTCAATGCCGGCACGGGTGGCCGCGGCAGTGGCACCGCCGGCTGTTCCGGCGCTGGCGGACTCCGCAGCCCCCACGACTTCCGGATCATACCCGCTTTCAAAGGAGGCGGTTACCGGGCCGCCGGCGGCCAGGGCCAGCGCCTCCTGGATGACGTCCAGGTAATTGGTCGCCAACCAGTCGCAGAACATGTCGTTGGAAACGCCAAGCCGGCAGACCCCGTCCTGGAGCCCCAGCGGACGGATGCCAGCGATCCAGCGCTGGAAAGTGTCCTCATTGAGGACTTGTTTCAGCCGCATTGAAGCCGCGGCCCAAATCGCCGTTACATCGCCGGTCATGATCGTATGTGATCGCCATCCCCATCGGTCCCTCCTCGACAGGAGGGCCCTCCTCCAGGAGAGGCGGCCAGTCCCCAACAGTTGATTTTGCTGATGCGTCTAACGGGTGCAATCTATACGCCCGGGAAAAATTCCGCAACCCCGGTGGAAGGTATTTTTTGTCAAGTCAGCTGGCCGCCGGGCCCGGAATCACGCTCACGACAATCCGGCCCGCACCAACGGCGATCACCCGGATCCTGGCGCCGCGCGGGATCAGGTCGCCGCTGCTGACCACGTCCAGGCGGCGGCCGGCCACCTCGGCGATGCCGGCGGGACGCAGGGCGGTCAGGGCCACCCCGTCACAGCCGGCCAGGCCGGCATAATCCGTCTCCACATGAGCAGCATAACCGCGTTTCGCCTCCAGGCTGGTCTCCAGCACCAATTCGCGGTACAACCGCGTCTTTGGCGTCACATAGGCGGCGATGATGGCGCCGGTGGCGAGCAACCCAATGGCGCCCAACAACTTGACGAGGGCGGCCTGGAGGTAGCCCCCCATCTCCGGCACCGGCAGCGCCGGCACCCCGGTGGGCGCCGGGGGAATGTACGGCACCAGCCCCAGGATCACCCCGGCGGCGAGGCACAGCAGGCCGGCCAGTCCGACCACCCCAA
>JBAZJM010000202.1:0-8661 GCA_041651315.1 Lentisphaeria bacterium | reverse complement strand
TTTTAGCCTGGGCCGTTCCCATGCCTTTTGTCGCCATTGCTACGACATTTTTTCTAAATGATTCATCAAATGCATCAACAGCACTATTAGCAGCATTAGCAGCAACTAATGCTTTTTCTTTTTCTTTAGGATCTGTCGTTTTTTCATATTTCTCTTGAGCTGCAGCGCTTTCTTTTTTCAGCTGTTCACGCTGAGACTTATAGTAATCACTAGCAGCCTTAGTAGTGTCGCCACTTTCAACACCTTCTTTTAATGCATTCTTCAGATCATCAAAGCTCTTTTGTCCAGCTTCACCATATCCCTTAATTTTATATTGTTCAATTTGAGCTTTCTGCTCAACTTTAGCTTTCCCACCACTAGCCCAGTCAAGAATTGAATTAAATATATCACTGACAATCTTCACTAAAGAAGACATCTTCTCATATATTTGTTCTAAAATATAACCGATAACATTCGAAAGTTTGTCGCCAATCGATAGTGTAGCATCAGTTTGCTCTTGAGAAAGATCTTCAACCGTCTTAATATCTTTCGACATATCATTAGATGCTTCTGTTGCTGCAGCAATATCATCTTCTGTAGCTCTCGATAAATCAACCGCTGTTATTTCTTCAGCAGGCTTACCTAATCGAGCAGACATTATCTTCTTTAAAGCATCGTCTATAGATTTTGATCCAGTCGATCCATAATCTTTGATACTCTTAGTATAGAGTTCCATCGAAGAAATCATCTGGTTCATGGCATCAATTTGCTGCTCAGACATTTTCATCGGTCCAGTCGCAGCAAGCTCACGAAAACCAGAAATTCTCTCCCCTTGTCCAGCATTCTTTCCGACGACTTTATCAACACCCGCCATGAGTGTCTTTATGGTCGTCCACATACCGGCACCTTTCATAGCTGAAGCTGTGCCAACAGCACCACCCATTCTACGATCTGATTCAACACCCATTAATTTTTGAGCTTCACCGATCGTTGCTGCTTGAACACCAGCTGCTTTTGCCTTGATGAGAATATCTTGCATCGTCTTCTTGTCGCCTGCTTTGAAGGCCTTCAAGAATCCGTCACCAAGTTCACCCATGCTCCCAGCTAAAATCGTTGCTTTCTTTTCAAAGTCACCTTTCAAAAGTTTGTTAGTTTGATCAACACCAGCAACAACTGCTGTTTGAACACGATCAGTGAAAGACATTCCCTGAAAGCCTTTACCGAAGGCGTCCATGAATTTCTTCACGTCTCCAGGAGACATATTCTTCGACAGTAATTTCATTACACCAGTAAGCTCTTCAATCCTATTAATATAGAGTTCGAGATCTGGTGTTACTGAATGAAAAATACCCATGAACTTCGAAACTGGCATATTCGAAGTTGCTGCAGCTTTTACGATATCACCCATCACATCTTGGACTTGCCCAGCACCAAGACCAACTTCATTCTCAAATTTACCCATCATGGAGGCCACATCAGTGGTTTCCATGCCGAGAGCTTTTCCGTAAAGAAGGGCGTTTTTAGCGAGAAGCTCAACACCTTTTGCGGTGTCACCTCTACCTAATGAAAGCATCGTGTCACGAGTCTGAATGATAGACCCCGATGCTTCCTTCATATAAGCGTTGACAGTCTTCGCAGTAGTTTCGGTAGTACCACCAAATTTAAGTAATCCTAAGGTCGCATCTTTAGATCCAGCTCTCATTTGATCAAGAGCAGTCGTATATGCTTTAGAACCTGCAGTGAAATCGTTAGCGAGGCCAGTGCCGTCAAGAAGAGTCTTGTTCATTGCAGTGATAGCGTCACTGCATTTCATGATGAAACCTAAAAATGCGGCAAATCCGGCAACAGCACCGCCAAGTATAGGGACTAATTTTGATAAACCAACTGCTAACCCACCGGGACCAGCACCACCACCGGCACCACCAGCAGCTGATTTAGCGAGAGCTGAACGAGCTGAAACACCAGCCGAATATTGTTTTCCTGCCTTATAAACACCATGAACACCTTTCAAAGCAGACATAGGACTGCCTTGACGACCGCCAGCATATGATTGCTTCATTGAAGAAGCGAAATCTTTACGGAAGTCCTTCCCAGTATATGAAGCCGATTTTTTAAGATCTTCCGAATACTTCTTTTGAGCTTTAACAACATGCCTTAACTCTTGGACATATTGTTTATCGACCTTACGATGATCTCTAACCTGACGAGTAAGTTTCTCGACCTCTTTCTGAGCCTCTGAAATACCAACCGCTGCTGCCTTCTCTTCTTCAGGGGTGGATGCAGAAGCGGCCTTTTCTTTTAATTCTCGGGCCTTTTTCCTAGCTGCGTCAAGTTCCTTACCAAGTTTTGCAAGATCCTTAATAGATGACCTGGCCGCATGTGATAAATCTTTCGAGAATTCAGCTGCTGCATTAGAAATATTCTTTATATCACGAACTGCGGCCGTAGATTCGCGAGATACACCCTTCCAATCCATCTTCATTCCGGAAAGCTTTTTACGAACCTTTCCGAAATCTCTATCGAGTTCCTTTAGGGATTTCTTATCCCATTCAGCGCCGACAAGGATTGTCGTCTTGACGGTTTCTTTAGTCGTCGGCATTAAACTACTCCGTTACCACTAGAATCGTCATCGGAGTTTTCTCGATCATCAAGATTACCAGGGATTTGGCGATGATATCGCTCGAGCTGATCTCTTTGGAGTTCGCGTAAACGGGCAATAAGTGCGTCAGCTTCTTCTTTTCCACCAAGAACCCTAGATCCAGTATTAGGATCCATATTAGATGAACTGGAATTCAGGCTTGAAGTCCGGAAAATCTTCAAGCGACTTTCTTCCATATCCTCAGCTCTGATTCTAACCTTCTCCATCTGTGCTTCGACAATAAGATCGTGATGATCTTTCTCGCCTGAAAGAGCTGCAGAAAGTTGGTTAGCTAAATCTTCAGCACTCTCTGCTCGAGATCGAGAAGCAACAGTAGCTTTTCTGCCATCAGGAAGTTCGACAATTTCAGCTGAATCAGTTATACCGAGTTTTCGATTAAGATAAGCATGAAGAACCTTCATTTTTAGTTCTTCTTGTTCAGTTCTCTCCCTTTCCTTTCTAGCCCTATCTTTTTCATCAATCGCTCTAACACCTTTTCCAGCAAAACATGATCCTATAAATTTCGCATTCGTCCACTCTCTCTCCATCGCTTCTTTAGTATCGAGGAGATTATTTAAAGCAGTCCAAGCCTGCTGACAGTAATTCATTCCGATTTCGTCAGTTCCAGAAATACCAGTATTTACTACAGAATGAACTGGAGAATGATGAGAGTGCATCCAGCGAAATCGAGATCTGTTTTCTTGAACATAAATCTCAGTAAGTGGATGAAGACGAGAAGCTCGCTCATTCAGAGAAGCAAGAGCGTCCATGATTTTATCCTGAACTTCAGGATTCATCTTCATGATTATCCGAATAAGCTTCGGAAATCTCTTCGTACGACCGATGAGGAGATTCTCCCCATCAATCATGAATAAACTATGGGCTATGAAAACGGCACGAAAAGATTCTTTAGATTCGATAGCTGACGTACGAAGAGGTTTGAAATATTGGACGTGTCTCAGCTCATGATGATTGAGTGTCTTAAAAACAAACGTTTTTTCGAATAAATATGCAGAGCTAGTTAAGAAACCTTGATATAAATATGCTTCTAAATCTGACCAAACTTCTTCATCTACAGGAACATATTGTTCAGGAAGCTTGATCTGTATTCGCCGTCCATCACCATTGGACTGCTCGGTCATATTGATCCATTAAACACCAGAACGTTTGAAACGAGGATTCACATTTTGTCGATCTACCTTAGGATCAATTACTGGAGGATCAACAACTCTTCTTTGTGCTGGCGCTTCAACAACATCAGATTCAACTGATGGTTGAGCTTGATGAGCAATAATCCTTGATCCTGAAGGCACGACAACAGGAACTGCAAGAGAGACATTTGGATTATTACCTCTCCTCAACATAGCCTTTTCTATAGCACTGAGTTCCTTTTCTGGTTCTAGGGGTGATTGAAGAGAAGAAGGAGCTTCTACTACTGGAGGTTCTTCTGACTTAGAACTAATCGATTCTGATTCAACACTCACTCTTCTTTCGAATGGGTTGAATTCTTCAGAAGAAGATTCCTCGGAGGATTCCTCGGAGGATTCTTCAAGTTCCGAACTCTCCGAGGTTTCATCTTCCGTGAGTTTCTTTGCTTCTACAAGAGGCGGAAGCTTAAGTCTAACTCGAAGTTCAGCAACTTTCATTTCAAGTTCTTCGAGTTCTTCCCTGGGACTCTTTGAATTCTCGAAAACAACATCTTTCGACATTTCTTTTCGATGTGTTTCCATTAAATCAGTGAAAACTTCAAATACCAAATCAATAAACTCAGCATCCCAATGAGCTAATTTTCTATATAATAATTCAGAAAAATCAACAAGCTCATCTTTTCTACCATTAGTTCCCTTGATCTTAAAGACTTTCCCTAATTGGCGCTTACCCTGAAAATCAAGACCATCGAAACCGGTTAAAGCTCCGGAAAGAGTAATTCTTTTAATTTCATCAAGGACATTATTTTCTTCATTATTCTTTTGAAGAACTGCCTTGACTTTCGTCTGATGAGTAAAATCGATAGGGGAAAGTCGTACTTTATGCCCACCAACAATTCTGTCCCAGAATATATCTAGATTAATATTCGATACTTTTTCATCAAGCTCGTCTAGAAAATCAAGGTCATCCATATCTAGACGATACCACCAGATACACGAAAGGGAGACCCTTTCGAGCCTCCCTTTATTTGTAACTAAAGAACAGATTATCCGTAAAGACGAGAACCTGCTCCAGGCTTGATGATCGGGTTATTACCAGAATCAAGCATCGCACCATAATTATCCGGACCAACCCCGTAGAAGCTCGATCCATCAGTCACATCGGTGCAAGTTGCTGACGCATCCTCGAGCACGATAGCAGAATCCGATGGGAAACTTGAACTGATGCTGTTGAGCCAGCAAGCTTCAAAATAAGTGATGAGAGCGAAATTCGGATCATCCGAGGCAAGAGTCTTTACAAGAATGGAAGCCGCATCTCTATTAGTAACTAACTCAGAGAATACGAGTTCCGAACGAAGATCGAAAGGCCACCTATGCTGGCGCAAGGAACGGACAAGACCGTCAACACCACCTCGATAGCCAACCTCTTGCGCAATACCAGCAGTATATAGAAGAGTTCGGTTAAGTGTGATCGTCATCGGCTCGGTCACATTCGGGACAAGTTCTTGAATCTTATCTCCGAAACCAACGCCACGCACTGGATCAATCGTACGAGATTCATTATAGTCAAAAGTCGAAAGAACGCCAACTTGCTTATCTGATGGCGTATTCACCGTGTATGGACGAGAAAATACGCGATTCTTTTGTGAAATCGCAACGCGAGTATTGGGGCTACTCCCTACTCTATAAATGTAGCTATCTGCTGAATCTCTAGACATTTATGCCTACCTTAGTTTGCCCCATTGTAGGGATATCTTTATTTTTTATTAAAAATAACGAAATATAATTATGGATAATTATACTGATTCAAGGAAAAATGAAGCAAAAAAACAAAAACTCCGAAGACGATTTGAAGCTAGAGAGTTGCTTTTTTCGATAAAATCTGGCCCATGTGCAGACTGTCAAAACAAATATCACCCATGTCAAATGGATTTAATATCAAGAGATAATGGAGGAACAAGGTTGTCCGCCATGATGCTCAAATCGAAAAGAAGACTTATTGAAGAAGCTTCTCGAAGAGATTTAGTATGTGCAAATTGTGGGCGACTAAGAAATTGGAAAAAAGCAAGAGAGCGTGCTTCAGGTCCCGTCTAATTTTCCAGCCAATCCACTAATAAGCGACATTAACAAATCTCTATCTTTTTGACTAAGTCCACAATATATATTACAAAGTTCCAGAAGCTTTAAACGTTCTACTTCATCTAAAGAATCTAGAATAGGTAATAGTGCCTGATATACAGACACATTATGATCCCTTCTTTTAGTAGGGGGCTCACTACCAAATTTACCGTGAGTAGCCATCCTACATTCAGATCTCATCAACGTCTCACGGAAATCTAATAATCAAATACGTATAAGGAAATATGACAAACACGGAATACCTAAAAGGTTACGATCCACGAAGAGACGGCGGATTCTGGGGCTGGTTCAGCAAGTGGTTTTTCGTCGGATTTATTGCTGCAATCGCGTTTTGCGTTTGGCTAGTTTTTCTTGCTGATTCTAAGCACAAGCGTGATGAAGAGAAACTTCATCAGCAACAGCTTAATCAGTGGGAGATTGAACAAGAAGGCTTCAAAACACAACAACGCTTTTACGAAGCACAAATCCAAACACAAAAGACGACGCCGAAAACCAAGAAGACGACTAATCAGCACCCTTAATGTTGGCAACAGGGAATAGCCGATGGGCGACCTTCGCAATTCCGGCTGTCTCAAGTGTTTGAAGAACTAGATCTAGATCTTTGTAGACGTGAGCACATTCATCGAGAACAACATCTTCCGTGTTTGTAACGATGCCCGTGACTTTAACGCCTGCAAAGATCCTCTCCACATTCCGCATTTCTTCATTAATATAACCCTGCTGACTTAATAATTCTCTTCTGGCTCTTCCACGAGCCATGATTCGTCCAGAGCCATGGTTTACAGAGCAAGCTGAAGCATGCGCGCCTTGCTCTGCAAATAATATTGCTGCTCCATGATACATGGATCCCGGTATTAAACATGGGTGTCCTGTAGCAGCCCAACGAGTTTTAGCAAGATCGGGATGTCCAGCAGGAAAAGCTCGAGTGGCACCTTTTCTATGAACAAAACCACGTTTTATCGTCCCGTCAGGAAGAACTAAAGTTTCTTCTTGAACGAGATTATGAGAGATTTCATAGTATACTTCTGCAGTAGCAGATTTGAAAATTTCTTGAAGAGCTTGAATTACGCCATGAGTAATGATATGACGATTTGCTATTGCAAAATTTGCAGCTGAATTATGGTAAGCCCAATATTCTTTCCCAAGGGGTTCATCGATATAGAGCCATGATTCTTCTCTACGATTATCGGCTAAACCGCGCAATTGAGCTCCTTCGTGAAAGAAATGATCAGCTGTCCTATGTCCGTAACCACGAGAGCCACAATGAATCATAACGAAAACTTCGCCAGAATCACGATCTATTTGCATTTCTACGAAGTGATTTCCTCCACCAACTGAACCAAGTTGGGGAACAACCTTTTCATATGCTTTTTCAATCTTAGTGAGATCAATATTATCCGGAACTGGAGTATAATGACGTTCACAAAGTTCCGATGAAATTCCAAGAGCTTTAGCACCGTGGCGTAAAATATTCTGCGCTTCTTTATGGGAAAAAGCGGGCATCAAATCCGGTCGAGAAGACCCAATGCCAGTAGCGATTCTTTTCTCAACTTCAACAACCCATTGTTCACGCTTCTGATAATCTCCAACATCCTCAGCGGTTAGATTAGTCTTTAGATATATAACCCCACAGCTTATGTCGTAACCAGAAGCTGCTTGAATTACGACGTTATCAGTGACAATAACACAACCAATTGGGACACCAAATCCCATATGACAATCTGGCATTGCATATGCTGCAGTAACACCTTCGTAAGAAGCTGCAACAGAAAGTTGTCGCCACATTTCCTCTTCTGAAGACTCATATAGAGCATCAGACAGAAACGCAACAGCATCAACTTTCATCGATCCAGTTTTAGGAAGAGTCCAGCGATCTTCCCCGGTCTTAGTAGCATAATACTTAAATGACACGAAGAAGCTTACAATAAACTAACTACAATTTACGAGCCCCTCCAAGAATCTGAATACTAATAGAGAGATTCTGGATTCACTCAATATTTAAACTAATTTCGGAAGACTCGATGCTATTCCAAGAACAAGTTTCCGATTTTCAGGAGATAAACCGATATATAATGAGACAAGTCGAGCGGCGTTTTCGCGTTCTTCAATCGGTAGACTCGATATAGAGGCAATGAGATCAGGAGACGAAACGGAAGGCTTTCTAGGAGGCCTAGGAGGAGGTTGTCCAGTCATTATTCAATCATTCGAAGAGCAATCTTATGAAACTTGTCAGATGAAGTTATAGATTTAGCAGCTTCATCACCCTTTGGCGCTGGAGTCCCTGGTGCTTTTTGCGCCCATTGATCACCATCAGGCATTTCAAAAACCACTGCCGGATAACCTTTAATCTTAATCTCGCCAAAGTATTTGGCAGATTTAAGAACTTCAGACGGTAGTTCCTGGATATCCCATTTCCCATCTCCTTCGAGATGAAAAGCAGGTCCAGGAACTAATTTTGGCGTTTCAGCCATAAATTAATACCACCACCCCATATTTTTCAAAACTCTTTCTATGACATCAGGAGAAAGAGAATCATTTAACGCGATCCCAATTAAATCAATCTTTTCTTGTCCCGATAGATCCCCCCATCCAGGACGAACAACTGTCTTTGGCTCCCAGTTTTCATATATAGTGATAACAGAATCAACAATGGCCGTTTCATCAGATCCAGTAATATCATGAAGCCCTGATTCAGTTCTCCATGCTGTTTTAATCTCATTGTTTAGGTTAGGCTTTTCCACTGCTGCTAGTATATTA
>JBAZJM010000201.1:0-8684 GCA_041651315.1 Lentisphaeria bacterium | reverse complement strand
GTCCAGGCGCGGGGTTGCACCCCGCGCCTGGACATGGCAAACAGCCACACGCTAAAGCGTGAACTCAAACGACCGGCGCCCCGCGTTTGAGTTCAGCCTTCAGGCTGTCTTCGGAGGGCGGCGCCGGAGCCGCCGCGGGATAGCCTTCGCCATCGCTGTGCCCTTCTCGTAGCCCCAAAAAAGGCGGCGGACAGCCGCCGGGCCGTCCGCCGCCTTGAGGGTGCGGTTCGAGAACCTTACACCAGCCCCTGGTCCATCATGGCATCGGCCACCTTGACGAACCCGGCGATGTTGGCGCCCATGACGTAGTTGCCGGCCTCGCCGTACTCGACGGAGGCGGCGTAGGCGTTGTCATGGATCGACTTCATGATGCCCTGGAGGCGGCTGTCCACCTCGGCGCGGGTCCAGCCCAGGCGCATCGAGTTCTGGCTCATCTCCAGGCCGGAGGTGGCCACGCCGCCGGCGTTGGCGGCCTTGCCCGGGCCGTACATCAGCTTGTGCTTCTGGAACACCTCGACGGCGTCCGGGTCGCTGGGCATGTTGGCGCCTTCGGCCACCAGCTTGCAGCCGTTCTTCACCAACACCTTGGCGTCCTTGCCTCGAAGCTCGTTCTGGGTGGCGGACGGGAAGGCGCAGTCGCACTTGACGCCCCACGGGGTCTGCCCCTCGACGTACTGGGCCTTCTTGAACTTCTTGGCGTACTCGCTGATGCGGCCGCGGCGGACGTTCTTCAGCTCCATGATGAAGGCCAGCTTCTCAGCGTCGATGCCGTCCTTGTCGTAGATGAAGCCGTTGGAGTCGGACAGCGTGACGCACTTGCCGCCCAGCTGGTTGATCTTTTCGACCGTATACTGGGCCACGTTGCCGGAGCCGGACACGACGCAGGTCTTGCCCTTGATCGCGCCGCCCTTGATCGCCAGCATGTTCTGGGCGAAATAGACGCAGCCGTAGCCGGTGGCTTCGGGCCGGATCAGCGAGCCGCCCCACTTCAGCCCCTTGCCGGTCAGCACGCCGGTGAATTCGTTGCGCAGACGCTTGTACTGGCCGAACAGGAAGCCGATCTCGCGGCCGCCCACGCCAATGTCGCCGGCCGGCACGTCGGTGTCGTCGCCAATGTGGCGGCACAGCTCGGTCATGAACGACTGGCAGAAGCGCATCACTTCCGAGTCCGACTTGCCCTTCGGGTCGAAGTCGGAACCGCCCTTGCCGCCGCCCATCGGCAGCGTGGTCAGGGAGTTTTTGAAGACCTGCTCGAAGCCCAGGAATTTCAGGATGCTCAGGTTGACGCTCGGGTGGAAGCGCAGGCCGCCCTTGTACGGGCCGATGGCGCTGTTGAACTGCACGCGATAGCCGCGGTTCACCTGGAACTCGCCCTTGTCATTCTGCCACGGCACGCGGAACATGATCATGCGCTCCGGCTCGATGACACGCTCCAGCACGCGGGCGTCCCGGTAGTGCGAATTGCGCTCCACCACCGGGGTCAACGTTTCCAGAACTTCCTTCACCGCCTGCTGGAATTCCGGCTGGTTCGGGTCCCGGCGTTCCATCGCTTCCAAGACCTGGTTGACATACGATGACATGGACAACTTCTCCTTGGGGGGCAGGTTGAGGGTGGGGAACGCCCCGGTTCCCCGGCTCACAACATTTCGGAACTAAAAACCAATATAACTAATAATATCCAAAATCAATTTTAATTTTAATAGTTTTATTTCCATTTATTTGCCCAAAAATTGGCAACTCATCCCGGCCGCCACCCCGTCAGAAGAGCGGGCCGCCACCCGGCCAACCGCCCAGAGCCATCCGGTTCATGAAGGCGCGCCGTTGGCGCTCAACAACGGCTTACCCTGATGGCGATGGGCCAACCGCCCCCGCCGGAAGCCGGACCGGAGCCCTCCCCGGGCCGCCCTCCCGCATTTGGCACTCCATTCCATTAAAATTAAATTAAATATACTTGACCATGACATTAAAATAGTTATATTGACCATATTACCATTAAACCAACACGCCCAAAAGGCATTCCCCCAGCCGAGGGTTGACGCCATGACCTCCCGCGACCGCATCGCCATCCTCCGCGCCCTCCGCGACGCCGGCGGCACCACCGGCAGCGCCGAAATCGCCCGCCACATCCAAGGCTGGGGCGTCGACCTGGGCCCGCGGGCCGTGCGCCTGCACCTGCAGGAGTTGGAGACGGCGGGGCTGGTCGCCCCCGGCCGGCGCGGCCGCGGCGGCGGCCGCAAGCTCACCGCCCGCGGCATGCAATCGCTCCAGGACGCCCCGGTGCTGGACCGGGTCGGGCTGACCGCCGCCCGCATGGATTCGCTGGCCTACCGCATGACCTTCAATCCGCGCGATCCCGAGCCGGGGCTGATCGTGCTGAACATGACGCTGATCGACGAGGCCAATTTCCAGGCGGCGGTGGAGGAGATGGTGCCGGTCTTCGAGGCCGGGCTGGGCATGGGGGAGCGGATCGGGCTGTTCCGCCCCAATGAAAGCGCCGGCCTGTTCCAGATCCCGCCGGGCCGCATCGGCCTGGGCACGTTGTGCAGCGTCACCCTCAACGGCGCCCTGCTCAACGAGCGCATCCCGGTGTCCTCGCGCTTCGCCGGCATCCTGGAGTTGCACCACGGCGAGCCGGTGCGCTTCACCGACATCATCCATTACGACGGGACCTCGCTGGACCCGCTGGAGATCTTCATCCGCAGCGGCCTGACCCGGGTGCATGACGCGGTCCGTACCGGCAGCGGCCGGATCGGGGCCAGCTTCCGCGAGGTGCCCACCTGCGCGCTGGGCGAGGTGGAGCGGCTGCTGCCACGGCTCAAGGCTGTCGGCGTGGGGGGGGTGCTGATGCTGGGACGCCCCAACCAGCCGCTGCTCGGCTTTCCGGTGCAGGAGGGGCGCACCGGCCTGGTCGTGGCGGGCGGGCTCAACCCCTGCGCCGTCATCCACGAGGCCGGGCTGGGCGCCGAACACACCGCCATGGCCCAGCTGTTCGAGTACCGCCTGCTGCGGCATTACCGCGAACTGGCCATCGAGGCCGGGGTCGCCACCCGCATGTGAGGGTTGCGCCGGGGGCGGTAACGGCGTTATGTTGTGACGGGCGCGGTTCGTGGGGTTCCCCCAGACCAGGAACGCGTCCGGGGCGACCGGGAGGACACACGACACCATGACCGATCCGAACACTTTCGTGTCCAGCGGGCTCCGCCCGTTTGACGACGTCGTCCAGGGCCTGCGCTTGGGCGACAATGTGGTCTGGCAGGTGGACACGCTGGAGATGTACCGCGCCATGGCGGCCCCCTTTGCCGCCCAGGCGCTGCTGGACGGGCGCAGCTGCATCTATGTCCGGTTCGCCCCCCATCCGCCGCTGCTGCCGGCGCTGACGGGAATCGAAACGGTGGTGCTCGACCCCAGCCCGGGTTTTGACTTCTTCACCGCCAACGTCCGGCACCTGGCCGCCGCCCGCGGCCGCCGGGTGTTCTACATTTTCGACGACTTGTCGGCGCTGCTGACCTCCTGGGGCGATGCGGAGCAGCTGGCCGGCTTCTTCCAAATCGTCTGTCCGGCCCTGTTTGAATTGGAGACGGTGGCCTACTTCGGCCTCACCCGCGGCCGCCAGCCGGACGCCGTGGTGGCGCGCATCCGCGACACCACCCAGCTCCTGCTCGACCTTTTTGAGCGCCAGGGACAACTGTTCATCAATCCGGTCAAGGTCTGGGGACGTTACGCCCCCCAGATGTTCACCCCGCACCTGATCGACGGCGACCGCTGGCTGCCGGTGCTGGCCGACCACACCGCCGCCGCGGTGGCCGCCGCCACCCGCGCCGGGCAGGCCGCCCCACAAAAACCATAACAATCCCAACCTGAATATTTATGGATTTTACAGGAGAAATCCGGAGGGAACGGAGAAAACCTTCTCTGCGGCCTCCGCGGCCTCCTGTTCAAAATCCCAAACCGTGGCGATGATAAAATTACCTGTTTGAACCGACGCTCGCGAAAACCGCAACCCCACCAAGGAATCACCGCGCCATGGCCAAAACCGGTATTCCCGTGCTCTCCGTCACCGGCACCGGCATTGCCGAAGCCTGGGAGAAGTCGCTGATCCTGCTCAACCGTGAAGGCTGCGACATCAAGACGATGTACGACAAGCCCGACGATCCGCCGAGCAAGGACGCCACCATGATGGTGGTCATTGAGGATCCGCTCGCCGATCCGGCCATCCACAAGGATTTCCCCGGCGGCCTGGAGGATCTCCAGGAATACGTCATGGAGGTGTGCGACGGCATCAAGAACCACCTGATCCGCGACCCGGCCGACCCGGCCGACACCCGCTGGGAATACACCTACAACGAGCGGCTGTTCCGCTACCGGGTGCCCGGCATTCCCGCGCCGTTTGACCAGATCGAGATCCTGGCCCGCAAGCTGGCCGAAACCCCGTATTCGCGCCGCGCCCAGGCGGTCACCTGGAAGGTCTGGGAGGACAACGACTGCTATGACCCGGCCTGCCTGCAGAGCATCTGGTGCCGGGTCACCGAGGAGGACGGCATCTGGCGCCTCAACACCAATGTCCGCTTCCGTTCCAACGACGCCTACAAGGCCGCCTTCATGAACATGTTCGCCCTGGTGCAGCTGCAGAAGCGCATCGCCGGACGCATCATGGAGCTGTGTGACCGCGAAGTGCGCCTCGGCCGCTACGTGCACCTGGCCGACAGCTACCACATCTACGGCGCCTATTTCCGCGAATTCCAGGAGCGCTTCCTCGGCGGTCTCAGCCGGCGCTCCTTTGAGGAACGCACCTTCCGCCTCGCCGACGTGGGCGACCTCATGGAAGCAGCCCGGCCGGCCATCCTGGCCAAGGCCGCCGCCATGGGCAACATCGACAAACCGGCTTCCTGAGGCTAAGTTCATCGGCAGTTCCATCCCACGTGTAAAAAAAATCATTCATTGCGGAGTTCGGGTTCATGAAGCGTCTTTTCCCTGTCTGGTGTTTGTCCGGCGTCCTGGTCCTGCTGCTGGCCGGCGGTTGCGCCACCGAAACGTCCGGCCCGTTCGGCTATGCCGGACCGGACCTGCACCGCGATTTCGACGGCTGGCACACCCTGGTCCCCCAACCGGTCGACCAGGTGTACAATGCCTCCCGGGCCGGCCTGCGCGACCTCGGCGTCAAGCCGGTGATGTGCCAGATGGACAAGCTCTCCGCCTCGATCAGCGGCGACTTTGCCGACGATGTGCCGTATGAGATCCGCGTGGAGGCGGTCCAGGCCGGCATGTCCCGGCTCACCATCAAGACCGGCTTTTTCGGCAACACCAGCCGCGCCAAAATGCTCCACCAAGCCATTCGCGCGCATTTGATGGGGAAGGTGGGAGGGTAAGCGTCACCGAATCCAATCGGCTCTGCCGCGCCGGCGGTTGACCTGGCCGGCGGCGGAGCCGGCACCCGCGGAGCCAACCCATGCGCACGCCACGCTCAACGGGCCGCATCCTGGGAGCCGTCACCATGAGCCTTTTCGCGCACGCCGTCGCCGGCATCCCCGCCGTCCGGGAACCCGCCGCCCAGGGAACGTTCTATCCGGACGATCCCGCCGAACTCACCCGCCAGGTGGACGGCTTCCTGGCCGCCCCCTCCACCGCCGCGCCCCTGCCGCCCGGCCGGGTGCGCGCCGTCATCGCGCCGCATGCCGGTTACATCTATTCCGGCGCCCTGGCCGCCCGGGCGCTGCGCCTGCTCCCGGCCGACACCAGGCGGGTCATCGTGCTCGCCCCGTCGCATCACGTCGGCTTTGACGGCGCCGCCCTGCCCGGCTGCGAGGTGTTCCACAACGCCCTCGGCAACCTGCCGCTCGACACGGCCGCCTGCACCGCCTTGGCCGGGCAGGCCCCCACCCTCTTCCACATCCTGCCGGAAGCCCATGCCGAGGAGCATGCGCTGGAAGTCATGCTGCCGTTCCTGCAGCGCCACTTGAAGCGTTTTACCCTGGTCCCCGTCGTGGTCGGCCAACGCTTTGACGCCGAACGCATTGCCCGGGCGCTGGCCCCGCTGCTCGACGACCCCGGCACCGCCTTGGTGGCGAGTTCCGACCTCTCCCACTACCATCCCTACGCCGCCGCCAAACGGCTCGACCAGGCCTGCCTCGACCGCCTCCTGGCCCTCGACGCCGCCGGCCTCCAAGACCAGGAACTCTGCGGGGTGGCGCCGGTGACCTGCCTGGTCGCCCTGGCAAAAGCAAAAGGCTGGACCCCCGCCCTGGTCGGCTACTGCAACTCCGGCGACACCGCCGGCGACAAAGGCCGCGTGGTCGGCTATGGCGCCGTCGCCTTCGTGGAGTCCGCCGCGGCCAGGAAGGCCGCCGTGGCGGCCGCGCCAGCCGCCGCCCCCTCCGACCGCCCAGCCGCCGGAGCCGGCACCCCTCCCCTGCTCTCACCCGCCCAGCAGCAGGCCCTGCTGGCCTTCGCCCGTGAGACCATCGCCGCCAAACTGGCCGGCCGGCCGCTGCCCGACCTGCCCGTCGACGGCCCGCTCTTCCGCCAGAAACTCGGCTGCTTCGTCACCCTTCATCTGGACGGCGACCTGCGCGGCTGCATCGGCAACATCTTCCCGGTGCAGCCCCTGGCCCGGGCGGTCCGCGAAAACGCCCTCAACGCCGCCTTTGACGACCCGCGCTTCCCGCCGCTCACCGCCGGGGAGCTGCCGCGCTGCCACCTCGAGATCAGCGTCCTCACCCAGCCCGAACCGCTGCCCTACGCCGATGCCGCCGAACTGCTGGCCAGGCTCAAGCCCAACGTCCACGGCGTCGTCCTGCGCCAGGGCTACAACCAGTCCACCTTCCTGCCCCAGGTATGGGAACAGCTGCCGCGCAAGGAGGCGTTCCTCGAACACCTCTGCCTCAAGGGCGGCATGGCCCCCGATGCCTGGCGCGACCCGCGCCGCATGGAGGTCCAAACCTACCAGGCCTTCGTCTTCGGCGAGCCCGCCCGGTAGGGTTCTGTGTTCGGGCGAAGGCACGGGCACGGGCGCGAGATTTACAACACATGGGAGGCGTTTTCAGCGATGCGCGGCATGCAGAGTATCCATCACTGGCGGCGGGAGCTGCCAGCAGGTGACGAAATGGAACTCGCCACCCATCCGTCTTCTGTAGCGGCGCCTGTGCCAGGCGCCCCCAAATGGGTAACCCCGCGCGGCTGGCACAGCCGCGGCTACAGCGGGCAACACTTATACGGATGAACCAGTATCAGACTTTCAGAGCCATTCCCCTCCTGGTCGCGTCAGGGTTCTTGGTAGCCTGTCTGGCCGGTTCTTTGTTGTGGCGAGTGGCCTGGGTTAAACATGCCAACACCCAATGCCAGGCCATTGTCCAGGCGCTCAAGGCCGTTCCTGGATTCTCCCAAATACAGGTCAGGCCACGCCAATCTCCAGGCGAGCTGACGGTCACGGGAACCGTGCAAACAGAGGAGCGGTTTTCGTCTCTCACCCGCCTGCTTGTCACTTACGCCTCTGACCTGTCAATCCAAGTCTCGATCAAGTATCCGGCCGGGCCCGCCCCCAACGGGGTTCCCAACCGGACCGTTGTCACGCATGTGGGGGAACCAGGAACCTACAAAACACTCGGCGATGTCTTGTCCTTTGCCAGGCTCGCTGCCTTTGCGGTCTTTCTTTATGTTCTTGCCTCCAGTTTGTGTGGTGCCCTGTGGAGCACGGCCGGCCCAAACAGAACCGCAAATTTTGCCATCCTCATTCCCGCGCCATTCCTCATCATCGCCCTCGCCTTTTTGGCCTTTTGGCACCTGCCCAACAAAAATTCGCCGGGACACCCCTGGCTTGTTCCATTGACGTTTGTCTGCAGTACCGGCCTTCTGACCTACAGCCTGACCGCTCTACGCCAAGGGCCGTATCGGCTTCTTTCGGCCATCTCACTTGCTGCCGGCTTCCTCATTGTCGTACCCAGCTGCTTAATCTCAGCCATCATGGTTGCATGGAGCCTTCTGCCGGTATGGTTTGACTGAGCGATTCCCCGGTTGTCCACTTGAAGGGGTGAATGATTTAGGGTTGCCGGGGACCCGGGCGGTGCGCGCCGAACAATATCCGGCGTTGTCATACGTTTAGATGGGTGCCGGTGCGGATCCGCCGCGACCGGAACCGCCGTCCCACACCAGTCAAGAGGAAAGGATTCACCATGCGTCACCTCCCCCTCGCCGTTGCCCTGTCCCTGGGTTGCCTGGCCGCCCTCGCCCAGGAAGCCGCCCCGCTCGCCCCTCCCCCGCCGCCTTCCGGCATCCCCGCGGCCGCCGCCCCGGCCGCCAAGATGTTGTCGAATACGGACGCCAACCATGACGGCCTGATCGATGCCGCGGAAGCCCAGGCCGCCGCCGAGCAGCGCGTCGCCAAGGTGCGCCAAACCGCCGACCGGCAGTTCGCCAAATTCGACCACGACCACGACGGCACCCTCAACGCCGAGGAAAAGACCGCCATGGACGCCGCCCTGGCGGCCAAGCCGGGGCCGATGGCCAACATGATGAAAAAGTACGACCAGAACGGCGACGGCAAGATCAACGACAGCGAAGCCGCCGCCATGACGGCGGCGATCAAGGCCAAGTTTGAGGCCCAAAACGCCCAGACACTGAAGAAATTCGACAGCGACCACGACGGCAAGCTGTCCGCCGAGGAACTAGCCAAAATGAACGAAGCCCAGCAG
>JBAZJM010000200.1:0-8754 GCA_041651315.1 Lentisphaeria bacterium | reverse complement strand
GCGGCCGCGTTCCGACAAGCCGTTCAGCACCTTGGAAACGGTGCCGAGGCTGAACCCGGTTGCCTGGGCGATGTCCTTGAGGGTGGCCATGTTCCTCACCGCGACTCTGCTTTTTAGCTAATGCAAAAACGTTTTTGCATGTATTATATATCATATTTAACCCCAATACAACTGGGGCCGTTGGCGATTATTTCGCCGCGGGGGCCAAGCCGAAGCCCCCCTCGACAAGGTTTGCGCCACGCTGGGTGGGTGCCGCTGCCGTGAGAGCGCACCGCACCCGGGCGACACGCCCTTTCGCCGGTGAAATGGTGCCGGGGACAAGAGCAAACAGTCACACGCTAAAGCGTGAACTCAAACGACCTGCGCCCCGCGTTTGAATCCAGCCTTCAGGCTGTCTTCGGAGTGCGGGGGCGGCTGGCGAGACAGTGTCTTTTTGCTTGGCTTGATGGCTATGAGCGACACGCTTGTGCCACAGGCCGACACGCTTCAGCCTGACGCCGGTGCACCGGCGTTCAGCAGTTGCCGGAGGGCGTCGGCGTCGGCCTGGAACTGCTGGACGCTGTCGCCGGCGGTGAATTCCAGCAGCAGCCAGGGCGGCGCCGCGGTGCCGTGGCGGACGATGTCCGCATAGCGCCGCCAGTCCGCCCGGCCGGCCGCCAGCGGCTGCCGCACGGCGCCGGGCAGCCAGTGGAAGACATGCATCTCGGCCAGCCGCGGCAGCAGCCCGCGCAGCGCCGCGTCATTGGTCTCCGGCGGCCAGTCCGGCCGGGGCTGCCAGCCGGCGGCCAGGGCGGGATGCCGGACCGCCTGGTAGAACGCCGCGGCGCTCTCCGGGGTGTCGGTCAGGGTGCCGCCGTGAAATTCGCAGCAGACCCGGACGCCGTGGCGGGCGGCGGCGGCCGCCACCGCCTCGGCATCCCGCAGCACGGCGGCGCGCTTGGCCGGGGCCATGGTGGCCGATCCCTCGTCGCCCGCCCAAATCCGGATCAGCGGCGCCCCGAGCGCCACCGCGGTTTCCAGCACGGTGGAAAACGCCAGCCCGGCTTGGGGGGAAGCCCCCAGCCGGTAATAGGAGCCATAGCCCGCAACCTTCAGCCCGGCGTCCACCGTCATCCGGCCGACCTCGGCGGCCCGGCCCAAATCGCCATGGGGCGCATGGACGTCCCCGCCCCATTCCAGGCCGTGCAGGCCGGCGGCCGCCGCCAGGGTGATGATCTCCCGCGGCGCCAATTGCCGGAAGGTGACCGAGACCAGACCGGTGTGCATCAGGAGGTTGTTTGCCGTTGTCATGCCATGGTCTCCAACATCTTCAGTGATACTTGGTACTGGAGCGGCAGTCCCGCCGCGTAACGTTCGAATTCATCCGCCATGTAACAGCCCAACCGTTCAATCTCCCGCCCCATGCTGCCGGCGATGTGGGAGGTGAGGACGACATTTTCCAGGGTCCGCAGGGCGCTGCCGGGGACCGGGGGTTCGGGATCGGTCACGTCCAGCACCGCGGTGCGGCCGGGCGCGGCTTGCAGGGCGACAACCAGATCCGCCTCCACCACCTGGGCGCCGCGACCGGTGTTGATGAAAGTGCCGTTGGGCGGCATGCGGTCAAAAAGCCCGCGGTTGAGGATGCCCGCGGTGGCCGGCAGGTTGGCCAGGTGGTTGGAGACGGTCTGGCAGTGGGCGAAGATCTCCTCCAGCGGGTGCTTTTCCACACCCAGCGCCGCTGCCCGCGCCGCATCGAGGAACGGGTCATAGACCCACACGTCAAGGTGGAACGGTTTTAACAGCTCGATGACTTTACCGCCGACCCTGCCGGCCCCCAGGATGCCCACCGTGGCCGCGTAGTTGCCGCTGAAGGTGTCGGAATAGTGGCGGGCGGCCGCATAATCCGTTTTTGCCCGGCGGCTGTTCTGGAAGAACCCCTTGTTGGCGAGCAAGATCTGCGCCAGCGTGTACTCGGCCACCGGCACCGCATTGGCCGCCCAGGCGCTGGCCACGGCGACGCCGCGGTTGAGGAACGGCCGGGCAAAGCCCTGGACGCTGCCGGCCGCATAGAACACCGCCTGCAAGCAGGGCAGATAACGGGCGATCTCCGCCTCCGACAGCGCCGGCATCCCCCAGGTCGCGAAGACCACCTGCGCCTCCCGCAGGCAGGCCTGATGCGCCTCCAGGTTGTCCCGGCCGATCACGTCCGGGTGGAGCGTGGCCCGCGCACTGATCCGGGCGCGGCTGTCCCCGGCATAAACCCGGTCGAGCAACTCCCGGTTGCCCCCTTCCGACATGAACACGGCGTTTATCATCGGTTGTTCTCCAGCATGATGACGCGACCGGCACGTTCAAGGAAGTTGCAGAACCGCCACCCCGTTCGGCGGCAGGATGAGTTGCCGTCCCGCCGTGATCGGGCCACCGCACAGGATGAGGTCGCCGGAACCAACCGCCAGCGGATAGTCGGCCGCGCCGAAATTGGCCGCGATCCGGTAGCGCCGCCGATCAGCGGCGGTCACCTCGGCGATCCGCACGTCCGGGGTCGATTCCGGCCGCATCCCCCCGGCAACCTCCGCCGCCAAGCTGACCGTCGCGCCAGTGTTGAACAGCAGGTCGCCGGCCTGATAAAACCGTTGCGCCAGCTCCGGCTGCAGGCAGACGACGTCGCAATAGAGACTGCCGGCAACCCCGGCAAACGCCAACGGAACACAATGGGCGAGATTGACTTCCCGCCGACCCGGACGGTATAGCGCGAGTTCGTCGCCAGCCGCGAGTGTTGCCGCCTGCAACTGCCCGTCCACGGACAGCCGGTTGCCGCACGGAATCAGTTCCGGTGCCGGCAGCCTGCTGTTGCCGGCCCCGGCCAAACGGTGCGTTCTGCCGCCGAACCCGTAGGAACGGTTGCCGCCGTTGTAGACGTCGTTGGGGATGTTGAGGTAAAGGGCCAGGCTGCGGTTGATGTAAACCGGTTTGGCGGCCCGGGCCTGCTGCAGGACGACCACCGAGGCATCGTCAGGCAGGGCGACCATGGCCGCCCAAGCGTTGGCCGTCGGTTCCGGTTCCGTTCCCTCGGCGGGGTTTTGGCGCGACACCCAAGCATAGCTTCCGCAAGTGGCAAAGCCGCCGGGGAAGCTGTGGAGCCACCACCGTTGCGCCGTGGCGCTGTTGTCGCAGCCCGCGCCCTCGATTTTTCCGGCCAGGTTCCATTGCCATTCCGCCAAGTCGGAACGGTCGGCCGGCACGAGGGTTCCCGCCGGCCCCTGCGAGGCTTTCCAAACCCAGCTTGCCAGCCGCCGCGGGCCGCGGACCAGGACGGCGCCGTGAAACGCATCGGTCCAGGCCGTGAGGCGGGGATGACTGGCCGGCGCCGCCGGAGCGGCGGCAAGCCCGGGAAACCGGCGCTGCCAATAAGCGGCCATGGACAGGGTCACCGCGCGGTCGCCTTCAAGACGGCAGTAGTAAAGCGGCGAGACCCGGGCCAGTTCGGCCAGGCGCCCGCTGAGGAAACCGCCGTCGGCATTGGCGCCCTGCTCGGTGGCGACCAGCTTCAGCCAGCCAGCGATGAAAACGGCGGCATCGGGGTCGCGCATCCGGTCAAGGGCCAGGAACCAGCCCGGCAGCGCATAGTCCTGGCAGTAGCAGTAGCGGACGCGGGTGTCACCGCCAATCCGCCACAACCGGCCGTCATCGAAGGTCAGGATTTTCACCAGCCGCCAAAGGTCGGCGGCATGGTGGTCCAATTCCGGCGGCACCGGCAAACCGTAATCCTGACAGAAAAAATGCAGCATGGCCAGGTTCGACAGGCAGATCTCCATATACCCCACGTTCAAATAGCCGTGATGGTTGAGACCGTAAGCCGGAGTGAAATTGGGGCCGACGTGCCAAGCCTTGACCGGCTGCCCCTGGCACAGCGTGGTGTCGGTGGCATCGGCGGGGATGGAAATGCCGTTGAGGAACAACCGGGTCGCCTGGCGGCGGTATTTCTCCGCGTTGGCGGCGTCAGGGTAGAGCAGCGCGGTACGGTACAGCAGCGCGCCGTTCCAAATGTTGCTTTCCGGCTTGTTGTGGCCGGTGGCGGCATCAATCGCGGCCACCACAGGGTAGCCGTCGAGAAGGTAATCGCATTCGCGGATCATGACGCCGCGCAGGGCGTCCTGGTCGGCCGGGGTGAGCCAGGGCCGCAGCGCCGCCACCCCGTGGGCCAGGCGTTCCAGCGCCAGGGCGCTGATCCAACTGGCGCCCCACGGTTTGCCGGAAACGCAGACCGCGGAACCGCTGACATGCGTCTGGAGGAGGTAGCGCAGCATCCGCAGCGCCTGCCGCCGGAGATCGTCACGCGACGTGCCGACGGCCTTTTCATTCAGTTCCGGCGCGGTCGCCAGGACCGCAACGGCGGCAAAGGCGGTGCCGTTGGCCTGAACCGCCCAGTGTTCATGGCCGCCGGTGCCGTAATAGGAAACGCCCGGGCGTCCGGGAACGTCATGAATCCAGGGGGCCGCGGCAACATACCATTTTTCCAGTTGGCGGAGGTAGGCGTCACCGGCAGGAAGGGAGGCGGCCGGAACCGGCACGGCGGCCAGAAACGCCGCGGCCATTGCCGCCTTGAGGCCGGCAATGGTGTTGCAGCGGCCGGGGTTTCCCACTCCGCATGACCGCCTTGGTTTTTCATTGGCTGACGGCATGGCGTATCTCCGACACGAAATTAGATCAAAGCATTTCAATGGTCAATAAAGTTCAATAACACCTTAAACCCGAAGCTGTTGTCGGGGTCGGTATCGCTATCGGTATCGGCATCGCCCCAAAATTTCGTCTCAGGGCATCATCAAACCTCAAAAGCTATTCGATTCCGACCCCGATACCGACAACAATACCTTCACCAAAAAACGTGCATGACCTTTTTTCATCACGTATCACCGTTAGACGCTAGGTGGCCGCAGACTCCGCCTGGAATTCGGCCCAGACGGTTTCAAACCAGTTGTCGTCGTCGGGCAGCGGCCGCACGGGCACCGCCTGCACGGTGAATTCCCCGGGGCGGCCGTCCCGTTGCCGGACCTCCAGGATTTCCCGCCGTTTTTCCTGGTTTTCCGGGCGGTGCCGCAGTTCGCGGCCGCGCCGGCTCGCCACGGTCAGCGTCCCCTGGTCGTCCAGAATCATGTAGCCGCCGCGGGAACCGCCGCCGCCGGCGATATAGGCCCGCTGCGCCTCCAGAAAGGCGACGCTGGTCAGGGCCAGGAATTTGTCCGCCGTGGCGCGGCCGAGCCGCCGCGGGTCCGGGCAGCGGATGCCGTGCCTGCGGATGCGCGCCAGCAGGTGCCGGGCTTCGGCCAGCGCCCGCTCCGTGCCGGCCAGGCTGCGGATGAAGGCGCCTTCCGCGCTCATGCGTTCCTGGATCTGCGGCCGGATCTCCGCCAACGCTACCGCGCCGCGCCGACCGGCCAGGAATCGGGCATATTCCGCGTGCTGCGCCGCCACCTGCCGCCGGACCGCCCGGGCAAACACCGACGCCTCGCCCGGTACCGCCCGGTACGCCCGGGCAATGTGCTGGGCCGCGCGCATGGCGCCGACCTGGCCGCTGTTCAGGGCGCTGCCGCCCGGCCGCACGCCGTGGGTGCCGTTGAGTTCGCCGATGGCGAACAGGTGGCCAACGCTGGTCTCCCACCAGAGCGAGCCGCGCAGGCCGCCGTTGCAGTGCTGGGCGCACACGGCGGCCTCCAGCGGCTCGCGCAGGTCGATGCCGTGCTCGGCGTACAGCTCGATGCTCTGCCGGTTCATGTGCTGCAGCCGCGCATACGGCGTGGCCTGGTCGGCGCCGGACCGTTCCAGGTACCGCCGCGCCTCTTCCGGCAACTCGGCCAGGCAGAAGTCGCGCATGCCCGGCGCCGGTTGCGGATTGTGCATGAAATCCAGGAAAACCCGCCGGCCGGCGGCGGTTTCCCGGTGCACCGCGAGATCCACCAGCGACGAGCCACCGTCCTGCAACCGCGCGGCATGGAACGGCCACTGGTAGCCCTTGAGGAAAATGGCCCCCGCCAATTCCGGCATGGAAGCAAAATAGTCGTGGAGGAACGGGCGCCGGTCGCTGCAGCCGTCGGCCGAGGTGCTGAAGTAGTCGGGAATCACCTGTTGGTAGGTGCCCGACAAATTCCAGCGGAAGCGGGTGGAGGCCAAGCCGTACTGCAATTCGGTCAGGTTGTTCGCCACCGCGCCGATGTCCAGGGCCAGGCCATGGGAGCCCAGCTGCCCGTGCGGCCAGACGCTGGTCTGGTACATCTCGCCGGGGCCGCCGGTCGCCAGCACGACATTCTCCGCCTGGAACAGGGTCATGCCCAAATTGTCCCGGGCATGCGCCTCCCGGTTGAGGCAGATGGCGCCGACCACCCGCCGGCCGGCCGGCGTGTCCCGGACCAGCAGTTTCACCGCCTCGTGATGGTCAAAGATGGGGGTCTGGTGATGCCGCACCTGCTCCAACAGTTTCTGGTACATGAGGATGGAGGTCTTGGGGCCGGCCGAGGTGGCGCGCTGGCGCGGGTCGTGGTCGGTCTTGTAGCCGACATAGGCGCCGAACCGGTTGCAGGGGAACGGCACACCGATCCGGCACAGGTCAAAGAAGGCGGGCAGCGAGCCCAGCCCCTCGACATAGGCCAGGTCGCCGTGCATCATGCCGCCCTGGAACAGGCTGCGGGCAAACTCCAGGGGGCTGTCCGGCTGATCGCCAAACACCCCCATCTTGTAATAGGTCTGCTTGTCCGAGCCGGCATTGTTTGAGGTGCCGTTGCCCAGGCGGTCGACCACCAGCGCCACCTCCCGCACCCCCAGCGCGTGCAGGGTGTCGGCGCATTTCAGCCCGGCCGCGCCGGCGCCGACAATCAGGGTGTTGACGGAAACCACCGGAAAAGCGACCGGCCGGCCGGCGCCGACCGGCAGGGTGACAATGTCCTGGCGCATCTGTTTGCCCTTCTGCTGAATGTCACAACCGCGGACAGGTCAGGCCGCCGTCGACCTGAATGACCTGTCCGGTGGAATAGCCCAGCTCGCCCCGCGCCAGCATGGCCACGGCCCGGGCGATGTCTTCCGGCACACCCCAGCGCCGCTGCAGGCAGAGGCCGTCGCGGATCAGGGCGTCGTATTTCTCCCGCACCCCCGCGGTCATGTCCGTCTGGATGATGCCGGGGCGCACCTCATACACGGGGATGTCGAACTCGCCCAGGCGCGCCGCCCACAGCCGGGTGGCCATGCTGACCCCCGCCTTGGACAGGCAATACTCGCCCCGGCTGGGGGAGGCCACACTCGCGGAGATCGAGGAAATATTGATGATGCACGCCGCAAACGCCGGATCCCGCCGCCGGCACGCCACCATGCGGCCGGCCGCCGCCTGGGTCAGGAAGTACGGCCCCTTGAGGTTGATGCCCATGACCCGGTCATAGCTCTCCTCGGTCGCCTCCAAAATGTCGGCGCGCACCACGGGGGCCACCCCGGCATTGTTGACCAGGACCTGCAGGCTGCCAAAGGCCGCTTCCAGGGCGTCCAGCACCGCCAGGCGGTCGGCGGCCCGGGTCACGTCGCCGCATTGATAGAGGACGCCGGCCCCCGCCGCCCGCAGCGCCGCCAGGTTCACTTCCACGGCGCTTTCCGGCAGCACGTCCAGGATGGCGACATTGAAGCCGTCCCGGGCCAGGGCCAGGGCGATGCCGTGGCCGATGCCGCGGCCGCCGCCGGTGATCAAGGCGTTTCTTTTCATCGGCGTTGTCCTTCGTGCCTTCGTGGTGAAGATTTAGGCGTTACCATGGTACTAACTTGGATTATTCATGAATTTCGGTCGCCAACGGCGACGCACGTGTCCAGCCCAGGGTTGGACAACTCTGGGGCATGAAAACAAACCCAGCCTGAGTTGCACCCTGTAGGGGTGCTACATGTGGAGCTTCTTTTATTCTTCATTTGCCCCTACATCTAATCATGCATAACCACGTGCGTCCCCTTCAGGGACGAATGCGGTTAATGCCGATTTCCCCAGGGTCATTCGACCCTGGGTTGGACAGGTCAGTCCCCGTTGGGGACAAAGCGGAAAAACACCATGCTTCATGAATAATCCAGGCTAGCGTTCGGAAGGTTTCCGGTATTCGGGGCCGTAAATGGCGGCGTCCCGCACCACGCAGCCGGTCCGGCCGCCGTCGCGCATGATCTGGGTGCAGGCCGAACAGGCCACGCAACACTTGGCCGGATCCATGGCGCCCGTCTGCAAAATGTCGCGGACGGCATCCGGATAGGCAAAAGCCTGGCGTCCCAGGCCGATGAGCGCCGCCCAGCGGTTTTCCAAAACCCCCGCGGCCACCCCGGGCAGGAAGTGGCGCAGCCAGGTATAGCCGGCGCCAACCACCGGCAGTTCCGGATACGCCTCCTGCACCTGGCGCACCACCCGGATGAACCGCGCCACCCCCGCCAGCGGATGCTCATCGGGCAGCGCGCCGCCCGTAACCGGCTGGTCATAGGGACGCCCGTAATGCGCCTGATAATAGGGATTGCCGAGGGTGACGTTGAGCAGCGGCACCCCCCGTTCCACCAGCAGGCCCGCCAGCGTGAGCGGCTCCCGCAGGTCCGGCATGCCAGCGGCATCCGTCCCCCAGCCGTAGGGCAGCGGCAGGGCATCATAGACATTCAGCCGGGTCGTCGAAATCAGCAGCGGCGCGGCGGCGCGGATGGCCGCCAGACTGTCCAGCAGCAACCGGGTGCGGTTGGCGAAACTGCCGCCATACCGGCCGGGGCGGGTGAAGGAGGCCA
>JBAZJM010000199.1:0-8789 GCA_041651315.1 Lentisphaeria bacterium | reverse complement strand
GCAGGCGGGGTCGAGGACGCGGATGGTGCAGAGGCGGCGGTGAAACTTTTCGACGGCGGCGCGGGCGGCGGGCTCCTTGTCCTTGGCGCAGAGCTGGGCGGCGGCGGCGCGGACGGCGTCCCATTCCTCGCGGAGCGGCTGGATGACGGTGGGCTGGACGAGGCGTTCGACATAGGAGCGGGGGGTGTAGTGGGCGCCGAGCTTGTGGCGTTCGCGGGGGTCGAGGGCGCGTTCGAGGAGGGTGCCGAAGATGGCGGGTTCGACGGCGGCCCAGTCGACGCGGGCGGCGTCGTGGAGCAGGGCGATCTGCGGTTTGGCGAGGGGGAGCGCGGTGGTGTCGTCGAAGAGGCCGCCATTGAAATAGGGGACGAGGCATTTGAGGATGGTGGAGAAGGCGGTGCCGGTGGCCATTTCACGCCAGAGCTGGCCGGCCATGGCGGGAAAGCCTTCGGGGTGCTCCAGGCAGTCCTTGAGGATGTCTTGGAAGCCGCCCTTGGGGAGGAGGCCGACATCCTCGGCAAAGAGGGTGAACAGGCAGCGCTGGATGAAGGGGGCGGCGACGGTGGCGGGGTGGCCGGCGGCTTCGAGGGCGCGGGCGAGTTCGGCGAGGCGGGCGGCGACGGCGCGGGTGACGGCGGCGGCGTGGCGGGCGGGATCGAGGTCGAGGGGGGCGGTCCAGACCGCTTTCAAGCGGGCGCGGATTTCGGGCTGGCGGAGGTCGTCAAGGAAAATGCGGTGGTGCTGGGGATCGGGGAAGCGGACGTAGGCGCCGCCGGTGCGGGAGAATTCCGAATACAGTTCAATGACATGGCCGACGTCGCAGACGATCAGGAAGGGCGGGCGGCCGGGGGCGGCGGGCAGGTCCTTGATATAGTTGGCGGCCTGGTTGTAGGCGCGCTCGAGGGCGGTGTCCCAGCCGCGGGTGCCGCGGCGGCCGTGGCCGGCGCGTTCGGTGGAGCCGTCGGCGGCGGCGCCCTGCTTGGCTTCGAGGACGAAGCAGCCGGCCTTGTAGAGGTCGATGAAGCCGGGGGTGGTGGAACCGTCGGGGTTGGGGCGGGCGAGGGGCTTGTCAAAGACGTAGTTATCGCGGGCGGAGTCGCCAGTGGCGGGGTCGGGGCGGGGGACGCCGAGGAGGTCACACAGTTCCGAGAGAAAGAGTTGGTAATTGGCGCGCTCGGAAGCGGCGGCGGTGCGCCAGCGGTCGATGAAGCTCTCGACGGTGTCCATGGTCCCCCTTTTGATCCAAGTGAGGGTAATGTCCTGCCGGAAGCTGGTTCCGTCAATACCCCAGTGGACGATTAAGGACGGGTGAATTATGATCTGGGACGATTAGGGACGACGATTAGGCGACGATTAGGGACGGGTGAATTGGACGATTAGGGACGGGTGAATTATGATCTGGGACGATTAGGGACGGGAGGACGATTAGGGACGGGTGATTTGTGATCCGGAAGCAGACGATTAGGGACGGGTGATTTGTGATTAGGTGATTTGTGATCCAAGGCGGGCACCCCCATCCCGATCAACGATGTCTGGCTGGCGGCCCACTGCTTGGAGACCGGGGCGGTACTGGTGACCTCTGACCGGCATTTTGAGGCGGTGGCCGGCCTGCGCCTGTGGCAGCGCTCGGATTGACTCGGTTTTATCCGCGCTCATCCGTGTAATCCGCGGTAAGACACGTTTGGGGCTGGACGCGAGTGACTCCCGGGACAGGAGAGACCGGATGATTTTTGCCACTCTCCTACGATTAGGGACGGGTGAATTAGAGATAGGACGATTAGGGACGGGTGATTTGTGATCACGGGCGTTTCCCTGGGCACGCCAATCTTCCGCCGAATTTTCTTGTTGGGTGGCTTGGCTGGAGGGAACGGACTGAACGGACAAAACGGGGGTAAGACCCGGAGGGTGGGTGGGGGCGGAACGGAATCGCCGCGGGTCCCCGGCACGTCCCACCACGGGCGGCACGCCCGTGCCTACAGGATGGGGAGGCGTTTGGTGGATTCCGCCTGTAGGAGCGTGGTTGCACCACGCTCGGCGGGCCGCCATGGGGTTGTGGTCTTGACCTGCCTGCCGTTTACACCGGCCGCAACTTCACCGTTGCCAGGCCATGGGCGGGGATGGTGCAGGCGGCGGTGCCGCCGGTGAGCGGCAGGTCGGCCTGCGGCTTTTCATCCAGGTCGGTGCGGGTGGCGCGGGCGAGGCCGGTGGGCAGGCCGACGGTCACTGTTGCGGCGGCCGGGGTGGGGTTCCACAGGCGCACCACAAGGTCCTCGTCCCGTTCGGCGCGTTTGAGGGCGGTGACTACCACCGGGCCGGCAACGGTGACGAAGGCGCCCTGGGCGGGGAGCGGGCCGGCATGCTGGCTGGCGCCGTCCGTGATACACGGGGTGGCGTAGTCCAGGGCCGCTTGCAGCAGGTCGCCGCCGTCTTCCCCGGGCCGCACCGGCCGGAGCGCGTAGGCCAGGGTGTGCGGGCCGGGGCATTGGGCGCCGGGGACCGGATGATCGGCGCCGGCCCGGGGGCCGAGGGTGCCGACGGCGCGGAGCAGGGTCAGGCTGAGCCGGGTGCCGTGCCCGGTCCGCACCGCCTCGAACTCGGGCAGGCCGCGGTTGAACACGGCCAGGCCGCCGGCCGCGTCGGCAATGGATGCGAACCGCTGTTGCGGACAGCTTTCCATGCTCGTCTCAGGCGTGGGAACGGGGCGTTCCACCAGGCTGAAAGTGCCTTCCGCGACGCTGTGGGTGGCCTGGATGCCGGTGTCGAACACGGCGCGCAGCCGGTGGTTGGGGCAGGGGTTCTCGAAGCGGGTGACGATCTCCACCCGGTCGGTGTCCGCGTACAGGGTGATCTCGCTGGTGAGGGGCAGCGCCAGCAACCGGCCGCTGCGGCCGCCGGCGTCCGAGGTCTCGGGCAATGCCCAGGGAATGACGATTTCCCAGGTGATGCGATGGGGCAGGGCGTCCAAGACGCGCACGGCGGCCTGGGCGCCCCGGGTGGTGCGGAGGTCGGGGCGGGGATAGTGCTGATGGCCGTAGGCGTCGCCGACATCCTCCGTGTCCTCGAAGTGGTGCAGCGCCGGGAGCCGGCGGCCGGTCTGGCGGTCGAGCAGGTCAAAGGTGCCGTCGGCATGGAAGGCGACTTCGAGGAAGCGGTTGGCCATGCCGCGCGGGGTGAGCCGAAGATCCGGGGCGGCGGTGGCCGCCGCTTCACTCTCGGCGGCCGGCACCAGCCAGAAGGTGCGGTGGCCGAGGCCGGGGACGGCCGGCGCCACAAAGTCGACCGGCAGGACCGTGAAGACATCATGGCCGGGGCGTTCCGGGCGGGCGTCCTTGGACAGTACGGAATCCAGTTGCGCGGTGGTCATGGGCAGGGATTCCAGATCCATGTCCTTGAGTTTCCGCCGGCCGGTGTCGACCTGGGCGGGCACGGTCCGGCCGGTGTCGTCGACCAGGCGCAAGAACGGCGCGGCCGCGCGGCAGGGGACGCGCACGGTCTGCCGCACCACGCCGCCGCGGGTGGCGCCGAGGGTGTTGAAGACGACAATGGCGGCCGCGTCGGGATTGGGGTGGCGCGTGTCCACCTGTGCGGTCACCGCATGCATGGCCTGTTCGGCGAGCATGGCGGCGGCTTCCTCGATACGGGCGTAGCGGTTGGCCATGTCGTCGCCGACCCGGTCCAGGCTGCACGCGCAGATCGAGTCATGGGGATGGTTGGCCAGGAGCAGCCGCCACAAGTGGTCGCAGAAGGCGTGGGGATACTCGCGGCCGGTCCGGGTGGCGAACACGCTCAGCGGTTCCACATAATATTCCAGCCAGCGCTGGGCGCTGGCGTTGGCCAGTTTGAGGTCCATGCGGGTGGAGGTGCAGCCGTTGAAGACCTTCACGTCCGGGCCGCGCATTTCCCCCGCGTAGGTGGCGAGGCCGGGGGCCGCCTTTTCGACCGCTGCAAAATAGGCGTCCGGACCGGCGATGCGGCAGGCGCAGGTCTCCGGCAGGTGGCGGTTGAGGTGGGCGATGACACCGGTGAGCCCCGCTCGCGCTTCCATGTGGTCAATGCCGGCGGAGAGACAGGTGGCGTCCGTGTTCTCGCGGGCCGCCAGACCGGGAAGCATTTCGGTGAGGGTGTTCAGGGCCGCGGCGGGATTGGGGGGCGCCGCGTCCAGGTTGGTCCAGATGTTGGGATAGGCCAGAAACAGCCCCGAGCCGTAGCCGTGATTCGCGGCCAGGACGGTTGAACCGTCGGGGCCGGCCCAGCGGAAGCACGCTTGGTCCGTGGGCAGGTCCGCGGGCCGGCCGCGGCCGAACATGGCGTACTTGAGCCCGAAACCGGCGGCGAACATGGGCAGGCTGTCGATGCAGCCGAAGGAATCCGGCACGTAGCAGACGCCCATGGGCGCGGCGCCGAGTTCGCGGGACTGGCGGAAGCCGAGCAGCAGGTTGCGGACGGTGGCCTCGCCATCCTGAAGAAACTGGTCGGCCAGCACGTACCAGGGGCCGACCAGGATGCGGCCGGCGCGGATCAGTTTGGCGAGCCGGTCGCGGTTGCCGGGTTTGATCGCGAGGTAGTCCTCCAGCGGCAGGGTCTGACCATCAAAGAGGAAACAGGTGAATGCCGGGTCGTTTTCAAGGATCGCCATCAGCCGGTCCACCAACTGGACCAGACGGATCTGGAACTGGATCTGGGGCTGCACCCATTCGCGGTCCCAGTGGGTGGTGGGGGTGATAATGATGTCGCGAATCATAAGAAGTTGTGAACGGATGTTGGGGCCACCCTTTTGGGAAAAGGGTGCTCCCCAAACCCCTTCCTAAAACTTTTGTTCCTTAAACACCGGAGGGCGCATTTACCACAAGCCATGCTGGAAAATCATCGCATTGATGCATGTGGGCTTGTGGTAAATGCGCCCTCCGCGCTTAAGGCAACAAACAGGTTTGACGGAGGGTTTGGGAACCGCCTTTCCTTAAAAGGGGGTTCCCAACATCCTGCGGTGGTTCAGCGGGTGAAGCTGAAGACGGTGGTAGAATAGGGGGGGATTTGCTTGAGGTCAAACCCGGTTTGGGCGGGGAGGGTGGTCCGGCCTTGGTAGACGGTCCGGTTTTGGGTGGCGGTGTCCACGGTGGCGGTCACCGCGTAAGTGCCGGCCGGCACCTTTTGCGGGCGCAGGCAGAGATCGGCCGGGCGTGGGGACATGCTGCAGACGATGACGCGCATCGACCCGTCGGGCATCCGCGCCTCGACCTGGCGGATGTCGGGGGCGATCTGGGCACCGAACACCCGCGTGCCCTTGCCCATGATATACCACAGGGGGACAATCTCGGCATCAACCGGTTTGACCGGTTTCTGGTCGTTATCCAGGATGGCGACGCCGCCGGGGCCGATCCAGCCCAGGGCCTGGTCATAGTCGCAGAAGTTGTAGTACATGTGCGCCAGCACGGCGTACCAGAAATACATCTGGCCCCAGCGGGTGTAAACGAGGAAGGTGTGGCCGAGGGAGCGGCCCCCGCTGACCTCGTTCATGAACATCAAGGGCGGGTGCTCGGCGAAGACGAAATCATAGAATTGCAGGTCGTCATATTGCGGGGTGGGGTAGTTGGCCAGCAGCAGATGGCCGGGGCCCATGCCGTGGATGGCGCGGCTGTAGGTCTCGGTCCAGATCCGTTCCTGGCGCTGGCCGGTGACGCGGTTGCCCGGGCCACCCATCATGCAGCCGCCGCCGCCGGCAAAGCTGTCCAGGCCGAAGCCGTTCAGTTCCGGATACTCGGTGAGGTCGCGTTTGAACTTGTTGACCACCCAGTCATTGGCGGCGGTGTTGAAGCAATTGAGGGTGCGGTACTTGTCGAACCAGTGCGCTTCCTTGAAGAACCAGTCGGGATGCTGTTCGACGATCATGTCCTTGGGCCGGCCCAGCCATTCGGCCTGCAGGAAGCCGCGGGGAGAGAACCAGAAAATGGTGTCCATGCCGCGCTGGCGGATGTCGCCCAGCAGTTTCTTCAGCCCCGGCGGGGCCTGGTCGTATTTGCCGTTGAGGGAGACGCCGTGGGAAACGTCCACGTACTCGCTGTGCAGCAGCAGGCTGCCGACGCCGGCCGCCTTGAAGCGGTCCAAGGTTTTGGTGTCGTCCCAGGTATGCCAGATGCTGAGCTGGTGTCCGGCCTTGTCCCGGCGCGGCGGCGGCAGCTGGAAGCCCATGAACAGCATTTTGTCGCGCTCGAGGACGCGCGGCACGCCGGGCATGCCGCGGCCGGGAATGCCCATTTCGATGCCGACCATCGGTTCAAAGTTGGCCTTGGACGCTTCCACGTCCTGTTGGCCGAGGGTGGGCGGCGAGATGGCGAAGGCGGCGAGGGTGACCGTCCAGCCGACCGTTTCGCCGGGGGTGATGACGGTGGCCGTCTCCCGCCAGCGGTTGCCTTCCTTGGACGGATACTGGACGTTGACGTTGTTCACCGCCTTGAACAGTTCCCAGGTGGCCAGCTGCCGGTCCTGGAAGGTCTTGATCCGGCCCTTGATGTCATACCAGTCCGGCATGAGCATCTGCAATTCAATGCCTTCGGCGGCGGCCGGGAAGATCAGGTACGGGGTGCCGATTTCAATGCCGGACGGTTCGGTGCGGGGGATAAACACCGGGGGGGAGCCGAAGCCATAGGTGACGCCGTCAAAGGCGATGGCCGCTTCGCGGAAGGGGAGAACGAGCTTGGTGAAAGGCGCTGCCTGGGGCGCGGTGGCGGCCACCGTCAGGCGGATGTCGAGTTTGACCCGGTGGTCGCCGTCAATGGTGAGCCGGCAGGTGCGGACCAGGCCGTTGGCCTGGCGGATCACCGTCTGCGCTTCGCGGGAGGACTGCCGGCGCTCGACGGTCGCCGCCGCGGCGCCCGGCGCCGGTTCCGGCACCAGCAGCGGACGCAGGTCCAAAACAGCCTTGCCACTTTGCGCCAGCACCAGCTGGTCGCCGGCCAGGCGGAGCGGATGCACGCGAATGGGCGGGTAGACGGTCTGGTCGGCCGGTGCTGGCCCGGCGACTTCCGCCGCGGCGAGGGGGCGCACCGTGGTGGCGATCGCGGTCGATTTTCGGATGGTGACGCCGCTGATGTCGGCGTTGACCTTTTTGATCCGGCACCAGCCGCCGTTGTAGCCGAACGACACGATCCGCAGGTAACGGAACCCCTTGACCTGGCCGGGGCGGAAGCTGTAGCGGACCAGGTGGGCGCCGCCTTTCTTGTTCTGGTCCTTGAGGTCTTCCGGGTTCAGGTTCCAGTTGGCATCCGGGTTCTTGCCGATGGGGAATCCCTGGCGCACAAAAGTGCCGGGGATGGGGGTGAATTGTTTGCCGTCGGTGGAGGTGGCGAGCTGGCCGCAGAAATTGCCGTCGCCGCCGGTGCCCAGCCAGATGGAGAGCGAGTTCAATTGCGCGTTGGCCGGGGCGATCTCCGCACCCAGGTCCCAGGTGATGTTGACCGGGCCGCGCTCGTGGGCGATCACCACCATGTTGTTGAAACGCGGATTTTCGTCCACCAGACTGGGGGAGATGCGGCCTTCGCGGAGCTGGTCTGCGGAGATTTCCGGGTAGACATCGTGCAGGGAATCGTGGTCGGAGATGCCGGAGGTGTCGGCGATCCGCTCGATGGCGACCGAGGGTTCCTGGGCGGCGACGGCGAGCAGCGGGTCGATCTCGACCGTGCAGCCGCTGGCATCCTCCCCGGTGGCGGTGACCCGGAAAATAACCTGGTCGCCCGGCCGGACCCGGGTCTTCACGTCATAGGCCACGGGCTGGTTGGAGGCCAGGCGGTGCGTCCACAACGAGGTCATTTTTCCCGCGGCAAACTGGTAAATGGTGACCGCCGTGGCCGGATCCTGCCGGTCGCGCTGGCGGACGGTTCCGGAGATGCGGAGTTCGCCGCCTTGGGCAAACACGGCGGGGGCCGTCCACGTCAGGTCGGTGCCGAGGCCGACGGCCGGATGGAACATGCCGGGGGCGATGATGGCGCTGCTGTTGCCATTGGCCCACCAGCCGTTCGTGGTGTTCCAGGTCATCAGCTTCCGGGGGGTGTCCGCGGTCAGCCCGGCCCGGCCGGTGGCATCCCATTCATAGCGCCAGACCGCGGGGCGGGCGCAGTGGTCCGGGCACGGGTTCTGCCGCTCATGGCCGACGGCGTCGGCATTGGGAGTCCAAAACGTCTCGTAGTCGTAGCCAAAGACGCCCAACGGGCAGAGCAGGAGGCCGGCGAGAATGAGGCGAGAGATGGACATGGGGCTCCTTGGGGATAGAAAGCAGAAATGGGGAAAGCAGAAAGCAGAAATTAAACGTGACTCGTGGGGCGTGAAACGTGGGGCGTGAAACGTGAGGCGTGAAACGTGAGGCGTGAAACGTGAGGGGGGCAATGGTCGATTGCAATCGATTGCAATCGGCCGCAACCGACTGCAATCGGCAGTTTACGAGTCACGCATCACGTTTTACGTCTCACGCCTCAATCATCCAACTGCCAATAGGTGTTGACGTTGTTGTACGAGTACCAGGCCGAGATTGCCTGCCGATAGACCTCGTTGCCCTGGAGGGCCGAGGAATGGCCGTCCAGGAACAGGTAGTTGGCTGAGTTGGTGTGGACCACGCCGGTTTCCGCGACCTGGTAATAGCTGCAGAAATAGGCCGGCCCCATCCAGCTGCAAAGATTGGCCAGCCGGGTGTTGTTGCTGTCATGCCATTCGCCGACGAAGATGGAACCGGCGGGGCGTTTGACCTTGTCCAGGTTGACGCTTTGATAGCAGCTGTAGGTGCCTTCCGGGGTGGAGCTGGG
>JBAZJM010000198.1:0-8864 GCA_041651315.1 Lentisphaeria bacterium | reverse complement strand
GGTGCGGGGCGGTTGAGCCGTTCCAGGGCGCCGCGGCATTCCTCAAACGCCTGGCGCAACGGGGGGGCGGCGTTCCAGACGCGGTTGCCCGCCTGCCGGAACGCGGCGTCGGCCGCCGCCGCGCCCGTTCGCGACAGCGCGGTGAACCGGCTGCCGGGCCGGTGGAACTGGCGCGGGTCGAAGATCAGCCAGAACAGGCGTGACGGCGTGATGGCGTTCCACTTGCCGTGATGCGGCACCCCGGGCTGGGTCAGCGCGGCGCACCCCCCGAGCAGGCGGAGTTCGCGCGGCTCCCCGTCCAGCACCCAGACCACCTCGCCGCGGGAAATGTAGGTCAGTTCATAACCGTCATGGGTGTGGCGGTTCAGTCCCGTCGTGCTCTCCGTCTGGTCGGAAAAGCCGCAATTGAGCACGCCCGGCACCCCGAAAAATTCGTTCACGCAGGCATGCAGGCGGAGCAGGGGACGGTGGGGCATGGCGGTCACCGTTGTATGATTTTGTAAAGTCATTAAAAACGGAGGACATGGACGCGATACGTACTATAATCGTACATGAAAACCAGACGGATGTATGGAAATCATGGATTCTTTTAAAACATTCCGCTGTTTTGGAGTGCGGCAATTCCTTTGCCGCCTTGGCATCGCCGCGGAGCGGTGTCGGAGAGGCAAAAGCCAGAACCCCAAAACGGCAACGGCATTGCCGCACTCCCCAAACGGTGCCGTCTTTGGCGTCTAAGCGTGATACAGGATGGAAAAAGTTCACACCCCGTTTGGTGATGACAGTGTGGTCGGTATCGGGGTCGGTATCGGAATCGGTATCGAATGGTGGTTTTTAATCTTTTTCAAAGTGGAGGAAATCCGGTATGACGATGCCGCAAAACAAGGTGGTGGCCTCAGATGTCCGGCGGCTGCGGGAATTGGCCGGGCGGATCCGGGAATTGGCGGAGGGGGAGCGCAACCGGCGGCTGGTGGACCGGTGGTACGCGCTGGACGAGGGCCGGGCCGGGCGGCCGCTGATTCTGGCGGAAACCGACGGCGGCCTGAACATGGTGGCGCCCGACCTGCGCCCGCAGTGCCAGGAGGAGTGGGCACGCCAGCGGGAATGGGCGCTGCTCGGCACCTTGCTGCATGCCGAGTTGTTGCGTGACGATTCGCCGGTCGAACCGTGCGTGGCCGTCCCCTGGCGCATCTCCGTGGTTCCGGGCAGCGGCTGGGACTTCGAGGTCAAGCACGCCTATCCCGAAGGCGACTTTGCGGAGAAGACGGCGTTCCACATTGAGCCGCCGATCAAGGATCTGGCCGCCGAGCTGGAGCGGGTGGTTGGCCATCATGGCACCTTTCAGGTGGACCGTGAGGGGACGCTGGCGGAAAAGGCGCTGCTGGAGGAGGTGTTCGGCGGCATTCTGGAGGTGCGGCTGCGCGGCAACCCGTGGTGGACGCAGGGGCTCACGCAGACGGCTATCGACCTGATCGGGCTGGAGAACCTGATGCTGTACATGTACGAGCAGCCGGAGGCGTTGCACGCGCTGCTGGCCTTTTTGGCGGACGGCCGCATCCGGCAGGTGCAGTGGATGGAGCGCGAGGGACTGCTCTGCCTGAACAATGAGGACGACTACACCGGCTCAGGCAGCCGGGGCTACACGCACGCCCTGCCGCAGGCGGGCTTCCAGGAGGGGCGCCCCAGGGCCCGGGATCTCTGGTGCCTGGTGGAGTCGCAGGAGACCGTGGGGGTGGGGCCGGAGCAGTATGAGGATTTCGTCTTCCGCGAGGAACAGCGGGTGGCCGCCCTGTTCGGGCGCGTCTATGTCGGCTGCTGCGAGCCGCTGCACACGCGCTGGAACGTCGTCAAGCGGATGCCCAACTTGAAGCGCGCTTCAGTCTCCCCGTGGTGCGACCAGGCATTCATGGCGGCGGCGATGGGGGGAAACTACGTCTTCTCGCGCAAGCCCAATCCGGCGCTGATCTCGGGCCCGGTCTTTGACGAGGCGCTCATCCGGGCCGATCTGCGGCAGACCCTGGAACTGACAAAGGCCCACGGCTGCCCCGCCGAGATCATCATGAAGGACGTGCATACCCTGGGGGGCGAACCCTGGCGCCTGGCCCGCTGGGTGGAACTGGCCCGGGAAACGGCAGACACCGTCTATGGCTGAACGTGCGGCGGTTAGTCATAAGCGTTGGGAACCCCCTTTTGAGGAAAGGCGGTTCCCAAACCCTCCGTCAAACCTGTTTGTGCCTTAAACACGGCGGGCGCTTTTACCACAAGTTCACGAGCCCAAATGCCAAGGATTTGCCAGAACAGCTTGTGGTAAAAGCGCCCGCCGGCTTTAGGAACAAAAGTTTTAGGAAGGGGTGTGGGGAGCACCCTTTCTCAAAAGGGTGGCCCCACCCTTGCCAAATCGCCATGCCCTGCACGGGGAATTCGCCGGCCGCCGTTTAGGCGATCTTGGGCAGCTTGGCGGCGGGGTCGGGGGGCGGCGGGGCCGGCGGGGCGAAGGCCTGGGCGAAGGCGAAACCGTTGGCGAAGTCGGCCGGGGAGTCCTCTTCGGTGGCGCCCAGCACCTGGTGGTGCACCAGGTTGAACACGATGTTGCCGACGTCCTCGGTGCGGCGGATGCCCCAGTCCTCAAGCACCTCCAGGGCCAGCACGCCGAAGCGCTGCCGGGCGAGGTCGCGGAAACCGGCCAGCAGTTCCTGGCCGGAGACATGGCGGCGCCGGTTTTCGGCGTCGCGGAGGCGCTGGCAGGTGAAGGTGACGGCCTCGCCGACGAAGGCGTAGGCGGCCGGCTGGTAGCGCGGGTCGGCGGCCAGGATGCGGGGCAGGCGGGATGGCAGGTCGTGAAGGGCGCTCATGGGGTGGGGTCGGCCGGGGCGGCCAGCCGTTGGCGGATGGCGTCGCGGACCGCTTCGCGCGCCGCCTCATCGGCATAGGGACGGGTGCGGTGCGGCAGCACCAGACCGTCCTCGGGCAGGCGGGGGATGATGTGCAGGTGAACGTGCGGCACCACCTGGCCGGCGCAGGCGCCGTTGGACAGCAGCAGGTTGAAGCCGTCGGCTTCGACGGCGCGCATGACCGCGGGGGCGATGCGGGCGGCGGTGGCCAGCAGCCGGCCGGCCAGTTCGGCGGGAACGGTGGTCAGGCTGACATGGTGCTGCTTGGGGATCAGCAGGGTGTGGCCGGGAGCGAGCGGGGCAATGTCCAGGAAGGCCAGCAGCTGGTCGTCCTCGTAAACCGTGGTGGCGGGGATTTCGCCGCGGATAATGCGGCAGAACACACAGACGTCCGTGAGGTGGGCCATTAGCGGGATCCTCCTGGGCTGACGTTGCGGGCAAAGGCGGCGATGCCGGTGGCGATCCCCTGGGCCAGGCGTTCCTGGTAGCCGGGCGACCCCAGCCGGGACTCGTCCCGGGAGTTGCTGATGAAACCGATCTCAACCAGCACGGCGGGGCAGGGGGCCTCGCGCAGCACCACGAAATTGGCGCGCTTGATGCCGCGGTCCTCGGCGCCGGTGGCGGCGAGCACGCTGCGCTGGACGTCGTAGGCCAAGCGGGAGTTCTCGCGGTCAAACTGGTTGCCGCGCTTGCGGCTGGTCGAGGCGCGCTTGTCATAGGTCGCGGCGGTGCCGCGTGGCGGCAGGGCGAAGGTCTCGATGCCGTTGACGGAACGGTCGGCGGCGGAGTTGGCGTGGATGCTGACAAACAGGTCGGCCTGCTGGCGGTCGGCGCTGGCGGAGCGCTGCTCCAGCGGGATGAAGCGGTCGGTTTCGCGGCTGAGGACGACCCGGCAGCCTTTCTGCCGCAACAGGGCGGCCACCCGCTGGGAGAGGCGCAGCGTCAGGTTCTTCTCCAAAATGTGGCGGGAGGAGGCGCCCTGGTCGTTGCCGCCATGCCCCGGATCGAGCTGGATCACGGCGATGCGCTGGCGCGGGATTGACGCCGGGCGCAGGATCGGCTCGAGCACGGAACGGAAATCCTGCTCCCGCATGATGACGGCGCCGTGGTAGCGGGTGGGGGCCGTGGCCAGCCAGACGGAGAGCCCGTCGATGCGGGTTTCGCGCCCCTCCATGGTGAAGCGCAGGCTGTGCCCCGCCGAGCGCATCCGGATGTCCCGGCCGTCGACCGCGTAGGTGAGCCCGTAGTAGGCGGCCACGTCGCGCAGCAGCAGCCAGTTGTTGGGGCCGATGGTGACCGAACGCACGCGGTAGCCGGCCAGGCTGCTGCAGGCAGTGACGAGGAGCAGGGCCAGGGCCAAAACGGCAACAGCGGAACGGTTCATGCGAAACCAGGCGGCGAGGTGTTGGTAAAGGGGGCTGGTCACAGGTAAAACGCCGGTCAGCCGGCGTTCCGAAATGTAGCGCCCGGCGGCGGGGGCGCAATCGGTTTGCAAAGCCGGGTTCCCGCATTATTGTGAGCGGCTGTTCGTTCTTGGGGCGATTAGCTCAGTTGGTTAGAGCGCTTGCTCGACACGCAAGAGGTCACAGATTCGAGTTCTGTATCGCCCACCATCCCTTTCACGTCGGTCGACGCCGTTGAGCACCAAGCTGTTCAACGGCGTTGTTGTTTTCATCAGCCGTTTCTCACGGAGCCCCAGAGGCCCGGAGAAAACCGGGGCCTCGGATGGCTTGGCGCCCCAGGCGGGAACACCCCATCATTCCCCCTGCCGTCTTCTGTAGGAACGGGCGTGCCGCCCGTTGCTGGAGTTTGGCAGAACTCAACGGGTACGGTTTTCCCGTCCCAGCGGGACGGGGCGGGAATAGGCAGGGGCTTCAGCCCCTGTTTTGCCCGCCCCCCCATTGCGCGTGCCGTCAGGGACGCGGCGAATCGCGGCGTACCTACGGCACGCCATCGTTTCATTTCTCGGAACAGGGGCTGAAGCCCCTGCCTATTTTCATTCAGTCCCTCCGGGACGAAACCGCCCCCAACCCCCGTACTTGTGCCAAACTCCAAGAACGTGTCCAATTCACCCGTCCCTTGGGACGCCAGCTGACGCCGCCCCTTTGCCGGGCTGGACGCGAGGGACTCCCGGGACAGGAGGGACCGGATGAGTTTTCGCCACTCTCCGGTCTCCCGAGTCTCTCAAGTCCCCCGCGTCCTCACCCCGTTGCGGGCCCTGGTCGCCGGCATTCACCGGTCACTGGCGTTCGGGGCGCGGTAAATCCCGCGCCGGCCCCCGCCCCCGGCCGGGGCAAAACTCGGCGACATAGCTCCGGGCAAGTTCAATCGCGTTAGCGGAAAACCGGGAACGCAGGATGGCATCCGCCAGCAGCCCCTTGAACCGGTCGGCGCGGAAAAAGTCCAGCACCCTGAGCCGGATGGCCCCCGGCGACACCTCTGGCAACAGCCGTCGGCTCTGCCGTGCGAGGTACTCTTCTTTGGCGTTACGCGGTTTCATGTGGCGCTCCTATCTCATTTGTGTACACCAATACATTCATGTACACAAATAACTCAAGGACGCCAAGCGGGGGGACATGACCGTTTTGCGGATTCCGCAGGCCGCTCCCGCGGTCCCCGGCATTTCAGCTTTCTGCTTTCCCCATTTCTGCTTTTCTTGTAAGTGCTTGTCAAATGTGCCAGGTCATGCCACATTACCCCCCGGATGGGAGGGGATTGGAGATGGCGAGAACCACGGTTGACTGCCCCAAGTGCCGCGCCAAGTTCCAAATTGACGACCAGTGGCCCGATGCGGATTGTCCGGCTTGTCACGCCCATATTGAACTTGATTTGGTGGATCCCGGGGCGCAAAAAAAGTTTACCGGCCGGCTCGATTGTTCCGCTTGTAAAAACGTTCAATCGATGGAGCGGACGGCCGTTGATCGCATGTCGCTGCCGGTCGTTCTGATCGGGTGGATTATCCTGGTGCCGTCAGCCCTGGGCATGCTTTGGGCTGTTTTAGGCTTCCTTTGGACGGTGTTAAGGGCTATTTCCCGCATGGGATTCGATCCCCATTCCCGCACGTCTACAGATGAAATGGCTGCTGGCATAGCTGCATTTGTCGGTATGGGCTTTGGGGGAATGTCAATGGTCGGCCTTTTGTTGGGTTGCCTACTCATCATGAAGAAAAACGTGTACCAATGTCGAATATGTGGAGCCATTTTGGATAGGACTTAAAAAGGTACAGGAGAAGAAGCATAATGACAGAAGAAAATATAAAACAAGCGACAGAAGTACTTGTAAATGATATTGCTCGTTTTACTAAAGATATTGAGTCATTACGCACGACTCTTCCAAAAATGATGCGTGTGGCAGAAGATTTTCGTAGTGAATCCCGTAGTAAATACTCGGAATTCTTATCAACGCGCGGAACAGTTAGAGAAAAAACAGGTTCTATTACAACTTATCTCTTGAAAATGGAAGATATGTCAACGGCAAGCAAACTTGAACGCGAAATTGAACAGTCAAGGATAGCTTTTCGTTTAATACCACGAAATTTTTTGACATCTCTTGTTTCTCAGTACGATTCATTTATCGGAAGGCTCATAAGATTTATGTTTACAGTAAAGCCTGAAATGTTAAATGGATCTGATAAGCTATTGTCATTTGCTGAACTGACAAGTTTTAAAGATATTTCCAGTGCACGTGAATTTATCATTGAAAAAGAAATTGAAACAGTAATCAGAAAAAGCCATGCGGAACATTTTGAATGGTTAAAAAATAAACTAAAAATACCTTTCAATAAGGATTTGGCGTGTTGGCCTGATTTTATCGAATTGACTGAAAGAAGAAATTTGTTTGTTCATACAGATGGGAAAGTGTCTTCTCAATATATTGGCGTTTGCAGTGAGTATAATTATAAAACAGAGAAAGAACTGCATGTTGGTGATCAACTTGAAGTAAGTCGTAATTATTTCGAGAATGCATATAAATGTATTTATGAAATTGGGTTCAAAATGTCCCATGTACTATGGCGAAAATTATGTCCTGAGCTTATAAAAGACTCAGATGAAAATATAATAAAAATAACTCTTGAGCTGATAAAAAAATGCGAATATGATCTTGCTATTCGATTACTGGGTTTTTTCAGCCAAAAACAAATGAAACATTATGATGATAGCAAGCGCAGAATATTACTTATTAATTATGCTCAAGCATTTAAATGGAATAACAATAATAATCACTGTTTAGATGTTATTAAAGATGATGACTGGACAGCATGTAGTGATCGATTTAAACTTGCCGTTGCAGTATTGCATGATGACTATGATACTTGTTATTTTATAATGAAACGGCTAAAACATGATGATGATTTTAATCGTTTAAATTATAAGGAATGGCCATTGTTTCAAGAACTTATAAAACAGCCAAAATTTGGTGATGTTTACAGTGAATGTTATGGCGAGTCGTTTATTGTTGAGCAAACAGCTACTGATCAACAAGCCACAAAAACAGATTAATAAAACTGTTCATAACAAAGTATATTACTTTTAATGAAAGAATAAAACAATGATTGAATATCCAGTGCGAATAAACATAGATGCGTATCGGGGAAGTAACAGAAGAAAGATATTTGATTCTTCTATCATGATTGTTAACGCTAAGACTATAGAAAATTATCTAAATAACCGAATGGAGTCGTGTGATCCTGGAGAAGCAAAAACATTTAATTACGGAACAATTGCTAGTGATGCAGAATTAAATATTGAGATCATACATAAAATTCTTTACAAATTAGATTGTGGCGCTGGCGGTATCACTATCTACAAACCAGTTATATAAAAGTGTGCCATTTGTAAGCTTCGTTATTTTTGATTTTATCCAGTCAACCCAATGTTGTCGCATATCCTCATGCCGCCAGGCCATGGCGGCGGCGTCCCAGTGGGCACGATCCACGGCGAGGGTACGCGCGCCGGTAAACGGGCAGGTAATGGCGTGAATGCCGGTGAGATCGTAAAAGCGTTGTTCGGGTATGATACCGATCCGCTCGACGGATTGCACGGCCCCGGTGTCGGCGTCCACCTCGACATGCACGAGGACGGCGCCGCACTGGGCAACGCGAACGGCCGGGATGCGGGTAGTAATGGCTCGTTCATCGGCAAGGTGTTTGGTGGATTGATTGCGGCCCCGGCCGTCACCCGTGAGGGGGCCGCCCGCCCACGAACCGTGGACAACACGAATCCGCCGCTTGCGAGGCGCGTGGGGATCCGGGTGAATTGTGTTGCGTGAAGGCTTATGGTGAACAGGGAATGGGCAGGGTGCTACGGGATGTCCCAATTCACCCGTCCCTAGATAAATCCGTTCCTATAAATCCCGTGATAGAAAAGAGGGAACCGCATGGCAACGGCAAACGAATTCGCCACCCCTAGAATAACGCTTTGGCAAGTCTTGATGTTATTCCTTTCCGTTTATGTTCTCGGGGCGGTATTTGTGGAAACGATCTTCCCTCTCCCGCCTGAGACGTCGGCCCTTCTTACCCAGATCGACAGTCTGGCTTGCGTCGTCTTCATCGGCGATTTTTTCTTTCATCTATTCACCGCCAAGGACAAGCGCGCATACCTAAAATGGGGCTGGATCGACCTTGTCTCCAGCATACCCAATCTCCAGCTTCTGCGGTGGGGCCGTTTTGCCCGCGTCATCCGGATTCTGCGGATACTCCGTGGCATCCGCTCAACAAAGCTGATACTTCAGTTCCTGTTTGCCAACCGGGCCAAGGGCACCCTCGCCTCGGTCGCCCTGATTTCCTTCGTCCTGGTAGTCTTCTCATCCATCGCCATTCTGAACTGCGAGACGTCCCCCGAAGCGAACATCAAGACGGCGGGCGACGCCCTCTGGTGGTCCTTTTCCACCATCACCACGGTCGGCTACGGTGACTGCTATCCGGTCACCACGCTCGGCCGGATCATTGCCGCCATTCTGATGACCGCTGGGGTCGGC
>JBAZJM010000197.1:0-8866 GCA_041651315.1 Lentisphaeria bacterium | reverse complement strand
AGGACATAGTTGTAGCCGTAAGGGATGAAGATCTCAATGTTGTCCACGGGGGGCATGGTGGGGCACAGCAAAAGTTTCGGCGTGATGTAGCCCTTGCCGCCGCCGGGATTTTTCGCCATGTCCCACTCCGAGTTTGGCAACTGTTCCGCCGTCCCGGTCAACAGGCGGTGGTGCCAGTACGGCGCCCCCCAGCCGCCGCCGCCGCCGTAGTCGATGCCGTAGTCGGGTACGGCGTAATCCTGATTGTCGATGGTGTATTGCATGTATCCCAGCCCGATCTGCTTGAGCTGCGACAGGCAATTGGCACCCTTGGCCCTATCCCGCGCCTGGGAGAGGCTCGGCAGGAGCAGGGAGGCCAAAATCGCGATGATGGCGATTACCACCAGCAGTTCGATCAAGGTGAAACCCATTCTTTTCATCTAGGTTTTCCTTTCTTTTGACCGAAGGCCAATTCATTGCCGCATGGATTGCCAGGATGGCGCCTTGTGCTATAGTCACTATATGGATAATACGAACATTAACAAATTGATATACTTAACGAATAGATGAATAAAACAAACATTGCCGCCCTTGAAAGCCCCCTGTGCGGCGAGGCGAAGTTATCCCCCCAGCTCCAGGTCGACTTCGCCGATGTGGAGGTGCTCGGGGACTTTTGGAACAGCCGCCGCCTGCCCGGTTTTCACTGGCGTCTCTACCATCACAGCACCCGGGGGGCCGGCGTGGTCCTGAAAGGCGGGCGGAAGCTGGAACTCTTGCCGGACCGGCTTTATCTCCTGCCTCCCGCGGAGGACATGGGGAGCTATGTCGACCGGGGCGGCCAGGAGCAAACCTTCATCCATTTTGCCTTGGAAGGATGTTTCCTGAATTCGCACGGGGATCCTTATGAGGTGAAATTGGATGACGGACTGAACGCCCTCCTTGGGAAACTGCGCGGCGAGTTGAAGGAGCACGGAACGACCCCGGTTTCCCAGCTCTATGCCAACGCCATTGTCGCCATCGCCCTCACGCATTGCCGGGATGCCCTGGAATCGGCCCTGACCGACCCGCGCATCAGCGCGGCGTGCCGCCTGATGAAGGAATCCCCGGCGCATCCGTGGAGCAACCCGGAGTTCGCCCGGCGTTTCGGTTTCGCGCCCAACGCCTTCATCCGGAAGTTCCGGGAGGTCGTCGGCATTGCGCCGCACAAATACCTCCAGTGCATCCGCTACTCTTTGGCGGCACGTTTGTTGGAAACCACGGATCTGGGGATTGCGGAGATCGCGGGGCGGGTCGGCATCAACGACAAGTTCCACTTCTCCAGGGAGTTCAAGCGCATCCACGAGCGTTCCCCTTCCGCCCACCGCCGGAAAATGACCGCGTCGAACCGGCTGCATCCGACCCCATCAGCCGTTTGACGCCGCGGCCAGGCGCCCCCCCGCAAAAACCGTCGTGGTGAAGGATTGACGGTTACGGGGGGCTTAGCCGAGATCGCCGGAGAAGAGGGCGAGGTCGTGGCGGCGGGTGAAATGGCGGGCCCAGAAGGCCTTGCCGTCGGCGTTGGTGTCGAAGACAAAGACGTGGGCCTTGGTGATGCCTGCAGCGGTGAGCCCGGCCAACGCCCGGCGCAGCAGTTCCGAGGCGATCCCGCGCCGTCGGAACTCGGGGCGGACGGCGAGGTGGTAAAGATAGCCGCGCCGCCCGTCGTGCCCGGCCAGGATGGTGCCGGCCAGCGTTCCCGGCTGGTTGGGGGTGCCGGGTTCCGTCAGCGTTGCGCGGCAGAGAAAGCAACAGCCGGGATTGCGTGCGAGCAGGGCGGCGATGCCCGCCGCGCTGTCGGCCGCCCCCAGTCCCATGCCGGGGGTGGCGTTCCACAGGGCGCGGATTTCGGCGTAATCGGCGGGGGTGATGGCCGCGTAGGTCGGTTCATTCATGGGCGGGGCCGGTTTCTGGCTGGCGTTCAGGCTTGGACATTGGCGACAATATCTCATGCGAAGCCACAAAAACGACTGGCAATGGCGGGCGCCGCCGCTACATTCGGATTTTCTTCACAGAATGTCCAATGTTGAATAGTGAATGCTGAATGTTGCAAGGAGAAACGCCATGGGGGCAATCATGCGCCGGGCGGTGATGCTGTGCGGGGGAGTGGTGGTCGCGGGGCTGCTGGCCGGGGGGTGCGCCTGGTCCCGCGTCGAGATCAATGACGGGCAGACGTATGCCAAGTCCCGGGCGGTCCGGCCGGGCAAGACCACGACCGCCCAGCTGGAGGCGATCATGGGCAGCGCGCCCAACACCGTCATGCCGGTGAAGGACGGCCGCCAGCTGTTCATCTACAACTTTGGCGACTCCAAGACGGAGGAGTTCAACCTGATCCTCGTGCGTTTTGCCAAGACCAACGCGCGTCTGGATACGGCCTACTTCATGATCAACAAGAACGGCGTGGTGGAGCATGTGAGCGTCAGCAACAACTCGCAGCGGGTGCCGTGGGAATGGGTGCCGTTCGGGAACTGACGCGACCTCCGGAGGACTCCGCACATGCGACAATGGCTGGTCATGATGGTGCTGGCAGGGGTGGCGGCCCTGGGCTCGGGCTGTGCCTTTCACCGGACGGTGGCCAACGCCCATTTCAAGGACATCGACCCCTCGTTCATCACGGTGGGGAAGACGACCGTGTATGACGTGCTCGACCGCCTGGGGCCGCCGGCGCCGGTGTCCGAGCTGAGCGAAAACTTCCGCCTGATCTCCGACACCCATCTGTGCTATGTCTGTTATGAGAGCCGGCGCACCACGTTTGCCCTGGGCTATGTCCTCTTCCTGCCGTTTTGCTGGGAGGACGGCCAGATGACCGATGAGCTGCTGATCGAGTTTGACCGGGACAGCGGCGTGGTGTCCAGCGTCACCCGGACCCGGCAGGCGACGGTGCGGCCGCCGCTACAGGGCGAGTCGGCGCGCGCCCCCCGGCAGACCCAGAACCTGACCCCGGGGTTGCGGCGATGACCCTTTCACACCAGGCATGGCGGGCGGTGCTGGCGGCCGCGCTGGCGGCGGTGGCCGCGGCGGGCTGCACGTCCATCCAGGTTGGCGACCGGGAGCTGGTCCGGAAGGCCACGGCGCCGGGGCTAAACACCAAGGCGGCGGTGCTCCAGCGTTTGGGCAGTCCGGGCGCCATGATCACCCTTGACGACGGCCGCCAGCAGCTGGTCTACGGGAACAGCGCCGTCCGCGGCGGCGGCCTGGTGCTGAGCGAGCTCGGGGTCACCCTGTTTTCCATCAACCGCGCCAACCGGCGGGGGGATGTGGTGGAGTTCACCTGCACCCCGGCCGGCCGGGTGTGCGGAGTCCGCGTGGCCGCCCAGGCGGACAAGGCCGAGTGGTCGATCTGGCCGTTTTCCCCGTGATTCCAACTCAGAGGGCGCCGGGCACAGGCGTCCTGGAGTTTGGCATAAGTACGGGGTTTCGGGGCGGCTTCGTCCCGTAGGGACTGAATGAAAATAGGCAGGGGCTTCAGCCCCACAGCCATCAGGGTAAGCCGTTTTTAAGCGCCAACGGCGCGCATTCATACCAGCCTGGGGCAACGCCCCAGGAAAAGAAAAAGATAATGTTTCAGCCCTGAAGGGGCGTTTCATGAAGCGGGCTTTCAGCCCTTTATTTCTCCTTACTCGCAAACCTGGGGCGTTGCCCCAGGCTATTATGAAATCGGGCCTTTGGCCCTGCCTGAACACCGGTCAATGCACGCTTGAAAACCTTAACCTGATGGCTGGGACGGGAAAACCGTACCCGTTGAGTTTCGCCAAACTCCAGAGGGCGTCTGGCACAGGCGCCGCTACAGCGGGGGCATTCAACATCGAACGTCCAACGTTGAATGTTGGACGTCCGCGGTCACTCCAGGTCGGTGCGCGGCTTGAAGAAGCGGGTCTGGAGGCTGTCCATGATCAGGTAGATGCCGGGGGTGATGAACAGGGTGATGACCTGGGCGAAGACCATGCCGCCGACCACCACCAAGCCGAGGGGGATGCGCGATTCGGCGTCGGCGCCGTAGCCGAGGGCGATCGGCATGGCGCCGAGGATGGAGCAGAGGCCGGTCATGAGAATGGGGCGGAAGCGGACCAGGCAGGCGTCATAAATGGCGTCGTGGGCGTTCTTGCCTTCAGCCCGGCGCTGTTCGGCGAAGTCCACCATCAGGATGCCGTTCTTGGTGATCAGGCCGATCAACACGAACAGGCCGATATAGGCGTAGAGCGAGAGCATGCTCTGGAACGCCAGCAGGGTCAGCAGGCCGCCGAACACGGCCACCGGCAGGGTGGTGAGGATGGTGAACGGGTGGATGTAGCTCTCATAGAGCACCCCGAGCACGACGTACTTGAGGAAGATGGCGACCAGCAGCAGGATGCCCAGGCTGACGACCGACTTATTGAATTCTAGGGCGTCGCCGATGAAGGTGCCGCTGACGCCGTGCGGCAGGATGCCGGCGGCGGTCTTGTCGATGGCGGTTGTGACATCGCCCATGGCCACGCCAGGGAGGAGGCTGAAGGACAGGGTGGCGGCTTCCTGCTGGTTGGCGTGCGGCACGTCCTGGGGCCCGGCCTCCTCATGCCAGGACACCAGGGAGCGCAGCGGCACCAGTTGGTTGGTGGTCCGGGAGCGCACGTAGAGGTATTCCAGGTCGGTGGGGCGCCGCTGGCGCTCCTTGGCGATCTCGGGAATGACCTGGTACTGGTCGTTGTCGGTGGTGAACAGAGCGACGTAATTGTTGGAGAAGCAGATGCCGAGGGCCTGCTCGATCTGCTGGGCGGTGATGCCGAGCGCGGAGGCGCGATCGCGGTCAATCTCCACCGACAGCCGCGGCATGGTCAGCTTGATGGTGTTCTGAATTAAGGGAAAGATGCCGGGAATGCCGTACATGGCCTGTTGCAGTTTTTGGGAGGCCGCGTAAACATCCTGGCGGTTGAAACCGGTCAGCAGGTAAGCGTAATCACTGCCGACTTGGGTGGTTTCAGCGCCCGAGCTGATCTTGAGCACCGGCACGGCGCTGAGGGCGCTGAAGCCGTCGGGGATGGGCCCCAGTTGCATGGTGAATTGCTGGGCGATCTGGTCAATGGGGGCGCGCTCCCGCGGCGGTTTCAGGCGGCAGAAGATGTAGCCCATGCTCTGGTCGGCGCCCGGCTGGAAACCGGTGACGGTGACAAGATCCAGGATCTCCGGGTTTTGCCGCAGGGTCGCGGCAACCTTCTGCTGGTAGCGGCTCATGGCCTCGGTCGACGATCCCAGCGGCGTGAGCATGGCGCCCATGATGAAGCTGCTGTCGCCCGGCGGCAGGAAGGTTTGGGGGAGCTTTTTGAACAGGACCCCGGTGCCGAGGATGCAGACCGTCCAGCCGAGCACAGAAATCCAGCGGTGCTTCAGGGTCCCGGCGAGCAGCACGCCATAGCTTCGGATCATGGCGTCAATGGTGGCGGTAATGGCTTTCTGCAGCCAGTTCTCCTTTTGATGGTGGCGCAGGATGCGCGCGCACATCATGGGGGAGAGGAGCAGGGCCACCAGGGTGGAAACGACGATGGCGAAAATGACCGTCAGGGCAAACTCGCGCAGGTTGCGGCCGACCGCGCCGCTCATGAACACCAGCGGGGTGAAGACGACGACCAGGGCGGCGCTGGTGGAAATCAGGGTGATGGTGATTTCCTTCATGCTGCGGATGGCGGCGGGGATCGGCTTCATGCCCGAATCGAGATGGCGCACGGTGTTTTCCAGCACCACGATGGCGTCGTCGACCAGGAAGCCGATGGCCAGCACGATGCCCATCAGCGACAGGGTGTCGAGGTTGAAGCCGGCCAGATCCATCAGGACATAGGTGCCGAGCAGCGACACCGGGATGGTGATGGCGGGGATGACGGTCTCCCGGATGCGGCCGAGGAACAGGAAGATGACCAGGACCACCAGGCTGAGGGCGATCAGGACGGTGACTTCGACGTCGTGGATGCTGTCGCGGATGGCGTCGGCGCCATTGTGGACGACGTGGGTGTGGACATCGCCGGGCAGGTCGCGCTGCAGTTTGGCGATGGTTTTGGTGACCATGTCGGCGACGGCGACGGTGTTGGAGCCGGCAACGCGGGAGATCGCCATGACCACGCAGTTGCTGCGTTCGGGTTTACCGGGCGTGTTGTAGCGGATGTCCACGATGTCGTTGTTGATGCTGTCCACGCAGTTGGCGACATCGCGTAGGCGGACGGGGGCGTTGTCGCGGTAGGCGATAATCAGCGGGGCGTACTCCTTGGCCGAGCGCAGCTGGCCCTGCGGCTCGATGGTGAAGGAGCGGGAGGTGCCGTTGAGGCTGCCGCCGGGGATGGAGACGGTGCCGGCCTGCAGTGCCGAGACCACCTCGTCGATGCCGAGCTGGTAGGCGGCCAGCCGTTCGGGGATGAACTGGACGCGGACGCAACGCTGGGCGCCGTAGGTCTGGACTTGGGAGACGCCTTCCAGCATGCTCAGTTTCTTGGCAATGACGATGTTGCCGTAGTCGTACAGGTCGCCTTCGGTCAGGGTGTCCGAATAGAGCAGGAGATAATAGATGGGCGCGTCGGACGGATTGAACTTCTGATAGGTGGGCGGGCTGGGCAGATCCTTGGGCAGCAGGTTTTGGGCGCGGGAGATGGCGGCCTGGACGTCGGTGGCCACCGCGTCCACATTGCGGTCCAGGTCGAAGGTCAGGTTGATGGTGGTCGAGCCCTCCTTGTTGTCGGAGAGCATGGAGGCCAGGCCGTTGATCTGGGTGAACTGGTTTTCCAGCGGCGTGGCCACCGTGGTGGCCATGGTTTCGGGGCTGGCGCCCGGATAGTACACGGTCACCTGGATGACCGGGTAATCGACGGTGGGCAGGCTGCTCACCGGCAGGCGGAGATAGGACCACACGCCAAAGGCGCACAGCACCACGGTCAGCAGAATGGTGGCGACCGGCCGGCGGATGAAGACTTCGGAAATCACGGTTTGCCTCCGGGGACGGCGGCGGGTTTGCCGGCCGGGGCGCCCGGGTGGCCCGGGGCGCCGCCCGGCGGGGGCATCTCCATGACGGTGGCGCCGGGTACCAGCATAAATAACCCTTGGGCGACCACCCGTTCACCGGCCTTGATGCCGGCCTTGATGTGAACGTGGCCATCGGTGCGGACGCCGAGCTGGACGGGACGCAGTTCGGCGGTGTTTTGGGCGTCGACCACGAAGGCGAACGGGCCCATTTTGCCGGTTTGAACGGCGCTTTCCGGAATCACCACGGCGTCCTTGAACTCGCCGGCCCGCACGGTCACGGCCAGGAACTGGTTGGGCCACAGCTTGTGTTCGGGATTGGGGATCTCGGCGCGCACCAGGATGGTGCCGGTGGCGGTGTTGACGGCGTTGTCGATGAAGACGACGCGGCCGGCATAGCTCTGGTCGTCGCCGCGCGGCTGCACGGAGACGGTCACCGGGCCGGCCGCCAGTTCCCGGCGCAGGGCCGGCAGGTATTCCTCGGAGAGGGCGAACTCGGCCTGGATGGGGTCCAGCCCCTTGAGGGTGGTTAGGACGGTCTGGTTGGCCACCGCCAAGTTGCCGGGGTTGACCATCACTTTGGAGCAGACGCCGGCGCTGGGGGCGCGGACGGTGCAGCGGGTCAGGTCGAGTTTGGCCTGCTCGAGACTGGCGAGGTCGGCTTTGAGTTTGGCCTCGGCCGCCTCGGCGGTGGCCTTGTAGTTGTCGAAGGCGTTTTGGGAGATCAGGTTTTTCGCCACCAGCGGCTGGTTGCGGTCGACGTTCAGCTTGGCGATCCACAGGTTGGCGCGGTCGCCCTCGACGGCGCCCTCGCTCTGATGCACCGTGTTGGCGTAGTCGCTGGGGTCGATCTCGAACAGCGGCTGGTCGGCGGCCACCGTCTCGCCGTCCTTGATCAGCGCCTTGAGGATCTTGCCCGACACCTGCGGGGTGATGTTCACCTGGACATTGGCGACGGCGGTGCCGAAGGCCGGCAGCAGGGTTGGCACGGTGGCCGTGGCGGCCGCAACGATGTGCACCGGCGTGGGCGGCCGGGCCGGCGGGGCGCCGTCCTTTTTGCCGCAGCCGGCGGCGAACAGCAGGCCGGCGGCAAGGAGCACGGGCAGGCGGATGAAACGGTGGCAGGTCATGGCCGGGAGCCTTTCTTGCTGATGGCCGGGGCGGGGGTTCCGGCGGGTGCCGGGAAGCTGTTGGGACGGCCCTTTTCCAGGCGGCCGACCGCATGCACCAGGTTGGCAAAGGCGGTGAACACCTCGTTGCGGGCGGTCACCTGCTGGCTGCGGGCATCGGCGAGCGTGCGCTGGACGACCAGCAGGTCCAGCAGGCTGTTGAGGCCCGCCCGGTAACTCTCGTCCGCCAAATCATAGGCGGCGCTGCTGCTTTTCAGGTAGGCGTCGCTGAAATGGGATTTGCGCTGGGCGGTGACGAGATCGTAGTAACTGCGCCAGACATCGGCGCTGGCGGCCAGTTCGGCTTGGCGGAGCTGGGCGCGCATGGCTTCCGCGGCCTCGCGGGCGGCGCGGGTGGCGGCCTCGGTCTGCAGGCCGTCAAAGAGGGTCCATTGCACGTTCAGGCCGATGCCATAGGCGATCTGGCTGTCGGTGTGGTCGGCGCCGCGATGGGCGTAATAATCATAGTTGTTGCCGCCGAGCCCGCCGTTCAGGTAAAGCGACGGCCAGCGCGCGGAGGACTGGACGGTCACGGCGGCTTCCTTGGCCGCCAGGTCGGCGCGCAGGGCGGCGATGTCCGGGCGCTGGCGGATGGCGTCGTTGATCAGGCGGGCCAGGTCCACCCGCTCCGGCACCCCGGGCAGTTCCGCCACGGGCTGCTGCACCGCCAGCCGGGTGTCGCCCGGCAGGCCGGCGGCCTCGGCCAG
>JBAZJM010000196.1:0-8909 GCA_041651315.1 Lentisphaeria bacterium | reverse complement strand
TGCGTGCGAGGAACGTCGACCAGGCAATCCTGCCTGGTCTTGAATTTATGGGATGCGCTCTCATGGCATGTTCGTCCTCAAGGCGGATTTGTGCCAAACTCCAGTTTCCCGTCCCAGCGGGACGGGAATAGACTCGGTCCCTACGGGACGAAGCCGCTCCCCACAACCGGACTTGTGCCAAACCCAGCCAAAAGGGCGGCCTGGCGGCCGCCCTTTTTGTTGTCTGCCCAGATTGGGGACCTTACGGGAGCACGTGCCCAGCAACCTTGGTCGGGCATTCCACCGGCACGGCGTTCAGCACATAGGGAGTGAGCGTGGTCGGACAGACCAGCCCCGTCTGCCTCAGATACATCTGCACCTGGGCGGCAGTCGGGGCGTCGGTCGGCAAAGCCATTATGGCCTGCTGCTGGGCGCCATCAATCTGGCGCAGGTTGTTGATGCAGGCGTTCTTGCGGGAGGTCACCCGGGCGCTCAGAAAACTCGGGATGGCAATCGCGGCCAACACCCCGATGATGGCAACCACGATCATGATTTCCACGAGCGTGAAGTTCTGGTGTTTCAAGGTGTCCTCCTCGGTCGATTCCCATCCTGACGAGAAACCTTATCCCATACCAACGTCGCTGCCCTCAGGGGACAGAAGCAAAAAGGGCGGCCTGCAAGCCGCCCTTTTGTTGATTGGCGAAGGAACCTTACGGGAGCACGTGGCCGTCAATCAAGTCCGGGCATTTCGGCGGAACCTCGTCCAGCTTGTAAGTCGTGCCCTTGCTCGGACAGGCCGGGGCTTGCTGCTTCAGGTAACCCTGCACGTTGGCGACGGTCGGAGCGTCGGTGCTCAGGGCCAGCATGGCCTGCTGCTGGGCGCCATCGATCTGGCGCAGGTTGTTGATGCAGGCGTTCTTGCGGGAGGTGTTACGGGCGTTCAGGAAGCTCGGGATGGCGATCGCGGCCAACAGGCCGATGATGGCGACCACGATCATGATTTCCACCAGGGTGAAGTTCTTGCGCTTCATGGGATTCTCCTTCGATGCCTTTGGTTTTCTCTTTTTGTTTCCGGGCCCCGGCCGGAATGACCGGTCTGGAAACGCGAACTTGGCTGAACATAGCAGGGTCCGTGCCAAGGTTCGCGAAGCCGGCGGCCGCCAGCCCCGGTTTGAGCTTGGAAAAAATCCTTTCCCGCAGGGACCGCCCGCCCGAATAGTGTCTCCCACGTGAGACACTCCCGGTGAGACTGTCCCAAAACCGGCACAAAGACACATCTCCGATTGGTTTCCTGCGCCGGCAGGCGCCTTGGAGTGACGGCGGGTGCTCACGCCGCCCTCCTACCGGCCGGCTGCGACGGCCGCTCCCCAAAGCCCCGCCATCCGAGCCGCACACATCAGTAAGCGGTCATTCCTACCAGGGCGGCGTCGAAGCCGCCGACACTCCGATGGAGGCTGCCGCCTCAGGATCATCCAGCCTTTGCCGTCTTGGCTGCCTTCTGTTCACCCGGTGTTTCCTCCGTCATTAGCCTGTTTTTGCGGGCAAAACGGTTGCGTGAATCTCGTTATTCATGAATATCCGGGTTAGGTTACCCGGCATGTCCACCTCTCCGCAACGGCTGGCCGGCGGCCTGGCCACTCATCTGGAAAAAGCGGCCGGCACCTATGATGCCGCGCTGTTCGACATTGACGGCACGCTGCTCCGCGGCAGCGGCGCCCTGCCCGGCGCCCCCGGCCTGCTGTCCTGGCTGCGCGCCGTGCGCCTGCCGTTCCTGCTGCTGACCAACGACGGCAATCATTCCACGGCGGAAAAGGCGGGGTTTTTGGCCCGGGCCGGCCTCGCGGTGACGGCGGAGGAGATCGTCTCCTGCGCGGACGCCATCGTGGATTTCGTGGCCGAACGCAACCTGCGCGGGCGTGAGGTGTTCATCATGGGCGATCTGGGCGCCCCCTGCTATGCCGAGCGCGCCGGCCTGCGCCCCACCCGGTCGCTGCCGCATCTGACGGACTGCGCGGGCGTGATCATCGGCGAGGCCAATTATGACTGGGAATCCACCTTCAACGCCGTGATCAATTTCTTCATCCACCGGCCGGAGGCCTTCCTGGTGGTGCCCAATCCGGACAGCTACTGGCCGGGCCGGCATGGTGAGATTCACATCGGGGCGGGCGGCAAGGCGCGCTTTCTGCAGATGATCCTGGCAGAATACGGCGTCCGCCTCGACCCGCATTATTTGGGCAAGCCCAATGCCGCCATTTTCCGCCGGGCTTTGGCCCGGCTGGCGGAGCGCCACGGCCTGGACCGCCCGCCGGAGACCGGCCGGGTGCTGGTGGTCGGCGACTCCCTGGCCAGCGACATCCGTGGCGGCAACGGCCTGGGGTTCGTCACCGCCCTGGTGCTGACCGGCATCACCACGCCGGAACAGGCGGCCCGAAGCGGCCTGCCGGCGGAACAGCGGCCGGCCCTGACCTTTCCGCATCTGTAATTCTGGAAAAGCCGGTGCCGGCTTTTCCGGAATCAGGCCACGCCGTGGTAGTCCTTGTACCAGGCGACAAAACGCGGCACGCCGATCTCGATCGGGGTGGTGGGGGCAAAACCGAGCTTGGTCCGGGCCTTTTCCACGTCGGCATAGGTGGCGGGCACATCGCCGGGCTGCATCGGCAGCAAGTCCATCTTGGCCTTGCGTCCGATGGCGGCTTCCAGCGCCGCAATCATGTCCAGCAACTTCTCCGACTGGTGGTTGCCCAGGTTGAAGATTTCGTAGAGCTCCAGCCCCGGGGCGGTCATGGCGCCGAGGATGCCCGACACGATGTCGTCGACGTAAGTGAAGTCCCGGCGCATCTCGCCATGATTGAAGACCGGGATCGGCTGCCCCTTGAGGATCCGTTCGGTGAACCCCCACATGGCCATGTCGGGACGGCCCCAGGGGCCGTACACCGTGAAGAAGCGCAGGCCGATGGTCTGCATGCCATACAGGTGGCTGTAGGCGTGCGACATCAGTTCGTCGCTCTTCTTGGTCGCCGCGTACAGGCTGACCGGATTGTCCACCGGATCCGTTTCAGCAAACGGCAGTTTGGTATTCCCGCCGTAGACGCTGGAGCTGGAGGCGTAGACTAGGCGCGGCTTGCCGCCGTGCCGGCAGGCCTCGAGCACCGACAAATGCCCCTCCAGGTTGGCCTTGAGATAGGCAAAGGGATGCTCCAGTGAATAGCGTACCCCGGCCTGAGCGGCCAAATTGACCACCCCGTCGAAGCGCTGCTCGCGGAACAGCCGGTGCAGCAACTCCAGGTCGCACAAGTCGCCGCGCACCCCGCGATATCCCGGCAGGGTCTCCAGTTGCCGGTGCCGGTCCTCCTTCAGGCGGACGGCATAGTAGTCGTTGAAATTGTCAAGGCCGGTGACCTGGTGCCCCTCGGCCAGCAGCCGCTTGGCCAAATGAAATCCAATGAAGCCCGCCGTGCCGGTAACCAGTACATTCATCCCGTGACGCCCCGCCTTGCTAGAACCCGTGCAACATAAAGTGTTTTAATTTAGTCCCGTTGCCGGCGGGTGCCACCGCCGGCCGGGGAAACCGGTTATATTTCCCCCCATGATTCTCGACCTTTTGAGCAACGCCGGCCGTTCCCTGTCCCTCCACCCCCTGTTCGCCCAGGCCTTCGCTTTCGCGCACCGTCCCGACGCCGCCGCGTTGCCGGACGGGCGGCACCCGATTGCGGGCGACCGCCTGTACGCCGTGGTCGCCCGCGGTCCCGGCCGCCCCCGGGCCGAGGCGCTGCTGGAGGCGCACCGCCGTTACATCGACATCCAGATCGCGCTGGGCAGCGGCACCGACACCATCGGCTGGGCGCCGCTCGCCGCCGTGGCCGGCAGCAGCACCGGCTTCGACGAGGCGAAGGATGTCGGCTTCTTCTCCCGCCCGGCCGAGATCTGGCTGCCCGTGCCGCCGGGACATTTTGCCATCTTCTTCCCCGAGGACGCCCATGCGCCGATGGCCAACCCGGGCGTCGCCCTGCACAAGTTGATCCTCAAGATCGCGGTGGACTGATGCCCCATTCCTGGCAGGAGATCGTCACCGCCAGCAGCGCCGAGACTGAGGCGGCCGCCGCCGCCCTCGCCGCCCGGCTGGCCGACGGTGCCGTGGTGGCGCTCCGCGGCAACCTCGGGGCCGGCAAGACGGTGTTCGCCCGCGGCCTGGCCCGCGCCTTCGGCATCACCGAACCGGTCACCAGCCCCACCTTCACCCTGGTCCAGGAATACCGCCGGCCCGACGGCGGCTGGTTTTTCCACCTCGACCTTTACCGGATCAACGCCGATGCCGACGCCGCCGCCTTCGGCATTGAGGAGTTCCTCTTCGCCCCCCGGGCCGTGACGGCGGTCGAATGGCCCGAATGCATCGCCGGCCTGCTCGGCGAGCCGCTGACCCGGGACGCGGCCGGCCGCCTCGGCGGCGTGGTGCCCGTGTTGCTGGCCTCCCTGCCCAACGGCAGCCGCCGCCTCCGCCTGCCGGCCTGATCAGACTTTTCCGCGCAGGGCGGTGGCACAGGCCTTCGGAGTCTGGCCGGTGATTTTTTTGAACGCCTGATAGAACCGGCAGACCGAGCCAAAACCGCTCTGCGTGGCAATGGACAGGGTCTTTTCATCGGTGGTGGCCATCAGCCGCTGGGCATGGGAGATCCGGTGCTGGGTGATCGCGTCCTGGATGGTCATGCCGCTGTATTTGCGGAACACCCGCATGGCATAAACGGGATGCAGTCCCACCGCCGCCGCCACCTCCGGCACCGACAACGGCTGGCGGTAATGAACGGCAATGTGCCGGGCCATCATCTCAAAATGCCGGGCATGCCCGGTCACGCCCGCCGGGACAACCGCCGGCGTGTCGGCCGCCGCCGGCCCCGGCCAGTCGCGGGCCAGCCGGCGCAGCCGCGCCTCCACCTCCAGCAGGACAATCCGCCGCGTTTCCGGGCTCTTCTCCCGCATCAGGGCGGACCAGTGTTTCAGCAGCGCCGTGTCCGTGCAGGGGTCGGCCCGTTCCTCGTCCAAAATAACCCGGCCGTTCAGCAACGGATGCAGCAGGTTCTCAGGCAGCTGCCACTGCAACACCCACGTCAGCGGAATGAACATCGAATGCACCCGTGTGCCCGGCGTCACTTCCACCGGGCCATGCGGGGTGATCGCCCAAAACACCACCATCCGTCCGGGCGGCAGATCCACCCGCTCATGTCCGAACATGGCGCGGATCAGGCCGCACTCCGTGACTCCGATCTCCAGCTCGTTGTGCCGGTGCAGGGCGCGGAACGGTTCCGACTGCTGCGACCACAAGTCGAAGCCGATCTCGGTATAAACCACCTGGGGGGAAACAACCGGTTTCATAAGGTTGCAATATGCCATAAAATAAGACGAATGACAACAAGAATTATGCTACAGCAATGACTATGGTGACTGTTAAAGACAAGGAAACAGGCCACCAAGGAGGCTTTCCCCCGATGAATGTCAGCACCATGCAATTCCGCACCGGTGCCCCCCATGGCGTCCGTCATGTTTCCGGACAAGTCGTTTTCGATGAGGCGTTCCAAGGCGGCCGGACAAGACGCATAAGAGAACCTTGTGACGGTTTTCCGAACCCTGACCTGGAAAAGCCGGTTTTACCGACAACAAAAGGAGGTGACGAAAAAAAGGTGCCCTGCCTGATCAATGTCAAAATCCGTTTGTGCGAAGACTGTGCTGATGGTGTCTGAGGCGATTGCTTTTTTTGCTTTAACTCGTAACAATTCTGAAAGGAACTTTCATGAAACGCTTTACCTTGCTCAGCATGAGCCTTGCGACGATGCTTGCCGCCTCGGCCGCGATCACGGCCCACGGCGAAATCATCATCACACACCGTTATGATTTCGAAGACAACGCCAACGACTCGGTTGGCGCACTCAATGGCACCGTCTCGACGGGCGATAATGCGGTTAGCTATGACACAATCAGTTACAAGTCTGGAAGTTCTTCGCTTTTGACATCGGGCAACGGAGGCTGGGTCGATGTGCCCGCCTACGACTTCGGCAACCAATTCTCCATTGCCGCTTGGGTCATGCCATCGTCGCAGAAGGAGGTATTTCCCTATTATCAAGTAATAGCAACAAATGCCGATGGGGGCGGTGGAAACGGGTTTCGCATTTACTACAATAACTGGAGTTCCTGGGCCGACCGTACACTGCATCTCGAAGCCAGTGTTAGTGGGACACAAAATGCGGTTTTCACTGGTAACTACGCTGTTACGGAAGACCAGTGGAACCACGTGGTCGCCACATTCGATAAGACCAACAACAGCTACAAGCTATACGTTAATGGCCAGCTTGTGGCCAACGGCAGCCTTGGACTTGATTTCCAGACCAGCAGTGCCTGGAGAATCGGCGCATTTGTAGGCGGTGATGGTTATCAGGCAATCAAGGGCGGTATTGACGATGTCCAGGTCTATTCCGGCGTCCTGGGTTTGCAGCAGGTTGACTACCTGTACGATCATCCGGGAGCGGCGATCCCCGAGCCCTCGGCGATGGTATTGCTCGGCGTGGGAGCGGCCAGCTTGCTGGCCAACGCCCGGCGGAAACGAAAATAGGGCGTTTTTTCAATACGGAGGGCACAAAGACCCGCTCTTTGTGTCCTTTCGTGCCTTTGGAATATTGAGCGAAACATTGGTAGTTTGGGTGTTTTTATGAAAATGCGCGATTATAAAAGATTAATTGGGGAAAACCCGCCGTGCGATTTGGTCTGTGGGGTGAAGACGATGTGCCGCAGGCGCAACGGCTTCACCCTAATAGAGCTACTGGTTGTAATCGCCATTATTTCGATTCTCGCCGCAATGCTTCTGCCTGCACTCAAGGGGGCTCGGGAACAAGCCAAGGCAATCAGCTGCCTCAACAATAAAAAACAGTATGCTTTGGCGCAGATGGCGTATGCTGGCGACTGGAACGATTGTTGGGTGCTCCTATCAAAAAGACAGCCCCATCACATCGTGTTGACCGGTCAGACCTGGCCGCCCTCCGCCCCCTACACCTCTTGGGACACGTTCCTTTGTCCGTCAAATCCTTACCTCTGCGTCAAAGGACCAGATGATGCGTGGAGAACGCTCGGCGGAGCAGATTACTGGTGGTCGGGAACCAATGGTCTATTTTTTATGAATGAAGCAACAAAAGACGCTGTGGGGGATATTATCGTTAGCGACCAAGGAACCTCGCAAGATGCGTGGCCGATACTGTGGATGAATTACCGTCTTTCCGCAGCTAAGGATCCCTGTGGCACTCCCGCCTTTCTTGATTCCGCCAACGGGGACGACAATCTATTGAGCGGCGCTGTTTTTTGGAGTCGTAATTCGGCGAAAAGGCCGATTCTTTTACACAACAACCGGTGTGCGGCCGCTTTTCTTGACGGCCATGCCGCATTAATGTCTGGAAGTGATCTAAAAAACTCCAAGGTCAACGTGATCGTGGGATTTAATTCATCCTTCGCGGGAGTTGCGTTCTAAAATTGGAAATCAAAAATTCCCTTTGTTCAATGATCGGAGGCCGATTCGATTATTTCGAGAAAATTCATGAAGATTCATGTGGTTTTGAATTCACATTTGGATCCCGTCTGGCTATGGAAACGTTCGCAAGGCATTGACGAGGTCGTCAATTCGGCTCGTACCGCCTGCGATCTGCTGAACCGCTATCCGGAGATTTTTATCACCCGCGGCGAAGCGTGGTTCTATGAAACTGTCGAGAAGTGCGATCCCGAACTTTTCAAACGGATTCGCACCTTTATCGACGTGGGCCGCTGGGAAGTGGTCGGCGGCTGGTATGTCCAGCCCGACTGCAATTTTCCCACGCCGTCGATTTTCCGCAAGCACAGCGAGATCGGCGCGCGCTACTTCCGGGAGCATTTGGGCGTGACCGTCAAAACAGGCTACAATGTGGATTCCTTTGGACACGCCGCCACGCTGCCGGATTTCTACGCCGAAGCTGGGATCAAACAATATGTGATGATGCGCCCCCGTGACTATGAGAAAAAACTCCCGGCCCGGAATTTTTTGTGGGAATCCCCCAACGGAAATCGATTGCAGGTCTTTCGCATCTGGAACGATTACGCCTTCAACGCCAGCATGGAACGCATGATCTGGCAGGTGCCCCGCCACTACGACGAAAATCTCGGCGTCACGATGGCGCTGATCGGGTTCGGCGACCACGGTGGCGGTCCGCTGATCCCGGAAATCGAATGGCTCCGCGCCCATTTGAATTACAGCAGGGACATTCAGCTTGAATTCAGTACCACGGAACGTTATTTCGACGCGGTGCGCGCCCTCAATCCGCCGCTTCCGGTCGTCAGGGACGAACTGCAATACCACGCCGTCGGCTGTTATTCCGCCGGCGGGAGGATCAAGCGGGAAGTCAAATCCGCCGCCTCGCTGTTGGAACAGGCGGACAGCTGTCAGAAACGGAACCCCGAACTCTTTGAACCCGGCGACGCGGCCACCCGTGAGGACGGCTGGAAAAAAGTTTTGTTCGCCACGTTCCATGACGTTTTATCCGGAAGTTCCATCCGTTCCGCCTACGACGCAATCTACGATGATCTCGGTTTCGCCCGCTCCACGGCGGAAAACCAGCTCGAACTGGCGATCCGAAGAGAAAACCGCCGGCTTCCGGATTTCCCCGTTCAGCGGCTGATTTTCGACAATTTCTCCGACCGTCCGTGGAAGGGAATTTTCGAATGTGAGCCCTGGGTCGGTTGGGAGCGCTGGAATAAAGAGTATCAGGTTGCGCTGACCACCCTCGAAGGGAAAGAAATTCCCCTTCAGCGCCTCCCGTCCGAATGTGCGATGGTGGATGTTTTGCGGATCGCTTTCCCGCTGGAAATTCCCGTGAACGGCAGGACGGTTCTCGCTTTTCCTTTCCGCAAATCGGAAGCGACGCCCG
>JBAZJM010000195.1:0-8914 GCA_041651315.1 Lentisphaeria bacterium | reverse complement strand
GTGCCCGTGCCTTCGCCCGAATACCCGCATAAAGTAAGGATGCCCATGGACTGCTTCGACCACGAAAGAAGGGGGGGTAGTTCGGGCACGGGCGAAGGCACGGGCAGGGGCACGGAATGAATGATGGCATCCCATGGGACGGCTATGGCACGCCGTGAGTTTTACTTCGACATTCAAAATTGGACATTCGAAATTCAACATTGCGGCGCGATAGACGCCCCCCGGCCGCCCGGAACCGGGCGGCTCCCTTCAAGGGCCGGGTCAGGCCAACGCCTGGAAGTCGCCGCGCAGCAGGGCCTGTTTATAATCCATATACCAGCGGAAATTGTCCCACGACACCTCGGGGGGGACCGTGTGGTCGACGGTGGGGATAAAGCCGCCTTCCTCGATCAGCGGAATGAATTCGCGCAGGTGCCGGCGGATGGCGGCCGGCCCCAGGGGCAGGATCCGCTTGTCGACCCCACCCCAAATGCGGAGTTCGCGCCCGAACTGCCGCCGCCACCCCTGGGGGCTGACCTCGGACGCGCGTTCGACCGGCCACAGGGTGTCCACGCCCCCTTCCAACAGCAAGGGGATCAGCCGGGTCGGGTCGCCGTCGGAATCAACGGCAACATGGCGGGTGCCGTGGCGGCGCAGGAACGCCACCAGCCGTTTGAGGTGGGGCAGGATGAATTCCCGGTAAGTGTCCGGGCCGAGCAACGGCCCCCCCTTCATGGACATGTCCTCATTGAGGACAAAGTAATCGACCTGGATCTTCTCCAGCACCGGCCGGCTGGTTTCGATGATGAAATCGGCAAAGAATTCCATCATCTCATGCATCAGCGCGGGCTGGTCGTACCAGGCCAGGGAGAGCGCCTCCGTGCCCATGAACTCGCGGGCGCGCCAATAAAATCCGTTGGCGGCGCAGTTGCGGCCGAGGACCAGCGGGAAATCGCGGGTTTTCCAGCGGGCAATGTCCTGGTCGAGCGTGGCCGGATAGCGCTCCGGCAGGGCGGCGACCAGCCGGCGCTTGATGCCGGCGAAGTCCGCCGGTTCCACCACCGGAAAGCGCAAATACTGGTCCATGCACAGGCGCATCCCCCCCACTGTTCCCTCCTTAAGCGCCCGGTGGACAATGCCGTTGCCGTCCTGGAAGACTTCGTACTCGGGCGTGTCCTCCAAAACCTGGTGCGGATATTCCGGGAGAAAACCGAAGTTGACGGGGATGTATTCCCGCCGGTCAAGATGCAGTTCCGGTTCTTGGACAAACCAGTCCCAGCAGAAATTCTTGACCGCCCCGGGCGCTTCCTTTTGCCAGCGCCCGGCCGTCTGGCTCCAGACACCGAGTTCATGATTGGGCCGCCGGTCCGACGACCGGTACTCCATGCAATCCAGGAACCGTTCCCGTGCTGATTTCATGCTTTTTGTCTTTTCAGGTTGTCCGGGCCAAAGGTAGTCGCGTTGTTTGTAGGATACACCCGCAGCGGCTAGATTCCTTAAATATTTAGCCAAAAATCTTTATTTAATAGTCAATTAATCCATGCCTGACCTTGTAGAACAGCCAGATTATTACAGCGAGGAGGCGTTCCAGCAATGGCGGCCGGAATCGCCGGTCCTGGTGCAGCGGGTGAAGCTGCGGTGCGCCGTCAAGCGGCACGGGCATTGCTTCTCGGAACTGGCCATCATGGCCGGCGGAAGCGGGCGCCACGAAGGCGGCGGCCCCAGTTATGAGCTTGCCACCGGCGATTTCTTGGTGGTGTCCGGCCGGCAGACGCATGCCTATCTTTCAACCGGCGGCCTGCAAGTGGTGAACGTGCTGGTCCGGGCGGCGGCCATGGATCGCCTGGCAACCGGGCTGGCCGGCCTTCCGGGGTTCCCCCAGCTCTTCAACGGCCGGCTCGCCGGCGCGGCCGGCAGCGGGGCACCGCTTTTCCGCCCGCACCCGTTGGATGAAAAAAGCCTCGCCGATTGCCTGGCCTGGGTGGACCGGATGGAGCGGGAGGGGTTTGATGCGCCTCCCGGCTTCGACGTGATCCAAGGTTCCTGCCTGACCGCGTTGCTGGCGATCCTCTGCCGGCAGGCGGCCAATCCGGCCCCCCGGCCGCGTTCCATCCGGGCACAGGTGGCGGACACCCTTCAGTACATGGACCGGCACTACGCCACGGAGGTGACACACGAGGAACTGGCGGCGGCGGCCGGCATGTCCGGCCGCTCCTTCCAGCGGCACTTCAAAGCCGTCACGGGCATGACGCCCATGCAAAACCTGCTGGCGGTGCGCATCGCCAAGGCGGAAATTCTGCTGCGGGAGACGGAGGCCCCCGTGCATGCGGTGGCCAACGCCTGCGGCTTCCGCGACAGCAACTATTTTGCCACCTGTTTCCGCCGGATCACCGGTCGGACGCCCGGCCGTTTTCGGGCCAAGGTTTAGCCTGACGGCAAAAGAAAACCCGGCCCGGGAACGTCCCGGACCGGGCTGGAGAGAGCAGAGGCACCGGCGGCGCGCCGCACCCAAGCGGCGGCGCCAGCCGGTTCGCGCGGTCAGCGCTTGGAGAACTGGAAGCGGCGGCGGGCGCCGGGCTGACCGTACTTTTTGCGTTCCTTGACGCGGGCATCACGGGCCAGCAGCCCGCTCTGCTTGAGGACGGCGCGCAGTTCGGCCGACGCCAGGATCAGGGCGCGGGCAATGCCGTGGCGCAGGGCGCCCGACTGGCCAACCGTGCCGCCGCCGGCAATGTTGGCCTGGATGTCATATTTCTTGGCCATGCCGGAAACCACCATCGGCTGCAGGGCATAGTCCCGCAACGTCTGGGTGGGGAAGTAGTCTTCCATCGTCCGGTCGTTGACCGCGATCTTGCCCGTGCCCGGGGTCAGCTTCACGCGGGCCGATGCTTCCTTGCGGCGGCCGACCGCCCAAAATTCTTCGTGCGCTGCTTTCGTCATAGCCTATGCCATCCTCAGAATCGGTTTGGAGTGGAGGTTTTTTCGGAGGGACCGTTCAGTCCAACTTCAGCGGCTGGGGATTCTGCGCCGCGTGCGGGTGGGCCGTGCCGGCGAACAGCTTGAGCTTGCGGAACTGCTTGCGGGCCAGCCGCCCCTTGGGCAGCATCCCCCAGACCGCCTCGGCCACCAGCCGGGTCGGTTTGCGGGCGCGGACGCGGTCGGCGGTCACTTCCTTGAGTCCGCCCATGTAGCCGCTGTAGCTCTTGTACACCTTGTCGGTGTTCTTCTTGCCGGTGAGCTTGACCTTCTCGGCGTTCAGCACGATCACGAAGTCGCCCACGTCCAAATGGGGCGTATACGTCGGCTTGTTTTTGCCACGCAGAATGTTGGCAATCTTAACCGCCATCCGGCCAAGCACCTGGCCTTCAGCATCAACCACCCACCACTGGCGCGGGATGGCGTCTTCCTTGGGGAGATAAGTTTTCATGGGCGTCTTCCTGGGGACGCAGCCGGATTGACCCGGCGGCTTGAACAAAATAAAACGCGATATTATAACACGGTTCCTCCGCCGTGCAACCGGACGGCCGACTTTTTCGTAATGGGTCAGTGAGTGTGGGCTTGGGTTTACCGAGCCCGGAACGTGAGTGACGGGGCAAAGGGGACCCCGCATGGGCGAACGTGCCGCCGTTGCCCCGTCACTCCGACTCCCTGCGGTCGCGGCGTTCCCGGCTCTGAAAAACCGGTTCCAGGACAACTGTAGAACTAACCTCCTCCGCGGTTATACTTTCGTTAACGAATGACGCCGCCCCCCCCCCAGGACAAGGCCTGACATGCCCGCACCGAAAATCAGCGTCATCGTGCCCTGTTATAATGCCGGTGGCTTGATCGGCGACGCGCTCGCCAGCATCCGCCGCCAAAACTACGCCCCGCTCGAGATCATCGTGATTGACGACGGCTCGACCGACGACAGCGCCGAACGCATCAAACGGTTGGGGGATGACATCCTGTTTCTGCGCCAGGACAACCGGGGGCCAGCCGCCGCGCGCAATGCCGGGCTGAAACGGGCCACGGGCGACTACATCGCCTTTCTTGATGCCGACGATCTGTGGCCGGAAGGCAAGCTGACGGCGCAGGCCGCCCGGCTGGAGCGGCAACCCGAGCTCGCCATGGTCACCGGGCGCATTCAGTATGTCCGCCTCGAGGGCGCCCCGGAACCGGCCGCCCGCTTCGAAGACGGGGACACGGTTACCAGTGTTTATCTGGGCGCGCTGCTGGCGCGGCGGGTGCTGTTCGACCAAGTCGGCCTGTTCGACGAGAAGCTGCGCTTCAGCGAGGACCATGACTGGTATTTGCGGGTGCGCGAAAGCGGGGCCGGCATTGGGGTCCAACCGGAGGTCACGCTGATCTACCGCCGGCATGCGGGCAACATGACGCGCGGCAAGACCCTGCGGGACTTCGACATGGTCCGCGTCCTCAAGCAGTCCCTGGCACGGCGCAAGGCCGTGCATGGCGTGGCTGCCGACCTGCCGTCACTGAAAGGATCGCGCGATGCTTAACCCGCCGTTGGTCAGCGTGATCGTGCCCGTTTACAATGGCGCTGCGCATTTGCGCGAAACGCTCGACAGCCTGCTAGCCCAAGATCATCCGGCGCTGGAAGTGCTGGTGGTCGACGACGGCTCCACAGACGACAGCCTGGAGGTCGCGCGATCCTATGGCGGCCGGCTGACCGTGGTCACACAACCCAATCAGGGCGTCGCGGGCGCACGCAACACCGGCATCCGGCAGGCCAGGGGCAACTACCTCACCTTCTGCGACCAGGACGACTTGTGGAGTCCGGACAAGACGACCACCCAGCTGTCCTACCTGGAGGCGCACCCGGAATGCGCCTATGTCCTGTCGCGCATGGCCTTTTTTCTCCATCCCGGCGTCGAACGTCCGTCCTGGCTCAAGCCGGAGCTGCTGGCCGGCGATTATCCCGGCTATCACCTGGGCGCCATGCTGGCGCGGCGCGAACTGTTCGGGACGGTCGGAACACTGGATGCGAGACACCGGTATACCGATGATGTCGGGTGGTTCTTTGAGGCCAAGGACCGCGGCATCCCGATGCACCATTTGCCGGAGGTGGTGCTGTTCCGGCGCGTCCATGGCGGCAACAATTCGGCGCAGGTCGCCCACTTGCACCGGGAATTGCTGGCCATTGCCAGGCGGTCGGTCGACCGCCAGCGCCGCGCGGCGAGAACCGCCCCCTAGCCTGGATATTCACTGAGTATGGCAAAGGGCTGGTCGCCGCCGGCAGGTCACTGACAACCCATTCAGCTCACTAAAGACAGGGCATTCCTCGTCTGCCACGGCAGCCCCACTCCACGGGCGACACGCCCGTGCCTACAGGAAACCCGGTCCGTCCTGTAGGCGCGGGGTTGCCCCCCGCGCTGGAGTTTGGCATAACTCAACGGGGGCGGTTTTCCCGTCCCAGCGGGACGGGGCGGGAATAGGCAGGGGCTTCAGCCCCTGTTTTGTCACCCCCCATTTCGCGTGCCGTCAGGTACGCGGCGAATCGCGGCGTACCTACGGCACGCCATCGTTTCATTTTTCGGAACAGGGGCTGAAGCCCCTGCCTATTTTCATTCAGTCCCTACGGGACGAAGCCGCTCCATCCCCCCCGTACTTATGCCCAGGCCAAACACGCTAAAGCGTGAACTCAAACGACCGGCGCCCCGTGTTGGAGTCCAGCCTTCAGGCTGTTTTCGGAGTATGGCACCGGCTGGCGCGCATGGTTTCTGCCAAACTCCAGGCTACAGCAGCAGCGCGGCCAGCACCAGCGTCGCCAGCACCACCAGGGCGGCCAGGGCCAGGGCGGGTTCCTTCGCCCGCCAGTAGCCGAAGGCCAGCATGGCCACCCGCGCCACCGGCGTCAGCACCAGCACGACCACCCCGGCCAGCCACAGCGTGCGGGCCGCCTCCGGCCAGCCGGCCAGGCGCGCCGCCAGGCCGGCGGCGAAACCGCCCACGGCCAGCCAGACCCCGATCTGCAGGGTCCGCTGGATCAGCCGGCCCAGATCCCCTTCGGCATAGGTGGTTCCCGTCCGGCCGCTCATGCGAACACCTTGAGCAGCATTTTGGCCGCCACCACCAGCATCAGGACGGCGAACAGCACCTGCAATTTCTCCGCCCGGATCCGGTACAGGACCCGGACGCCGACAAACGATCCCACCAGCACCCCGACCACCATGGTGGCCGCCACCTCCGGCAACACCAGCCCCTGCCGCAGAAAAATCAGCGCGCTGGCGGCGGCACTGACCCCCATCAGAAAATTGCTGGTCGCGGCCGCCGCCTTGATCGGCACCCCGCACAGCAGGTTCATCACCGGCACCTGGATGATGCCGCCGCCCAGCCCCAGCAGGCCGGACAGCGATCCGGCGGCCAGCGACGCACCGGCCGCCGGCCCCAGGTGGCGCACGGTGTAGGGAATGGCGGCGCCGACGGCGGGATCGTAAAAGGCGGCGTCAAACTTGCCGGGCACCACCGCGCCGACCGCCGTCACATCCGCCGCCGCCGCGGACAGGCCGCGCCGCCGCCAGGCCCGCCAGCCTTTCCAGAACATGGTGGCCGCGACCGGCCCCAGCATCAGGGCGAACAGGGTTTGCAGCAGCTCGGCCGGCAGCGCTTTCAGCAACAGGGCGCCGCCGATGGCCCCGATGGCGGTGGTCACCTCCAGCACAATCCCCAGCCGCATGTTGGTCAGCCCCCGTTCCACGTTGACCGCGGCCACCGCGCTTGAGGTGGCGACAATCGACACCAGCGAGACGGCGATGGCCTGCTGGATCGGCAGCTTCAGCACCAGCACCAGCAACGGCACAATGAACACCCCGCCGCCAATTCCCAGCACTGAGCCGAGGACGCCGATGCCGAAGCCGCTGACCAGCAGCAGCAGCAAGACCATGCCATGCAGTTCATTCATGAATAGGCTGAAGCTTTTTTGGCTGTAGGCTGTAGGCTGTCAAAATCCCGCCCCAACCCGGCATAAAATAGCGCCGCTCACGCATCACGCATCACGTTTTACGTTTCACGAGTCACGCTTTACGGCTTCCGGGTGCGTTTGTCCGGCCACGGGCTTGCACTCTCTCCGGAATGGTTGCAGAGTACCGGGCATGCCTTCCGTACCGCCATCCGATGCCATCGGCTGCTTTCTGGAACAGCTGGCCGTGCTGCGCCGGCTCAACCCCGACCTGGCCCGTTTGGAACAGCCGGCGCTGCTGGCGGCGGCCGCGGCGTTGCCGCCGGCCGCCTTCCCCGCCGTCGCCGCCTTTGCCGCCGAGCTGGTCCAGCAGCACCGCAACAGCCCGTGGAAACGCGCCGAGACCCGCCTGCTGGAGGACTATTTCCAGCGCCTGGACGCCGCCGCCCGCCTGCTGGCCCCGGACGCCCCCCCGGCCGCCGCCGACGGCGGCACCCCCGCCGCCGCCAGCACCCTGGCGCTGGTCAGCCCGCGCCCCTTCTCCCCCCTGGAATGGTGCCAGGCCCACGCCCGCGCCGGGCTGCCCCAGGCGCTGCTCCAGGGCGTCGAGGCCGCCCGCGAACGCAACCGCATGACCGGCACGGTGTTCGAAACCCTGTTCGCCGTCCTGCACCGGCTCGACAGCCCCCGGGCCTTTGCCTGGGAACTGGCCTTCCTCAAGGAACAGGAGGGCCGGCTCGATCCCGACCTGACCCGCGACCTGCTCCTCGCCTGGCTGGATGAGAGCGACCCGCCCCGCGCCGCCCTCAACTGGGCCCTGGACTGGGCCGGCGACGACAACCTGGAACGGCAGTGGCCCGCGGTCACCGCCGCCGCCGACGCCCTGCTGCGCCGGGCCGCCCTGCGTCGCTGGGCCGAACTGGCCGACACCCTGCCCCCGCTCAACGCCTTCCACGACCTCCGCCGCCGCATCGCCGGCACCGCGGCCCGCTACGGCGAGCCGTTCCGCGCCTGGTTCGAGGCCGCGGCCGGCGAGATCGGCGAACGCGTGCGTTTCTTCCTCGACACCGGCGACGCCCTGGCCGCGCCCGCGGCGGACGCCGCAGGCACGTCGGCAAGCTGGCGCCGACCCGCGTTGCAGCGCGAACTGACGGCGGTCACCGCCCTCGCCGCCCCCGTCCTGCTGCTGGCCGACCTGGCCCTCAACGTCCCCGCCGGGGCCCGGCGCTTTGCCCTCTCGCTGTTCGGCTTTGCCCCGGCCGGGGAGGGCCTCTGGCGCCGGCGTCTCGAAGAACAGGCGGACCGGGCGATTCGCCGCCTGTTCCTTTGGGGGCTGCGCCAGGGCACGCCGGCCGGCGCCATCATCCGCCGTCTGTGTTTCGATGACGAGACGCTGTGGCGCCAGCTGGAAGGCGCCCTGGACCTGCACAGCAAGGAGTTTGATTCCCTGGCCCAGCGGAACCGGGTGGCCGGACGGCTGGCCGTGCATTACCTGTCCCGGCGCGAGGCCGGCCTGCTGGCCGCCGAAATCAGCCGGCGTTACCGCTCCCTGATGCGCACCCTGCACGAGGATCATCTGCACCGGCTGCTCGGCGGCGCCCCGCCGCCCCCCCCGCCCGGCGCCCCCTCACTGGCCGACATCATGGGACTGGCCGCCGACGCCCGCCGCTTCCTGGCGCGCCGGCGCGACTTGCAGCTCGACCTGGAGGAACTGGCCGCCGCCGAACTGGTCTTCGCCCGCGCCGTCCGCCAGCGCCGCCTCCGCCTCATCCGCGACCTACTGGGGCCGGGGTGAATGGCGCATACCACGTTAGGGTGATTTTTTGAACAGAAGATAGCCAAGATCGCAAAGGAAGGACCGCGCAACCGCCAAGCCAGCCTTCGCTATCTTTGCGTCCTTCTGTTCAAAATGCCAATCAATGTCGAATACGGTGGCGTGCCGCAGGTACGCCGCGATTCGCCGCGTACCTGACGGCACGCGAAATGGGGGGGGGGGGCGGGCAAAACAGGGGCTGAACCCCCGGCCTCTTCCCGCCCCGT
>JBAZJM010000194.1:0-8927 GCA_041651315.1 Lentisphaeria bacterium | reverse complement strand
GTGACCGGCTGTATTGGGCGCGGGTCATCTCGCTCGAAGCCAGGCCGGCCAGGGCCGTCGCCACCACCGTCATCACCACCGGCGTGGCGGCCAGAATCCGGCCCCACACCGTTGGCGGAACATCGGCCTTCAACACATCAGGTAAAACAAACTTGGCCATGCTGGCACCTCGCTTTTGCCGCCTGGATCCGTGGGGCATTGGGGGACAGTATACCACCTTTAAATGCATTCTCTCATACCAATTTCATTTCAATCGTCATGTTTTCTCACGGAGGCACAGAGATCACAAAGAAATCATAATTAATTAGACAACAATTAAATATGGTTTATTTCTCCGTGCCTTTGTGTCTCCGTGAGAGAACGATTTTGAAGTGAAACATCGTATCACAGAGGCACGGAGATTTTGGCGGAGGGCGCCTGGCCCAGGCGCCGCTATGCTGTAGCCGCGGCGGTGTCAGCCGCGCGGGCATTGGGTGAATAATTCGGGCTAAAGTTTGGAACAGGAGGCCGCAGAGACCACAGAGAAGTTTTTCTCTCATTCTACCATCTCCCATCGATACGTGAACGTGTGCGTCCCCTTCTGGGACGAATTCGGTTGATGCCGATTTCCCGAGGGGCATTTGACCCTGGGCCTGGAGTTTGGCAAAAGTACGGGGTTTAGGGGCGGCTTCGTCCCGGAGGGACTGAACGACAATAGGCAGGGGCTTCAGCCCCTGTTCCGAAAAAGGAAACGATGGCGTGCCGTAGGTACGCCGCGATTCGCCGCGTACCTGACGGCACGCGAAATGGGGGGGACAAAACACAGGGGCTGAAGCCCCTGCCTATTCCCGCCCCGTCCCGCTGGGACGGGAAAACCGCAACCGTTCATGAATAATCCAGGTTAGCACCCCGGTGCACGCGTGTGCCGATGGCAGGGGAAACCGCTTGGGCCGGCACCGGCGATGAGCGGGGCGGTTATTTCTGGAGGGCGTCGTTGAGCAGGCCGCTGCCGAGCTCGAGGAAGGCGTCGCGTTTTTTCTTCTTTTTCGACGGTTCGGCCGAAGTGGGCGTGGGCGTGGTCGCGTCCGGGGCTTGGGCCGGCACGGGGGCCGCCTCCGGGGCAGCGGCAGGAGCGGCGGGCGTGCTGTTGCCGGTGCTGGACTCATTCAGCAGGGTGTTGCGGAGTTTTTTCGTGTCGACCTTGCCACTCTTGAGATAGTCTTGGAGGGCCGATGTGCCGGCTTCAACGGCTTTGTCCTTGGCGATGTCGCGCAGCAGTTTCTTCCATTCCAGCCCGGAGGTGTCGGGGTTGGCGAAGGTGCCGCGGAGGGCGATGGCTTTGACGAACATGGCGTGGTTGCCCTCGCGCGGGCCGAGGAGCGGGCCGAGCCTGAGCGAGCGGATATGCTTCTCCAGCCCGCCGCCGAAGCCGGCGCGCAGCTTCAAGTCCAGGGTCTGGTCGAAACCGATGGAGTCGCCGGCGGTGCGGGTGATGAAAAGGTCGGGGCCGGTGACGGCGCCGTCCTTGACCTGCAGGCGGCCGCCGGCGGCGGCGAGGTTGACCGTGGCGGTGTCGAAGGTCAGCTGTTGCAGGTCGCCGATGCCGAGGGTGGTGATGAGCTCGGCCAGCGATTGCACCCCGGTCTTTTGCCCGACGGTGCCGGTGATAAACTGGCGCACGTTCCGGATGGTGATGTCCCGGGCCTCGAGGGTGGCCCCGCCCGTGAAGTTCCGGCTGAGGTTGTCCGGGGTGACGCCGGCGCCGGCGGCGGTGACCGTGACGCTTTTCACCTCGCCGGAAACCATGTCCTTGAATTGGGGGGCGAAGGCATTGACGAGCGGGGCGATGGCGAGCCGGTCGAGGGTGGCGGAGAGGTCGTAGGTCCACGGCGCGTTGCCGAGGTCGGCCGTGCCGTGGAAGGCGGCGGGGGCGCCGTTGAAGACGAGCGTGGAGGGATGGACGGTGACGCGGTTGTCCTTCACGTCGAGCGTGGTGACGAGGTCCGTGACGGTGAGCCCCCCATAGATGATTTTCTTCAGGTTGAGGGCGACCGTGGCGCGGAGGCCCTGGAGGTCTGCCGGCGGCGGTTCCGTGGCGGGCGAGCCGGGTTTGGCAGGGGCGGGTGCCGTGGTTTGGGGGGGGGCGAATTGGGCGGCCAGAAGCTGGAGGGCCCGGACGTCAAGGGTTGAGCCGGCCAGATTGAGTGTCATCGGGCGGTTGGCGAACGGCGGCAGGACGGCGTTGCTGGCGGTGATGGCGAGGTCGGCCAGCGGGGTGTCCCCCTGCCGGGCGGTGAACGCGCAGGTCGCAATGCGGAGTTCGCGGGATTTGGGGAGGACGGCGAGGTCCAGCGCGTTTTTGACGGTGATGGCGGCATCGCCGGCCGCAAAACGGAGGTCCTGCACGGTCCAGTTGCCGGTGGCACGGAGCATGGCACCTTTTTCAACGAGCTTGGCGGTGATGGCGGCTCCGAGGGTGCCGGAGCTCAGGCGCGGCGCGGACGGCGGCAGGAAGGCGTTGACCCGCGTGAGGCCGAGGGCGTCCACGGCCAGGCGCAGTTCGGCGTCGCCGGCCGCGAAGCCGTCCGGCGCCCCCCAGGTGAGTTTGACGGGGGCGGCGAGTTCGGTGGTGACGACGGTGCGATCGGACTCGGTGACCAGGAGGGCGGCTTTTTCCAGCGTGCCTGCGGCGTCCGCCAGATCGGCCGTTGCGGCGATGGTGGCGGCGGCCTGGAGGGCGGGCAGGGCGGGGCCTTCGGGCAGGCTGACGGAACATTGGGCCTGCGCGCTCAGCTTGCGGAAGTCTGCGAACGTGCCGGTGACGTGCTGCCGGCAGGAGAAGACGGGCAGGTCGCGGGTCCCCTGGCGCAGCCGCAGGCCGGTGCCGGCGGCGGTGATGTCAAAGGCGACGGCGGCCCCCTGTTTTTCAATGACGAGGCCGGCGGTGGCGTTGAGGATGCCGCTGGTCACGGCGACGGGCAGGCCGGGGGGCAGGAACGGTGCGAGGGCGGCGGTGTCGAGATCCTTGACCACCATCGTGAGTTTGGCGGGCGACGCTTCGGCACCTTTGGCGCCGCCCCACGCGACGGTGGCGGGGGCGGAGAGGGTGACGGCGACGAGGTCGCGGCCGTTCTGCATCGCGCGGCCGGCGAGGGCGGAGACGGTGGCGGATTTGGCGGCCAGGTCGAGGGTGGCGGCGTGCTCGAGGACGAGGCTGAACGGCGGCAGCTTCGGCCCCGTTGCGGAGTCCGCAAGGCCGAGGCGGTCGAGCTTGAGGCGGCCGGCGGTGGCCAGCCGGTCCGCGCCGGCGAGCGAGACGGTGCCGGCGTAGCTGCCGGTGAACGGGGCGAGCGGCGGCTTGGCCAGCGCCCGCAGCGTGGCCGGCGCGGGGGCGAACGCCGCGTTGATGGCCAGCGTCACCGGGAACGGCTGCGTGCCGGCGGTGCCGGTGACCTGGAGGTCGAACTCGTTGGCGGGCCAGTCCTTGGCCAGCCGGCCGGCGACGGTGACGGTGCACTGGCGGCCGTTGGCCGCGGGGGCGAGGCGGAGGATGGCGGTGGCGGCGCGGCCGACCGGCGGCCGGGCGGCCGCCGGTTCGGCGGGCACGGCGTCGCCGGCGCGGAGCTGGATGTCGAGCGTCTCCGGGAGTGCGCCGACCCCGGGCATGACCGGCGTGGTGGCGTGCAGGGTGACGGGCAGGTCGGCCAGCATCTCGCCGTTGCGGACCGCGGTGACCAGGGCGGAGACGGTGACGTCAAGGGGCTTTCCCGGCTGGACGGCGGGGATGGCAAGATTGAAGCTGCGGACGGTGACAGTGGCGGGGGCGGGCCCGGCCTGCCGGAGCGAGAGTTCGGCGTTGACGATGCGGAGGTTGCGCAGGTCGAGCGCAAAGGGGAACGCTCCCGGCGCGCTTTTCGCGCCCGCGGGCGCCTGGGCGGCGGGGGCGGCCGCCGGCGGCAGGTTCCAAGTGCCGTCCGCCTGCTGTTCCAAGGTGAGTTTGGCGCCGTCCACGAACAGTTCGGAGACCCGGAGGGTTTTGCCGAGCGCGGCGAGGGCGTCGTAACGGACGCGCACCGTCTTTGCCGTGGCAAGCGGGTGCGCCGGAGCGCCGACGCGCAGGCCGGTCATTTCCAGCCTGGAAAGCGGCGAGAAACTGACGTCTTCCACCGTCACCGGCACGCCGAGGGCGGTGGAGACGCGCGGCAGAACCTGGCTCTTGATGAACCATTGGCTGCTGACGACCCCATACGCCACGCCGGCCAGCACCAGCAGCACGGCCAGCAAAAGGCCGGCGAACTTCAGGATCTTTTTCATGGCGGTACGCTCCGAGGGTGCTTCCGAATCATGCGATGGCGACAGCGATCACGTTACTATACAGACCGTTTGCCGGCAGCGGTGTTCCCGCCGCCCCGTGCGCCGCCGCTGTCGGAACCCCGCGGTGGCTGCTGGCCGCCGCCAGTTTGTCAAGGGTACGTCATTGACGTATATTGAAGGAAACAGCAGGGAACCCGTGATGGAGTTTCGCGAGACCAGCATTTTTACCCGGCGCGTTATGGCCCTGCTGCCAGACGATGAATATGCCGTGCTGCAAAAATTCCTGTGTGAAAAACCGGATGCGGGAACCGTGATTCCGGGCACGGGCGGCATTCGCAAGCTCCGGTGGGCGGGAAGCGGCCGGGGCAAGCGCGGCGGTGTCCGCGTCATTTATTACCATTGGGTTCCTGAAAGCGTTTTGTACATGTTGTCCGCCTACGCCAAGAACGAAATGCCCGACCTGCCCCGTGCCGCCTACCAACGTTTCCGGGGCATGATTGAAGAGGAATTCACACGATGAAAACGACCGCCAAGCTTACCCCCAGCCAAGCCGTTTTTCTGGATGAATTGGAAGCCAGCGTCCGCGAAGCCGGAAGCATTCACCGGGGAGAGAAAGCGCCAGCGCGGCACTTTGTCTTTCCAGAACCGGACGTGAAGAAAATCCGGGTATCCCTCGGGAAAAGCCAACCGGCCTTCGCCGCCATGATCGGGGTCAGCACCGGCACCCTGCGCGGCTGGGAACAACGCCGTCGCCGTCCCACCGGCCCGGCTATGGCGTTGCTTCGTGTCGCGGAATGCAACCCGCTGGTAGTTGAATCCGCCTTGCGCCTTCCCCCCGTTCCGAAACCGGCGTGACAGACAACCGCCCATGAACGCCATTCACTGCCCCTGGCGCAGATGGCCTAGGGGACGGCTGGCGAACCGGTGGCGCGCACGGCTGAACTTATGCCCGTGACGGCATCGTTCATGACCTGTTGCATGAGGTAGGCGTATCCCCGAACGTCATGGCCCCAGCTGTAATACAGTCCTTGGGTAACGGAATATTCCAGATCGTAGCTCTTTTCCCAAATAATCTTTCGCGTTTTGGCGTCTTTGAATTGGAGAGCAATCACAAGGTAGTTGTGCGAGCGCCCGGCGGGAAATCCGACAAACCAAAGGTTCGGGCCAAGTAGCGACAACCCGTATGTCCACATGGAACCTGTGTAACGGGATGACAAAATTTGGCCTTCGAGGATAAAATCAGCTTTATCCTTCTCTCCGCCGAAGGTGAAAAAAGCATCCGCGAAAAGGCCAGACCGGCGCAGGCTGTAGGCGGCCGCTTTGGGTAGATCTTCGGATGGTGTGAAATCGAAAGTCTGGACGGTCAGGAAGCCGCGGGCCGCGTCAGGCCGCTCATAATCCACCCAGCCGAACGGCATGAGGGGAATGAGATACAGCAAGAGCGTACCGAATTGGTTGTCGTCTCCACGTTGGTCATCGAACGGCGGAACGGCCACCTTTTTTTCTGTTACCGGTGATGCGGCCACCTGCACCAAGGTCGAGTAGTTGGCGGGATAAACAAACTTGGCGGTGGTGCCACAACCGCAGAGGAGGGCAGGCAGGGCGGCGGCGGTGAAGGCATGGGCTATTTTCATGGGTAACCTTGTCAGATTATCCTGATTACTGCCGTTTGTCCGCGAGATTCACCAGCGCACGTTCCGCCGCCGCCTGCTGCCGAGATGAACCGGAGGTCGCGGCCTCTTGCAGGACGCCTAGGCTGGCAGGATTGTCCACCATACTGATGGCATGCGCCAAGGCGGCGGCGGCATCGCCATTTACCTGATCCGTCCACGCCAGCAATTTGGCAACGCCTTGGGGCGCGCCAATCACCGCCAGGGTGTCCCAGGTTGCCAGCACCAGCGGATCGGACGCGGTGGCCGCCGCCGGCTCGCCCGCCAGCGCGATCAGTTGCGGCACGTGCTCCACCCCCTCGACCTGCCGCACCACGTCGGCCCAGGTCTGGCGCGCTGTTTCGTCCTGGAGGGCGGCATAGCGGTTCCCCAACTCCTTCAGGTCGGTGGCGGTCAGGCTGTGGGCCAGAGCACTGATGGCCGCATCCCGCACGTCCTCCGCCAAGCCCTTCTGCTCCAGTAAGGCGTTCCAATAGGGCACGCTGTCGGCGTTGCGCGCCGTCTCCGCCAGGGTCGAGGCCAACTCCCGCCGCTGCTCATCCTCGGGCGGCAGGTCTTGCAGATAGTTGCGTGACCTCGAACACGCCGATGTAGAAGTCTTTCGTCAGCGTTACTTGGTGGTGCGCTTCATCTGACGCACGTCCGAGTTCACTGGTTGGCGAGCCCGGCGAGCCCATGGTAAAGGTGCCGGCGGGGATTCGCTTCATAACCAGTTTCGTAGTCCGATAGTCGTCCGGGATCGGACTGGGTAACGCGTTCAGATAGGAAATCGGATAGGAGATCGCACCCGTGCCCCCGGAAAGATCAATCACCAAGTAGGCGTAGGCGTCGTCGGCGGTGATTGCAACGGTGAAATTATCGGAGAACTGCCCAGGCCAGTCCGTGCCCGCGTCCCAAACCAGTGCGTGTGTACCGGAGGCAACCTTGGCACCGTTGACGCCGTCGCCCGAGAGCGTGCGCACCGGCACGCTGACCACCGTTCCCGCTTGGTTGATGTAGGACACGGAGACCGCAATGCTCATCGGGTCGCCGTCGGCATCGGTTGCCGTGTAGGTGATGTCCACCAATCTCGTGCCCGTGCGCTGATGTCCGGACACCCCGGAGACCACCGGCGCGGCGGCGTGGGTCGTCAACGAGAGCAACATTCCCCCAGCCAACAAAACCCCTGCCATGATGCATTTTGTCTGCATGCAAAAGTGTCTCATGGGAATCCTCGAATCGTGGAACGCCATTATCAACAATACTTACCCTACCATGGATTTACCGTTGTTTCAACGCCATCGGTGTTCTCGGAGACTGATCGACCAATCTAATTTCATGGGCCAAACCGGATGCTGACTTCACCGACAAGACGGTTTTTTCTTTGTTATGCTCGGACATGGGGCGGAAACTCTCGGTTTTGCGGAGTCCACGCCAAAAAGAAGAGCGCGAACCCCTGTTCGCGCTTCCTCTGAAGGGTTACGACGCCCTGGAAGAGAAGCAACAAACGAGGGGTGCGCGCCCAGTTGGGCGCGTCCCTCGTAAGCCGCTGTTTCTCTTCCTTGAAAGGTCGTAATTTTCAGAGGAAACGTTGTCTTACGAATGAACGCAATATTCAACGATGTTCGGGGCCTTGCGGCCACCGGCATCTATGTCAGGTCACGATGGTTTTGGTTGTCTTGGGTGGGTTCCTTTCGGCTGGCATGGGTCACGAAAAACCACTTCTAATATACAACGGGGGGCGCTACTTCGGCGGCGGCGGCAAAAGTCCGGGCGGCGAAAACATTACACCGGGGCAGGGGACTGCCGGGTGTGCGAAGCCTGCGGAAGCGGTTCAAGTTCAATCCGCAGCCGGCACCCGACCGCCGCCGCGTATCGTTGCAGGGTGGTGACGCTGGGGGCGTGGGCTGGCCGTGCCGATTCAATGCGGGCGACCGCCGGGCGGCTAGTGCCCATGGCCTGGGCTACGTCCGCTTGCGTCATGCCCACCCGCTTCCGCGCCGCCAGGCAAGCGTCCAGCACGGCATAGGCCGGTTCCCGTTCCTCGTATGCCTTGCGGACGGCGGGCGCGTCCAGCCATTTGTCAATGTCCGCCGGAACCGGGGCATAGCTGTCGTTGTTGGCCGATTGCTTTTTCATGGCCTCACCTCCTTCAAACGTTTCCGCGCTAATTCGAGTTCATGGCGCGGCGTCTGTTCTGTCTTTTTTATGAACCCGTGCAGAATGACAATCCGCCGTCCCACCACGGCGCAAAAGAAAGCGCGGGCAATTCCTTCCGCGCCCTTGGCCCGCACTTCACACAACCCGCCGCCCATTGGACGGATGTAGGGCATTCCAAGTACTGGGCCGTACTGCCGCATCCGCCGTAACAGGTGAAGCAAATCCGCCTGGATACCGGACGGGAGCGCATCCGCCCAAGCCTGAACCCGGCGGTTGTAGTATTCGATTTCCCACGGTGGCGGGTTGGCTTCCATGATCAACATCATAGTATCAAATATGGTACATTCAAGCCAGCGGGAACAACCTGCCGCCGACCACTAGGCCAGGGACGCCACAACTGGAACCGCGCCAGGCCGCCGCATGGGGGCCGTGTCGGCCGTGTTATCGTCTGACGCGCCTTGTCAGTTTTCCTGGCCGGCTTAATTGCCACTATTCAGCACAAGGCCCGCCCGAGAAACCTCAACTCCCCAAAAATTTAAGCACGAATCGTGCTTGAAATTTCTTGTGCCGATTAGTGGCAAATAAGGGTTATTCCCCCCTTGAAATTGACGGTAATCGTTGGGAAAAACAAAGAAACCAGCGGGGCGGCTGTTTTGGCCGTAACCTGCTGGTTTCATGAAGTTTAAATTGGTGGCAAGGGTCGGAATCGAACCGACGACACGAGGATTTTCAGTCCCCTGCTTTGATCAGTATTTGTTAAACTTGTGCCGTTTATGTGCCGTCTATTCGTCTTGACTCGCGAAAAATAAGCGGTATTGTCTCCCG
>JBAZJM010000193.1:0-8930 GCA_041651315.1 Lentisphaeria bacterium | reverse complement strand
GTCCCAGCCCCCGCCGTTCACCGCCGCCTCCCGGCCGCTGTTGCTCTCGGTGGACCTGGAAGAGTGGTTCCACGGACGCTGGGCCACCGGTTACGCCAAGTCGCAGTGGGGCGACACCGCCACCCTCTTCCGCGAGGTCTACGGCAGCGACCGGCCGCGCGGCGACGTCATTCCCGCCGTCCACTGGCTGCTCGACTTCTTTGCCCGCCATCAGGTGCGGGCCACGTTCTTTATTTTGGGCGAGATCGCCCAATGGTACCCCGACCTGATCCGCGCCGTCGCCGCCGGCGGCCATGAGATCGCCTGCCACGGCCTGCATCATGTGGACATGGGCGCCTACACCCCGCAGCAGTTCGCCGCCGACCTGGCCCGGGCCCGCTCCCTGCTGGAGGACTTGGGCGGAAAACCGGTCCGCGGCTTCCGTTCCCCGAACCTGGTGGTCGCCCCGTGGCTGGCCGGCGTGCTCGGCGAATTGGGCTTTGCCTACGATTCCAGCGTGTGTCCGTCCCTGCCCTTCCGCGGCAAGTATGCGGACATGGGCGCCAGCCCCCAGCACCCCTACCGGACCGCCGACCGGGTGCAGACCCCCGGTGCCGGACCGCTGTGGGAATTGCCGATCACCTCCATGCCGGGCCTCCGCCTGACCGCCGGCTCGGCCATCGCCACCCGCGTCTTTGGCCAGTGGTGGAGCCGCTTCGCCCTCGCCTGGTGGGGCCGCTCCGGCAGCGTCCAGTACTACCTGCACCCGTACGAGATCTGGACCGACACCCTGCCCGGCAACCTCAAACCGTGGGCGCGCCTGATGACCCGCCGCCGCGGCCCCTACCTGCAACGCGCCTTGGACCGCCTCGTCACCGCCTGGAAACCACGCGGCATCCTGACCTGCGGCGCGTGCGTGGACCGCCTCATTTTTCTTGAACAGAAGGAAGCAAAGGTAGCGAAGGCTGGATTGTCCTGAGGCGGAAGCCTTCGCGCACTTGACTATGCATGCGACCCCATTTCATCCTCTCCGCGCCTCCGCGCCTCCGCGTGAGATCATCTTAAATGCAAGAGGGTCGGGAAGGGGGACACGATGAGCGGCAACGCTTCCTGGTCACGCCTGGATCTGGATGATGCGGCCGCCGTCCGGCGCTGGGACGACCGCTGCCACGACCTGCCCTTTCCCGGCCTCTATCACAGCACCGCTTGGAGCCGCGCCCTGCACACCGCCTACGGCCGGCGCGGGGACGGCTTCTGGTGCGATAACGGGACGTCCGGACCGCTCCTGCTGCCCGTGTACCCCAGCCCCGGCCCCGGCCGCCGCTGGGTCAGTGTCGCCCACGCCCCCTACGGCGGTCCGGCCCCCCTGGCCACCGCCGCCAACAGCGCCGCGGGCCTGACCGCGGCCCTGCCGCCGCCGGAACAGTTGCCGGGCGCCGCCCAACTGACGCTGCGCCTCCCCGATCCGGCCCCGGCGGATCTGGCCAGCCTGCCCCCGGCGGAACGGGTCACGCTTTGGCTGGAATTGCCGGCCGCTGCCGACCTCCTGTGGAAGCAACTCTCCGCCAAGGTGCGAAACCAGGTGCGCAAGGCGGAAAAGGCCGGCGTCACCGTGCGCGCCGGCCGCGGCGAATTGCTGGAGGCCTTTTACCGGCTTTATGAACGGCGTCAGCACGAGTTGGGCACCCCCGCCCATTCCCGGAAATTCCTGGCCGCCCTGCTGGACGCCTTTCCCGGCGCGGAGATCCTGGTCGCCGCCCAGGAGGATGGGACGCCGGTGGCCGCCGTGTTCGACTTCACCTGGGGCGCCTGGCGCGTGAACCTTTACGGCGCCTCCGACTTTGCCAAACGCGCCCTGTGCGGCAACATGCTCGTCTACTGGCGTTCCCTGACCCGCGCCGTGGAAACCGGCTGCCGGTCCTACGATTTCAGCCGCAGCCGGGCCAGTTCCGGCACCTGCGACTTCAAGCGCCAATGGGGGGCCGTGCCGCATCCCATCCGGGAATGGCACGCCCGCCCCGGTGCCGGGGCCTGGCAGCTCATCCCCGTGCCGCCGGCCGCCGGGGAGCCGCTGTTGCCGCGGTTGTGGCGCCGTCTGCCCTTCCCGGCCGTCCGCCGGCTGTCGCCCTGGCTCCGCCCGTTCGTGCCGTGAAACAAACTCCAGGGCGCCGGGCACCGGCGCCGCCACAGGATTTGGGGTGCCCCTGGGACCGGGGCCGAAACCCCGGCTCAGGAGAAGCCGGACTTAGTACGCGGATGAAAGTAGTATACGCCCCTCAACACAAAAAAGGCCCGCCTCCACAAAGAGGCGGGCCTTTTACCGTCTGATAAAAACTCAGACAGATGAAGGAAGAAGGAGTTAGAACAAGAACTCCAGGTCGTCCTCGGCCAAAACTTCCCACCAGAAGAATTTCTTGCTGGCCTTCATAACCTTCTCATTCGTGGCGTAGATAAGCTCATCACAATCGGCCGTGCACTCAATGCAGTACGGATCAGCCGTCACCTTGATGTTCTGCTTCTTGAAGGAAACATCGGCGAAGATCGCCATGCTTCCGTCGTCGCACTCAAGAGAAGTGTCGGAGACAACGTACTCGCGGGGCTCCAGATCCTCAAAGGCGATGCCGCCGTTCAGGGTCAGGATATTGGTGGGGGCATAGGGATTCTTCTTATTGAGCTTCTCACGCCCGCCGGAGAGAACAAACGTCACCTCCGGGGAGGTCTCACCATATCCTTCGCCCTCCACGAAATAGGTCAGATAGGGCATGTAGGTCTTGAGCATCACGCCAACATTTCCGTCCCCAAAGCAAAAGCCAGAGGCTTCAGAGATGCCGCCATCATACAGGCTGGAAACGAAGACGCGCTTGGTCTTCTTGTCGACCAACCAGAGGGTGGCTTCTTCGATGTTGAACGGGCACACCGGGCAAATAACGCGATCATAGCACAGAACCAAGTAGGCATCGTACTTGACAGCGTAGTTTTCCCAGTCATTGCAGTTGTCGTAGTCCTTGTCGTCTTCAGAGAAGTTCACCCAGTTGAACTTCACGTCGACGGTGCCTTTGAACGACGTGGCGACGTCGTAGGCCATGGCGGCGCCGCAGAGCGCCAGGAACGCGCACACAGCTAAGAGCTTCTTCATCTTTTTCTTACCTCTTTTTTTGTTTACTTTGTCTTGGAACTGAACACTTGCTTAACGTAACACCTTATAACCTTGCTGCAAACCGGAGCCTTGCCAGGCCCTCATCCTCCATTAGGATCGCATGCTTTTTCCTCTCTCCACTGCCCTCCTTTCCTAATGAGACTCAAACTGAACTTAAAAAATGATTCTACTCGTAAGATAGTTGTGCTTCCACAAAAGTCAAAAATACTTTTTAATTTTTTCTCCAATCATTTCGACTTGGCGGCGCCCGGCCCATTTGCCCCATCCTCTGCGGGCTCATCATCGGCGGCTTTCTCCTCCACAGCATAAGAAGACCTAATCTCCTCACTAGCAGCTTGTTGCAGAGACATTGGTGATTCACCGCCCACCGCCGCCACCGCCATCGCCCGGCCCATCGCTGTGGAAAACAATAATTTCTCGCGCCGTTCCTTGCTGAAGAACTCAGGAGCGAATTCCAGCTCAATCACGGCCCGCAGACCTGCCTGGTTCACCGCCACCATTTTCACTCCCGTCGGCAACTCTACTTTGAGCTCCTCCGCTTTGACCGGCCGAGTCGGCTTGGCCCCCTGACTGACCTTGAATGTTCGCCGCACAGCGGCGCTGACTGGCTTTGTGGCCGTCGCTTCGGGGAACCATACCATCACGGGTTTCGCGAGCAAACGCTCTCCGACTTGACCGGAAAAGGAAAAGGAGATCGCCGCATACCCGGGAGGCGCGGTGACAGGCACCTGTATCCGATCCTTGAATGCCCCCCAGGCCCGCGTTCCCGTCTGGGTCACCGTCAATTGATAATGGGAGGGCTTGATTGCCTTGAGTTCCGCTTTCAGTAAGGCTGGAAAAATCGGGGTTCCCAGCGTCAAGACCTGCCCCTTGTCTAAATCGCCAATGATCTCAAAACGGCGCGTCCAGGTCGCGGCCGGATCGGTCAATTTGCCAAGCCTCACTGATGACCGGGGAATAATGGTTATAGGCTGGTTCTTGGCCCCTACATACTTCAAAGGCACCGTTGCTGGAACCAGGCCTTCAAATTCCACCAGTGCGGTCCGCTTAAATTCTCCTTTCGGTAGCTTGTCCCCCAACACCTCCAGCGTCACAGCCATCTTGCCGCCGGGCAAAACCGGTTCTGCGGAAAAATCCGTGACATTGGTGCAAGAGCACCCAGCGCGAATGCGCAACACCTTGACCGCCATGGTGTTGGTGTTGGTCAGTTCAAACTGGATCTTGCGCGCCTCCGCATCCATCATCCGCCCCAGGTCGATCGTTGCCGGCGAAACCACAATCCCGTTGGGCGCCTTGAACACGGCCGCCGCGGCCGGAGTGGCGGCCGGAGTGGCGGCGTCCGCCGCCATCGCCGGGCTGCCGCACAACGCCAGCACCAGCGCCCCCGCCCCCAATGTCCATCCTTGCTGCATCTTCATGTTGTGGTCTCCCGTCTCCCGACGCCAAATGCACCGCGCCGGAAATCGTGCGCGATTAGATTCTGTTTTTTAATTAGCTGATTAATCTATCCCGAATGGAGTGCGGTTGCAATCCCGGCGGGAGACTGAATTTTGAAGCGTCAACGGCGTGCCCTCAGACCAGCCTGGAGTTTGGCAAAAGACGGGGTTAGGGGCGGCGGCGTCCCGTAGGGACTGAACAGAAAGCAGCCAAGATAGCGAAGGCTGGATTATCCTGAGACGGCAGCCTCCCGCGGAGTGTCGGCGGCTTCGACGCCGCCCTGTTATTGTCTTCTCTCCCCCCCCACCCCGAGCGGCCGTCGCAGCCGGCCGATAGGAGGGCGGCGTGGGGACCCGCCGTCACTCCAGGGCGCCTTCCGGCGCAAGGAAAAACCCGTTGAGTTTTGTCAAACTCCAGTCCTGGGGCATTGCCCCAGGCTGGTGTGGCATCGAGCCGTTGGCCCTGCCGAAAAAATCATTTCCCTGTTTTGAACAGGAGGCCACTGAGAATGTTTTCTCCGCATCGCTTCTCCGGATTGCTCCTGTTGAATTTTATGAATAATTCCAGTTAATGACCTTCCGCCTACAGCCTAAAAAGCTTCAGCCTAAACGACGCTTAATCACACCCAGCCGGCGGCCAGCGCCAGCATCAGGCCGCCCAGCAGGAAGAACAGCAGGCTCATGGCCAGCTTGCTGGCCACCACATTGCGGCGCGCCCAGTCCGCCAGGGATTTGGCCGAAACGCCGGTCGCGGCCAGCACGGTGACCAGCACCAGCGGCAGGATGAATGCCAGGTTGTAGACCAGCAGGGCGGCCAGCGTCTTGGAGGTCGCCCCCAGGCGGTTCATGAGCACCAGGGTGGGCAGGTAGATCTGCCCGGTGCAGACCAGCTCCAGCGAGGAGATGATGAAACCGAGGGCCAGGCCGGCCGGCACCAGGTAACGGTTGCCGGTGAAGCGGCGGACGTAGCCGTGGATCTTGCGGGTGGTCTCCAGCGACAGCCCCATGTCCATGTCCCGGGTGCTCCCCGAGCGCCGGAACCGCCAGGCGTCCCGCACATGGAACCCGCCCAGCAGCAGACCGCCCACCCCCATCACCGCATAAACCCCCGTCTTGATCCAGGCGTGGCCGGTCAGCCAGTTGATGACCTGGGACAGGCCGATGCCCAACAGGAAATAGGTCAGAAAAACCCCCACGCAGAAGCTGCCGCCCAGCCAGGCCACCGTGGCACCGCCACGCCCCAGATACAGCAGGTACCCGACCAGAAAGACCACGGTGGCGAAGGCGCAGGGATTGATGCCGTCCAGCAGTCCGGCCGCCACGATCACGCCGATGGTGAACCGGTTGAAATCCGCGCGCGCCTTGGCATCGGCGGCCGCCAGGTCCGCCGCCAGGTCGCCCTTCCAAAACGGCAGCCCCGCCGCCGGCTGCAGCCGGGCCCGAATTTCGTCGGGCTGCAGCATTTTTTCCTTTGACCAGCCGTCCTCCCAGGCCAGCAGCGGCACCTGCAGTTTGGCGTCGCCGTCCGGTAGCTTGAACCGCCGGCGCGCCCGTTCGAAAGCGGCGCGCCCCTTGGGTTCGGTGATGTCGAAGCGGCTGACCGTCAGCCCCGGCAGCCGCTTTTCGAGCTGGCGCAAGGCGGCATCCTGGCGCGAGCATTTCCGGCAGCCGGGCAGGAAAAAGTAGGCCAGTTCAAAGCGCTCCGGCGCCGCCGCCGGCGGCGCCGTGCCCGCCCCCGCCGGGCCCGCCCCCGCCGGGCTCGGGGCGGCGGCCGGCGGAAAGGCATAGTCAAGAACCTGAACATCCTTGCCCGCAAGCGTTTGAAGAAGCGGTTCCAGAACGGCGGGAGGCCGTCCCCCCTGCCGGGCCGCGGCCGGCAGCGCCGGTAGTTGCGGCCGGATGGCCTCCGCACCGTAAATCAGCCGGCCCGCCACATAAAGGGCCGGGAAGCCGGCGTCGCCGGCGTCAACCTGAAAGGCCGTTTCCAGGGCGGTCAGAACGCTGAAATTGTCCGGCTCCTCAACATTGACGGCCACCAGGACGACCCCGGCGGTGGCGACCGGATGCTCCGTCCACCACGCCTTGATGGCGGCGCAGTCCTCACAGCCGGGGGTGCCGAAGATCAGGGCAAACGGCGTCGGCGCCGCCGTGGCAGCGGTTCCCGCCAGCGCCATCAACAGGCCGCCGCAGAGCCAACGGGCAATAAGCTTGAAGGGGTTAATCATAATTCGGATCGAATGCAGTCGCTTGCAACCGACTGCGCTCGCTTGCAGTCGCCACTGTTTTACCGGATGCCTTTGACACAGGCCAAGTACCGTAGTTCCCGCCAAGACGATGGCAAGCGCCCCGGGGGGGGGGCGCCGGTGGCCGGTCAGGCCACGCCCGTCTCCTCGGCCAGACGGCGGAAGAAACGTTCCATGAAGCGGTGCCGCCGTTCGGCCAGGCGGCGGCCGGCCGGCGTGAGCAGGCGGCCGTGCACGTCGCGCAGTTTGACCAGGTATTCCCGATAGGCGGTGTCTTCCCGGCTGTAACTGGGGGCGGCCACCGCCTCCGCGGCCCGGTTGTGCAGCCGGGCGCCGATGCGGCCGGCAAAATGGAAGGCCCGGCCGATGCCGACGGCGCCGATGGAGTCGAGCTTGTCCGCGTCATACACCACCTTCGCCTCCAGGGTGGCCGGCGCCCCGCCCCGGGCCCGGTAGCGGTGGGTGCGCACGCATTCGGCCACCTGCCGGATGAAGCGCGCATCCGTCACCCCCAGTCCCCGCAGCAGCGCCGGAACCTCGCGGGCACCCCATTCCGCATGGCAGGTCCGCCCCTGGTCTTCCATCTCCTGCGGCCGGCCGATATCATGCAGCAGCGCCGCCGCCTCCACCACCCGCGCATCCGCCCCCTCGGCGCGGGCCAGGCGCCGGGCGTTCAGCCGCACCCGGTGCGTGTGGTCCCAGTCATGGCAGGCCGGGGTGGTTTCCAAGCGCCGCCGCACCTCCGCTTCCAGCCGGACCCGCAACGTGCGCGCCTCCCCCGGCATCGCGGTTCCCCGGCGTCCAGCGTTGGCCGGAGCCTTTTTGTCGCGCTCACGTTCTCCCATGGCGGTTGGCGTTTCCTTACCCCCAAAGCCTCTCGCAAAACCCACGTTGTTCAAGAAGGCAGAATGTAGCATGACCTGCAACCGTATCACGTGAAGTTGCGCCGCCGCCGCACCGGCGCTATGCTTGGAAGAGAACCCCGGAAGCGCCCCCATGATCCCCACCGCCACCCTCGTGAAAGCCGCACGCACGGTCTCGTATGCGCTGCTGGCCACGCTGTTTCTGCTCATCATCACCCTGCACCTGGGGCCGCTGCTCCTGGCGGTGCTGTTCGGGTACTTCATTTTGGACGTCCTGCGCTTCGGCAACCCCCGGCGCAAATGGCTGGCGGTGACGCTGTTCGTGACCCTGGTGACCTGCGCCATCTATGCGTTCGGCTTCTTCATCAAGGAATTCCTCAACAGCCTGCCCGAGATTGTCGACAAGGGCGTGCCGTCCGTGATCCGGCTGGCCAACGACTATGGCATGGAGCTGCCCTTCACCGACTATGAGAGCCTGCGCAGCTTCCTGATGGAAACCGTCAAGGACCAGTTGCGGTTCCTGGGCGTCCTCGCCCGCAGCGCCACCCTGGAAATGGTGTACCTGGCCGTGGGGCTGGTCGCCGCCATCAGCCTCTTCCTCCATCCGCGCATGGAGCTCGACCGGCCGGCCGCCGCCCGTCCCGGCAACCTGTATTCCCTGTACTGTGATGAAATGGGGAAGCGCGTCGCCGCCTTTTACCGCAGCTTCGCCACCGTGATGGGGGCGCAAATCGCCATTTCGGCCATCAACACCCTGCTGACGGCGGTCTTTGTGCTGGCCACCGGCATGCCGCATCCGATCATCATCCTCGGCGTCACCTTCCTCTGCGGCCTGCTGCCGGTCATCGGCAACCTGGTCAGCAACACCATCATCACCATCATCGGCTTCACCGTTTCCTCCCAGCTCGCCATCTCCGCCCTGCTGTTTTTGGTGGCCGTCCACAAGCTGGAATACTTCCTCAACAGCCGGATCATCGGCGCCCGCATCCGCAACCCCGTCTGGCTGATGTTGCTGGGGTTGCTGGTCGGCGAACGGGTCATGGGGTTGTCCGGCATGATCCTGGCCCCGGTGGTCCTTTATTACCTCAAGGTCGAAATCGCCAAACTCCGGGTCGGCGACGACGCCGCCGCCCGGACGGCCCCCGCGCCGGCACCGCCGGCACAATAAACGGCCGCCGGCGCCGTTTGTTCGGGTGTGATGCTTCCCTCCCTCACCGCCTGGTTGCAACCGCGGCCGCCGGCGCCGGTCCCG
>JBAZJM010000192.1:0-8953 GCA_041651315.1 Lentisphaeria bacterium | reverse complement strand
AGCTGCTGGTGGTGATCGCCATCATCGCCATTTTGGCCAGCCTGCTGCTGCCGACCCTGGGCTCCGCCAAGGCCCGGGCCAAGGCCGTCCAATGCCTGAGCAACCAGAAGCAGATCGGGCTGCTCTGCCTCACCTATGCGGGCGATTACAACGACTACCTGCCGCCCAACGGCACCAATAACAATCCGGCCTATGTCAATGAGGCTTGGTATCAGCAACTCGGCCCGGAGAAAACCGGCTACTGGGGGTGCCTCTGGTGCCCGGAAGACCCCAATTATGCCGCCATCGTGCCGGGCCTTCCCGACGGCGACAAACGGACGCAAAACTGGCGCTACGGATTCATTAGCTACGGCTACAACATCTTTTATCTTGGCCCATTCGAAAAAACCCCCGCCCGCCTGGCAACCGTGGCCCGGCCGACGGTTACCGTGCTGGCGGTGGATGTCACCGGCCAGGCCGGCAACCCCACCGAACCGTATTACGGCTATTTCCTTTCGTTGCCGTACGTCGACACGACCAACCCGATTGCCTGGCCGCGCCATAACAACCGCGGCCAGTGCAACGTGGCGTGGCTGGACGGGCACGCCGCCGGCCAGGCGGGAAAAAACTATAACGCCCTCTACGCCACCGACGCCCTGGGCTGGGGCTCCGGCGATCCAAATGTTGATTGGGGCTGCCCGGACAACAAATGGGACCTGAATTGATGCCCGGCGCCACAGCCGAGCGGAAACCGTCGGGGCGCGGCAGCTGACAGGGGCCGGTTGTCCGGTTCTACACCGCCAGCGTGTTCACCAAGCCGGCCGCGCCGTAAGCCAGGATTTTGGCGTCACGGGTGACCAAAACGGCACCAAGCGTCCGCGCGGTGGCCACCAAGATCCGGTCGGCGGGATCCCCATGAAAAGCCCCCGGCAAACGTGAACTCTGCAAGGCAATGGCCGGCGTCAGGGGATGCAGGCGTATCCCCGGAACCGCCAACGCCTTCTCCACCCACTGCATAATGTCCAACGGCAGGACAAGCCGCCCCTTGGCCTCCAGCATGCCGATCTCCCACACACTGATGGCCGACACCAGCAGGCGGGCATCCAGCGCCGCTTGCTCAATCGCCGCCAATGCCGCCTTTTTTTGCAGGATTGGATCGCCCAACAACAACCAAATCCAAACGTGAGTGTCCAACAGAAAGGGCGGCAAAACCGTCCCCGTCACCGGCGGTTTGGTCCAGGGTAACGCATCACGTTTCAGCATCCCACTCCTCCCCCACTGGCCCCACAATATCTCCACGAATGCTGACCGAGCCTTTGAGCATCCCGAACAACGGCCGGGGTGCGGAATCATCCACCGGCACCAGCTTGGCCACGGCCTTGCCGCGCTTGGTGATAATAACGGGATGCCGGGTCCGCTTCACCCGTTCCATAACCTGGAGGCAAGTAGCCTTAAATTGTCCAGCCGGCAGGTTCATGACTATCTCCATCCGTTTATGGTCATCTCTTCATAACCATATTGCAAGACGCCATTTTTTGCAACACGGTTTGCCTCAAATCATGCGGGGCGTTGCCCCAAACCCCGCTCAAGGGACTGGTCCCTTTGGCAGGGGTGCGGGGGCGGGGCCCCTGCATATGCTCACCCCTGCGTGGAAGCCGCCAGGGCGCGGCCGGCGGCGAACGCCTTCAGGTTGGTCTCGAGGTGCTGGGGCTTGACGCAGCCGCGGATCGCCTCCGTCCACGCCTCGGCCGGAAGCGACAGCTCGCCGGCCATGGCCCCCAGCAGCACCAGGTTGGCAGCCCGCGGCTGGCCCAGCTTCGTCGCCTCGGCCACGGCATCAACCCATAACAGGCGCGGAAACACCCGCCGCAGCCGCGCTTCGGCATCCGCCGGATAGGCCGCCTGCCCCGAAGACACGGTCACCGGAATGACCGCCTGGGTGGAGACCACCGCCAGGCCGCCCGGCGCCAGATACTCGGCGTAGCGCAACGCCTCAATGCGCTCCAGCGAGACCAGCACCCGCGCCCCGCCCGGCGGCACCAGCGGCCCGGGCACATCCGCGCCGAAACGCACCTGGGCGACGACACTCCCGCCGCGCTGGGCCATGCCGTGGACCTCGTTGGTCTTGACATCATGCCCCGCCGCCATCGCCGCCCGCGCCGTCACCTCGCTGGCCAGCAAAATCCCTTGCCCCCCCACCCCCGCAAACACCACACTGATAATTTCTGCTGTCATAATGTTCCTTGTCAGAATGTTGGGGCCACCCTTTTGAAAAAGGGTGCTCCCCAAACCCCTTCCCAAAACTTTTGGTTCCTAAACACCGGAGTGCGCATTTACCACAAGCCAAACTGGCAAATCGTGGCATTCATGCGTGTGGGCTTGTGGTAAATGCGCACTCCGCGCTTAAGGCAACAAAAAGGTTTGACGGAGGGTTTGGGAACCGCCTTTCCTCAAAAGGGGGTTCCCAACATCTCTTATGTTTTGGCAATGGGTTCAAACGCGTGGGCGGGGCAGACTTGGTCACACATGGCGCAGCCGGCGCAGAGGAGGCGGTTGACCGTCGGGATGCCGTCCGTACCGGCCTCGATGGCCGGACAACCGAGCTTGAAGCAGAGCTTGCATTTGCGGCAAGCCGCGGTGCGGACGCGGCGCGGTTCGCCCACCGGCTTCCGCTCGTGCAGCGGGCACGGGGCGCGCGACACGATCAGCCACGGCTCCTGGCTGGCCAGCGCCGTCTTCAGCACCGCATTGACCTGCTTGAGATCATACGGATTGACCGTCACCACATTGCGCATGCCGCAGGCGCGGCCAACCTCCCCGATTGACACACTAACCGTGGGTTCGCCCATCAGCGTGCGGCCGGTGCCGGGATGATCCTGGTGCCCGGTCATGGCGGTGGTCCGGTTGTCCACCACGATGAGGACACTGGTGCCGCGATTGTAGACCACGTCCAGCAGGCCGGTGATGCCGGAATGGAAAAAGGTCGAGTCGCCGACGATGCCGACCAGGCGGCGCTTCTCCCCGGCTTTCTCCATGCCATGGGCCAGGGTGATGCCGCCGCCCATGCAGAGAATGGTATCCGTGCGGCTGAGCGGTGGAAACACGCCCAGGCTGTAGCAGCCGATGTCGCCGGTGACGATCACGTCGTGCCTGCCCAGGGCATGAAAGATGCCACGGTGCGGGCAGCCCGGACAAAGCACCGGCGGTCGTCCCGGCAAGTCGGCCGCCTCGGCGGGCGGCGCGGGCGGCGTCCACGGCACGCCGTCCACTTTGGCGCGGATCTCCTGCAACCGCGCGGGCGACAGTTCGCCGATGGTCGGCACCAGGTTCTTGCCGTCGCAGGGAAGGCCCAGGGCGCGGATATGCTCCTCCAAGATCGGTTCCAGTTCCTCGACCACCAGCAGGCGTTTGACGCCGGCGGCAAACTCGCGGATCAGAGTGTCGGGGAACGGCCAGCTCCAGCCGAGCTTGAGCACGGAGGCTTCCGGAAACGCCTCGCGGACATAGGCGTAGGCGATGCCGGGGGCGACGATGCCCAAGGCACGGTCGCGCCATTCGATGCGGTTGGCCGGCGACTTGGCGGCGGCCGCCGCCATCTCGCCGATCCGCTCCTCGACGCGCACCCGCATTTTGCGGCCCCAGACCGGAATCGGCACATAACGGGACGGATTCTTTTCAAAGCCGACGGGGCGCGGCGCCTGGCGCTCCCCCAGGGTCACCAGGCCGCGCGAATGGCTGACCCGGGTGGTGGTGCGCAGGATGACCGGCGTCCGGTGCGTCTCCGAAATCTCCAGGCCGAGCCGCATGAACTCCTTGGCCTCCTGGGAATCCGCCGGTTCCAGCACGGGGATCTTGGCGAAGCGCGCGAAGTGCCGAGTGTCCTGCTCGTCCTGCGAGGAATGCATGCCGGGGTCGTCCGCCACACAAGCCACAAAGCCGCCGACAGCGCCGATATAGGAGAAGGTCATCAGCGGATCGGCGGCGACGTTCAGCCCCACGTGCTTCATGGTGACGATGGCGCGGGCGCCGGCCAGGCTGGCGCCGACCGCCGCCTCAAACGCCACCTTTTCGTTGGGCGCCCACTCGCAATAGATCTGTTCTTTGAACCGGGCGGCGACCGTTTCCAAAATTTCCGTGGACGGCGTGCCGGGATAGCCGCAGGCCACCGTCACCCCCGCCTCAAAGGCCCCGCGCGCAATCGCTTCATTGCCCGACAACAACTGACGTTCCGACATTATTTCGTCCCTTCGGCGGCCTCGTGCATGAGGTCGATGAATTCCTGGTGTTCCACCTCGTCGAGGCGTTTGCCGCGATGGGCCAGTTTCTCATTGAAGCGGAGGGTGGTCTCCGTCATGCGTTCATGGGTCTCTTCCGAGCCGCCCCGGAGGACAAAGTTGTCCCCCTTGGTGATGCGCACGTGCCCGTCCCGGCCGTCCAGGCCGAGGCCGAGCAACATGGCCGGTTTCCGCCCCCTGCGGGGAGACGCCGGCGCCGGGTCTTGATGGTCGGGCAGCTTGGGCATGAAAGACGGTTCTTTTTCTCAATCGCCGATAAGATAGCCGCCTTCAAGGCGTTTTCGCCCAAAAAGCACCAAGGCACCACAAAGGAAGGCGCTGGATTTACCGAGCCCGGAAAAACCGAAGCGGTGGCACCAGCAACCAGCCCTACAGCCGGCGGCCGGCCAATTCGACCCACGGCCGGAGGTCAGCCATGAAACGGGCGAACGTGCCGGATTCGAGCTGCTGTGCGGCATCGCTGAGGGCGTTCACCGGGTCGGGGTGCGCCTCCACCACCACGCCATCGGCGCCGGCGGCAATGCCGGCCCGGGCCAGCGGCAGCACCAGGTGGCGCACGCCGGCGGCATGGCTGGGATCGATCACCACCGGCAGATGCGTTTCCGCCTTGGCGACGGCCACCGCGCCGACATCCAGGGTGTTGCGGGTGGCCTTTTCAAAGGTGCGGATGCCGCGTTCGCAAAGCACCACGTTGGGACAGCCGTTGACCATCAGGTATTCGGCCGCCGACAGCCATTCCTCGACACTGGTGGCCATGCCGCGCTTGAGCAGCACCGGCCGGCCCGCCCGCGCCGTCACCTCGAGCAGGTGATAGTTCTGACAGTTGCGGGCGCCGATCTGCAGCATGTCGGCCACCGCCGCCACCTTGTCCAAATGATTGGTGCCCAGCACCTCGGTGACCACCGCGACGTTGAATTCGCGCCGGACCGCCGCCAGCCATTCCAGCGCCTCGTCGCCGACGCCCTGGAAATCATAGGGCGAGGTGCGCGGCTTGTAGGCCATGCCGCGGATGATCCGCACGCCGGCGGCCGCCAGGTCGCGCACCGAGGTCCGCAGCTGCTCGAAACTTTCAATGGCACACGGCCCGGCAATCACTTGGAAATGGCCGCCGCCCAGGCACGCCTGGCCGATCTTGACCACCGTGTCCGCCGGATGAAAGGCACGGGTGGCCAGCTTGTAGCGTTTCTGGATCGGCAGCACGTCCTCAACACTGGGCATGCTCTTGAGGATCTCCAGCGAACGGTGCGACAATTCGTCGCCCACGGCGCCAATCACCGTGCGTTCGACACCGGAAATGACCCGCGGGTCATAGCCGAGATCGATGATGTGCTGTTTGACGTCTTCGATTTCCGCGGGCGTGGCCTGCGGCTTGAATACAATGATCATGGGAGGGGGGCCTTGGTGCAGACAGTGGGGATGGCGGGTGAGTCGTGAAACAGGGGGGGGCGGCAACAAAAAACGCGCCGCCGCTTGTCGCGGGGCGCGTTGCCTGGGTCCGGTTCCGGGTAAAAACGACTTACCCGGCGCCGGGGCTGACGCGCCCCGCGCAGGTAAAGTAAAACCAGAATTGACCGGACGGCAGGTTCATCTGTAATTTATCCCGGCAAGGGGCAGGTTTGAGGCCGCTTGCGGGACCGGTTACAGTATGACACAAGAATCGCGCTTGGCAAGCCGGTTGTAGGGAACCTCCTTTTGAGGAAAGGCGGTTTCCAAGTTCTCCGTCAAACCGGTTTGTGCCTTAACGCGGAGGGCGCTTCCGTCACAAGCGTGACTCTCTGACCGCATATTTTACCAGCATGGCTTGTGACGGAAGCGCCCTCCGGTTTAAGATCAAAAAGTTTTAGGAAGAGGCGTGGGGAGCACTTTTTTTCAAAAGGGTGGCCCCAACTACCGATGCGCCAAATCACTTCAAAAAGAGCGTCCGCCACTCCCGCCGTCGCGGCGCTGGATCTGGGCACCAATTCCTTTCTGCTGCTGCTGTTGCGCGAGAACGCCGGAGGCGGCCTGGAACGGGTTTCCGAGGCGTGCCGCATCGTGCGTCTGGGCCAGGACGTGGGACGCACCGGCCGCCTGGCCCCCGCCGCCATCGCCCGCGGGTTGGCGGCGGTGCGGGAACTGTGGGCGGAAACCCCGTGGGCGGGCACGGCCGGCGTGGGGATTGCCGCCGCCACCAGCGCCGTGCGGGATGCGGCCAACCGCGACGAGTTTCTCGCCCCCTGTGCGGAGATCCTCGGCAGCCGGCCGCTGCTGCTCAGCGGCGCCGATGAGGCGCGGACGGTGTTCGCCGGTGCCAGTTCCGAACTGCCCCCCGGCCAGTCCTGCGTCTGCCTGGACATTGGCGGCGGCTCCACCGAGCTCGCCGCCGGTTTTGCCGGCGATTACCGGGCCGGCCTCAGCGTCAATGTCGGCTGCGTGCGCCTGGCGGAGCGCTTCGGCTTGGAGAACGCCGCCGCGCCGGCCGCCATGGCCGCCGCCCGTGCGGCCATCACCACCGCCCTGGCCCCCCCCTGCGCCCAGGTCCTGCGCACCGCGTTTGCGGACTCCGCAACCAGCGCCTTCACGGGGCCGGCGCCCGCCGTGTGGGCCACCGGCGGCACCGCCAATACCGCCGCCTCGGCGCTCACCGCCGGAGCCTGCCGCGGCGTTTTTGACCATCACACCCGCCTCAGTGCGAACGAGGTGGAAGCCACCGCCCTGCGCCTGCTGACGTTGGATGCGGCGGCGCGTGCCCGTCAGCCCGGCGTCCCCACCGACCGCGCCGCCGTCCTGCCCACCGGCATGCTGATCCTGGCCGGCGCGCTGCGGCTGCTGGGCGCGGCGGAGGCCACCGTCTCCACCCGCGGCCTGCGCTACGGCCTGGCCCTGCGGCTGCGGGCCGGCGCCCTCGCCCCCGTCTGGCGCTGGCCCCGGGCATAGTTCCCCGGCAACCGAATAAGGTTCACCGCGTTTGACCAATGAAATTGAACAGGAGAAATCCGGAGAGGGGGGTTCCGCTGTAGCCGCGGCTGTGCCAGCCGCGCGGGGAGTGGTCATGTGGGGGCGCCTGGCACAGGCGCCGCTACAGAAGTAAGGACAGGGTTTCCTGTAGGCACGGGCGGGTCGCCCGTGGAGGGGGGTGCCGGGGCAGACGCGAATAGCGGAAGGCCCTCGGGATCGAGATCGGGGGCGGAATCGGGATCGCACGGACATGCGCCCCGCCCGGCCGCACCCCGTTGCAAGGGGGCGGCGGGGCGGCTAAATTGACCCCGGTTCATGTCCACGGGGGCAGCTGGCGTTCCGGCGCCCCCCGGAATCCACGACCGCAACGCTGAGCAAAAAACGCTATGCCCGCACTTTTCGGCACCGACGGCATCCGCGGCCAGGCCAACCGCTACCCCATCACCCCCGAGGTGGCCCTGAAGCTGGGAAAAAGCCTGGGACACCTGTTCCAGGCGGGGGGGCACGGCGGCAAACGGGTGCTGATCGGCAAGGACACCCGGCTGTCCGGCTACATGCTGGAGACGGCGCTGACCAGCGGCCTGGTGGCCATGGGGGTGGACGTGCTGCTGGTCGGCCCGGTCCCTACTCCGGCGGTGGCCCACCTGGCCAAGTCGATGGGGGCGACCGCCGGCATCATGCTGACGGCGTCACACAATCCATTTGACGACAACGGGATAAAGATTTTCGGCGGCGACGGCTTCAAGCTCTCGGACGAGTTTGAGGAACGCATTGAGCAGCTGATCCTGGCCGACCAGACCACCAGCGAGCACGTGCGCAGCGACCGCATCGGCAAGGCGTTCCGCATCGACGACGCCCGCGGCCGCTACATCGAGTTTGCCAAAAGCACCATTCACAGCCAGCATCTCGACGGGCTCAAGGTGGTGCTTGACTGCGCCAACGGCGCCGCCTACCACATCGCCCCACTGATTTTCCGCGAACTGGGCGCCAACGTGACCCCGATCCACATTGAGCCGGACGGCTACAACATCAACAACGGCTGCGGCGCGTTGCATCCGGAAACCGTCGGCAAGGTGGTGCGCGAAAGCGGCGCCGACGTCGGCATCGCCTTCGACGGCGACGCCGACCGCGTCATCTTCTGCGACCGCCAGGGCGAGGTGGTGGACGGCGACCGCATCCTGGCGATGTGCGCGATTGACCGGATGTCCCGCGGCCGGCTGGCCGGCGGCACCCTAGTGGTCACCAGCATGAGCAACCTCGGGTTGCATGATGCGATGACGGCCAACGCCATCCGGGTCGAGGTCACCGACGTCGGCGACCGACAGGTGATCGAGCGCATGCGCCTCGGCGGCTACACCCTGGGCGGCGAAAAGTGCGGGCATCTCATCTTCATGGACCATGCCACCACCGGCGACGGCATCATCAGCGCCTTGCAGGTGCTGGCGTTGATGAAACGGCGCGGCGCCACGGTGGCCGAGCTGGCGTCCTGCATGCGCGAATACCCGCAGCAGATTTCCAGCATCAAGGTCAAGGAAAAAAAGCCGCTGGAAACGCTGCCCGGCATCCAGACCGAACTGAGTGCGGCCAATGCCGCCCTCCAGGGATGCGGCCGCGTCGTCCTGCGCTACTCCGGCACCGAGCCCAAAATCCGGGTGCTGGTCGAAGCCCGCGAGGCGGCCCAGGTGACGGAGTGGATCCACCGCCTCACCAAGGCCATCCATGCCGAACTGGGCTGATGCCCG
>JBAZJM010000191.1:0-8974 GCA_041651315.1 Lentisphaeria bacterium | reverse complement strand
TTGGGAAGGCGGCACCGAACCGGTGCGGACGGCGGCGGCAGAACTGGTGCGTCAGGCCCGCGCCGAAATGGAACGCAATGCGCCGGCGACCTGGTCCAAGATCGAGGTGCTGCTCAAGAATGCCGTGCGCCAGGCGACGCTTGACGGCAACCAGGAGAACGTGAAGGAGGCGGTGGTGCAGTTGCGACGCCTGCGCGAGCGGCAAAACGACTGGTTCAACGGCCAGAAAATCGCCTATCTGAACGCCCGGACACTGGGGCGGACGGCCGCCGCCGCCGCGGTGGCCGAACAGTGCAAGGCGGTGTTCTCCAATGATGAGGACCGGCGTTTCTTCGTGGTCCGGCGCCAGGATTGGTAAGTTGCGGAGAAGAGGGTTCCCGCTCCATGATCATACGTTTGGAACATCGCGGATCCGTTGTCCGGGAGGCGCGCGACAGCGACCTGCCGGCCGAGGTCGTCATTGGCCGCAGCCGCACCTGCACCTGGGCTCTGCCGCCTACGGACGAGGTGGCCAGTTCGCGTCATGCCAGCCTGATCCGCCACGGCGGCCGGACCTCGATCCGTGATTTGGGCAGCAAAAACGGCCTGTATTGCCAGGGCGCCAAGATCACCGAGAAGAAGCTGTCGCCCGGCGACCGGATCACCATCGGCGATTCCCTGCTGGTGGTGGAGGAGGAGAAGGAGGCGGCCGGCGGCCGGCGGCCGTCCACGCTGACCATCCAGTCCGGACCGGCCAAGGGGCGGCGTATCGAACTGGTGCCGCCGCGGCTTACCATCGGGTCGGATCCTGGCTGCGGCCTGGCGTTCCTGGACATGCTGGTCTCCAAAAAGCATGCGGAGATCGTGGTCAAGGATGACGGCAGCTGCTGGGCGCGCGACCTGGGCAGCAAGAATGGCACCAGCGTCAACGGCCTGCCGTTGCACGGCGACCAGGAGCGGCTGCTCAAGGACGGCGACCGCATCCAGGTCGCCCACATCGACCTCCGCTTTTTGGACGGCGCCGTCAAGCATGTCAATTACCAGACCGGCCTGCGGATCGCGGTGTTGGTGGGGACCCTGCTGCTGGCCTGGGGCGCCTACAGCGTTTTTCAAACCCTCCGGCCCAGTGCCCGCTACTATCTGGACACCGCCCGGCGCGAAGCCGCGGCCGGCCGTTTCGAACCGGCCCGCGCGCTGGTGGCCAAGGCCGCCGGGGCCCGCCGGGCCGAGCGCCACGAGATCGAGCGCACCGACTTGGCCCGCCTGATCGGGGTGTGGAACATTACCGTGGTCCTGTGGGACAAGGCGCAAAAGGAATTGGCGGCCAAGGATTGGGTCGCGGCCTCGCGCGACCTGGGCACCCTGCTGGCCGGTGGCAAGGACGCCTGGGGGTGGAATCCCCAAGCCTCCCAGTTGCGCCAGGAAGCCGCCCTTTCCAAGCTGCTGCTGGACGCCCTGGCGCGTGCCGAGCAGACGCGGACCCGCGAAGATTCATCGCTGGCCGATTATCAGCGGGCCCGCGACGCCGTTCGTGACGGGCTCGGCCGCCTGGCCACCATCCGTCCCCCCGCCTGCCTGGGGCCGTTGACGGAGAGCCTGCGCCAAAATCAGGCGGCCCTGGACCGGCTGCTGGCCGAAAACCGGGCTTTGGACGAGACGCTGGCGCGCCTTAATACCATGGAGCCGCCGTTCCCGGAAATCCTGCGCACCCTGCAGGCGCAGGGGCGCGAGCCCGGCCCCCTGTTACGCCGCCGCCTCGATGCCGTCACCCCGGTGGTACAGGCTCTGGCCAACGGTTACGCCGGCATCCAGCAGGTGGCCGCCGCCTGCCGCAACCTCAAGTTTGACGAGGCATCCAAGATCAAAGTGGTCATTCCGCCGCCGGCGGATTGTGCGGTGGACGCGATGGCGTCGCGGTGCCGGAGCAATCTGGAAAAGCTGCACGGCATGGTCCGGCGTACCGGCAGCCAGCTGGGGTTCCTCATGGGGCTGGGGGAGAAGAGCGTGAACCAGCCGGAGCTTTGGCAGGAGTCGATCAACTTCTTTGCGGATCCGGAGGTTTTGGAACGGGTGCTGACCTGCGACGTGCTTTCCGGGCCGCTGCCCAAGCGCGCCCGGACCGAGCCGTCCGGCGCTTATGACACGGGGCTCGGGATTGAGGAGTTCTACGCCTTCCTGGGCAACCTGCCGTCCGCGCCGGAGCCTCCGGACGGCATGCCGTTCACCCCCAAGCTTCGGCGGCTTCGCGAGTTGGGGTTGCGGGCGGAACGGGTGTTGACCTACCTGAACGAACCGGACTGCCGCTGGCTGCTCACCGGCGCCGTGGTCGAGACGCGCGACCGGTTGCAGCGGGCGCTGGCCGCCCGCGACCTGGTGGTGAAGAGTTGCGCCGAGCAGGCCGTCAGCCGCCAGGGGCGGTCCGCCTTGGTGGCCGCCGGCATTGCCGCCTACCTGGCCCCCACGGCCAAGGGGCCGGATGACCGCGCCGCCACTTGGGCCGACTGGACCACGCTTCGCTTCAAGGACTACCGGGGGCGCATAGCCAAGCTGAGCCACGACTTCGAAGCGGCCCAGCCGCAACAGCAGATCCTCCTGCGCGGTGCCATCCTCGACACCGGCCTTCCCGGCGACCAGCTGGTCCGGCGCATGTGGGCCATGCGCGATGCCGGCACCCGGCCGGCGGCCGCCCCTTGACCCGGCCGCCCCGGCGCGGGGCATTGGGCGTTACCAGCCGCCGCCGCGCAGCCAGTAGAGAATGACCACGACGCCGAGAGCGATGCGGTACCAGGCGAAGGGCACGAAGTTGTGGCTGGAGATGAAGCGGAGCAGCCACTTGACCGCCAGCAGCGCGGCCACGAACGAGACGCCGAAGCCGATGGCGAACGGCGTGACATCCGCCGCGTGCAGCAAGTCACGCCCCTGGTAGAGATCGAACAGGGAGGCGGCAAACATCACCGGGATGGCGAGGAAGAACGAGAATTCCGTCGCCGCCTGGCGCGACAGGCCGAAGATCATGCCGCCGATGATGGTGGCGCCGGAGCGCGAGGTGCCGGGAATCAGGGCGGCGAGCTGGGCCAGGCCGACCAGCAGGGCGTGCCGCGGGGTGATGGCCTCCACGGTTTCCACCGCCGCCGGGCGCGGCCGGCGTTCGACCCAGAAAATCACCAGCGCCCCCAGGATGCAGGTCGTGCAAACGACGAGGGGGTTGAATAAATAGTGTTTGATGGCGTGATGGCCAAGCAGGCCGATCACCGCCGCCGGCAGGAAGGCGATGCCGAGATTGATCCAAAACCGCCAGGCCCCGCCGCTGCGCCGGAAAAGCCCCGCCACCGTCGCCCACAGCTTGACGCGGTACGCCCAGCAGACGGCCAAAATCGCGCCGAGCTGGATGAAAACCTCGAAAACCTTCCATTTTTCCCCGGTGGCCCCGAGCCCGTTGCCGACCAGGATCAGATGGCCGGTGCTGGAAATCGGGAGGAATTCCGTCAAGCCTTCAACCAGGCCGAGAATGATCGCGACAAACGAATCGGAGAATGGCATGATGATGTTTTTTGCTGGCAGATCAGTGGGGGTGTGATGCGGCCAAGGGCTGGCCGCGCTCGTTCACCGGCGCGGCCCGACCGGGGCGGGCTCGGCTTCGGCGGGGGGCGGCGGGGCCGCTAGGTCAAGGCGCGGCCCCAAGCTCACGGGGGCCATTTTCCCGGTTTCCGTATTTCCGTTTGCCATTTTCAGGGGTGCTGCCGGTTCCTGGAAGGAGGCCCCCAGGGCGGCCCGGAGCCGGCTGGCCAGGCCGGGCGGAAAGCGCTGCAGGCACTGCAGGGTGGCGTTGCGCTTCATGCTTTCATAGGGGGCCAGGCCGCGGCGTTCAACGGTGCTCTTGCCGATGCCGCCCATGTATTTCTGCCACAGTTTCCGGGCGATTCCCTCAAAGGCGGCGGCCCGGTCGGGGTCATTGAAGGCCAGCGCATAGCAGGACTGCATGATGTAGCCTTGGATGGAGGCCTGCGCCTGGGCGTTGGTGGCCATGGTCATGTCCTCGGCAAGCTGGGCCAGCGCGAACTCGTCGAGGGGGCCGGCAAATTTTGGCCCGGGAAACAGGGCATGCGCCTTTTTCATCAGGTCAGTGGCCTGACGGTACTGCCCAAAGGTGTAAAAAATGACGATGGAATCGATGAGGAAATTCTCGTAACCGCCGCGGATTGAAGCATTGTCCGTGTGCCGGGCCATGGCGTCGAGGTAACTTTGGTTGGCGGCGGTGAACAAGCCGATGTTGGGGGTGGTCTCCAGGGATTCCAAATCCTTCAGGTAGAGCAGGCGTCCGGTCTTGAAGCAGGCATTCAGCCCCTGAAAGATAATCCGCTCGCATCCCAGGAGGTCCTGCCCCTTGGGGGCGGCGGAGATGCCGCGGGTGGCCCAGTAGACGGCATGGGTCTGCGGCAGCCGCCAGTCCAGCGGGCCGTAGCGGCGGTTCATGGCCAGCACGGCCACCGGGTCGAGCTTGTAGGCGTCGCGCAGCCAGCGGGCGCGCAGGCAGGTCTCAAAGCGTTGCTGCTCGGCCGGTGACAGGCTGGCGGCGACGGCCGGCGGCAGCACCCCGTCCGCGGCGCGGAAGCTGCGTTCCACGGCGGCGGCATCCAGCCCGGTCTCGGCGAGGCGCTTGGCCAGGGCGGGCAATCCCGGATCCCCCGTCACGTCGGCGAGGCTCCGCGGGGCGGCGGCCAGCTCGCTCCAGTTGGTCGGTTCTTCCCCCAGGATGGCGGTCAGGCTTTTGGCCATCTGCGTTTTGTAGTAGCGGTTGGCGTCATCCATGTCCTGGCCGACCTTGTGCAGATAGATCCAGGCCAGCTCCTTGAACAGTTCGGGGTCGTTGGGATTGTAGAGCAGCGCCTCGTCGCGGATCAGTTCCAGTCCGCGCTTGACCCAGCGCCAGCGGTCTTCGAAGCTGTTGAAGGTGACGGAGATGTTGTAGGACATGTTCCAGGCCAGGAACGCCGTGGCGCCGGTGAAGCGCGGCTGCAACTTGACAATCCAGGAGGCGAGCTGGAACATCTCGAAGTAGTTGCCGTCCTCCTGCAGTTTGTTGGAGCGCAGCCACAGGTAGTCGGCGATCAGGCCGCGGAAACCGCCCAGGGCGACGGTGGTGAAGGCGATCAGCGGCGGCGCGTTTTCCAGGGGCGTGGTTTCCGTGAGTGCGGCCTCGGTGCGGATCCGGTTCAGCTGCCGTTCCGAGAGGCCGATGCCCGTCAGCAGGGCCACCGCCGCCAGCAGCGTCACGCCGGTCAGGATGAGTTGCCGTCCGCGGTTCATGTGCGCACCACCGTGCCAAGTTCGCGCCGAGTCAGGATCCACACGCCGAGGGCGACCAGGGGCAGGGTGCGGAGCCCGAGCAGGCCGCCAATGGTGCCCCCGAGCTTCTCCCACGTCACCAGGCGTCCGCGGGCCAGGTCGCCGGTGGCGTCAAAATCGTCCACCGACACCACCAGGGCCCGGGTGGCCAGCGCCACGTAGTGCGGGATGCGGTCGGACAGCCCCTGGTACTGGAAACGGCCGAATTCGTCCTGCAGCGGCGCCCGCACAGCCGACTGCACCAGCAGCCCGATCACCAGGTACATGGCGGAGACGAACAGGGCCACCGGTGTCGAGAAGATGCCGCCGAACACGCAGCCAATGGCCGCCAAGAAGGCGACCTGCAGAAACGCCAGGAAGACTGCCCGCAGGTAATTGTTGAGGAACCCCGTTTCCGGCGCCAGCAGGAAGGGACCGTCGGCCGGCTGGAACATGATGGGGGTCCGTTCCTGGTCCAGATTGGTGTAGCCGGCCACCAGCTGGCCGTCCGGGGCCACCATTTTTCCCGGCAGCACAATTTCATGGAAGGCGCCGCTCATCACCCGCTGGGGCAGGGCGGCGAAGCTGTCCTCATTGGCGGCCGGATCGCGCACCGCCCAAACGCCTTCGGTGAATTTCTGGTCGGTGCGCGAGCTGGAGGAGCCGATGTAATGCCGGTACCGCAGGTGCAGCAGGGCGTCATCCGCCGGCTTGCGGACTCCGCGGTACACCCAGAACCGGGAGGCGCCCGGCGGCAGTTCGGTGGCGCGGGCCCGGAGCTGCCGCATGATCTCGGCGCGGACCTGGACGGGATTGTGGTCGGGGCCAAAGTCGCCGGTCTTCACGCGCTTTTGGTATTCATCCTCGGCCAGCCGCAGAAAGTTCGGCTGCCAGGGCAGGTATTCGCGGCGGCCGGCCAGCACCTCCGACCGCACCTGCTTCAACTCCTCGTCGGCGTAGATGCCGTGGGCCAGCCGCCAGTGCAGCAGCCCGAAAACCGTGGCGGCGCCGATGCCCAGCAGCAGTCCGTGCAGGGTGGCCACGCCCAGCCATTTGCCCAGCCACAGCCGCCAGCGCGGCACCGGCGTGGACACCACCAGGTGCACCTGGTAGCCTTCAATCTCGCGCGACAGGCCGGCGCAGGCGATCCACAGGGCCGCGGCCGAGATCATGGCGGTCAGCATGCCCAGCGTGTAGGTCAGCAGAATCTGCACGTCCCCGGCCGCCGTGCCGTCGCCCTTGACGGTCACCGGCACCACCAGCACCACCAGCAGCGACAGCACCAGCAACAGGTGGAACACCCGCAGCCGGAGGCTGCTCCGCCAAGTCTGCGCCATGATGGCGAAAAGGGCTCGCATGTCGAAAAAAACTCATCTCCCCTGGCCGGCCACCGGAGGGCGCCCCGCCAGTTGCGAAAGATACACGCTATTTCCACTTCATAAAGCGGGGGCGATATTTTTGACCGGATGGGAAATCGTACCGTTTCCCCGGCCACGCGTAAGGCCCGTTTGGATCGGTGCCTGCCCTTAAAACGGACATAACGGATGGAAACGGACACAACAGACACAACGGATCTGTTGACATCCCTCCCTTTGCATCCTTGGCCGCCACCAGGCACCCGCCGTTGGCTCGCCCCTATGCCCGTTGCCCGCCGGCCCAGTTCCGTTCTGTCTGTTGTGTCCGTCCTTCTCCCCCGTCTGCGCCGTTTTTGGGGGAGAGGGGGTGAAGAAAACCACCGGCACGCTTGCATGAGGGCGGAAAACGTGCGGCCTTATGGCATAAGACAGGTCAGCATTTCGGCGTCCAACGCGCCATTATGCACCGGCTGGGCCGCCAAGATGCGGGCGGGGAGCTCCCGTGCCAGTTCCGGGGTGCCGGCCAGCACGGTGACTCGGGCGCCGTGCAGCCGGGCCATGGCCGCGCCGAATTGGCGGAAGAACGCCGTGTCCGCGGTCATCCGCACGCCATAGGGCGGGTTGGTGACAATGGCCAGCGGCGGCGCCCAGCCGCGGAGTTCGCGCACATCGCCCTGGCGGAAGGCCAGCCGCACCCCGGCGCGGCGGGCGTTGGCACGGGCGACTTCCAGCATGGCGGGATCGAGGTCGCCGACGGTGATCGGGGGAAGGTCGCTGCGGCGCTCCGCCCGGGCCCGGCCGCGGAGTTCGCGCAGTTCGGCGGCGCGGCGGGCGTCGTGCAACGGCCAGCGTTCACAGGAAAACTGCTGGCGGAACAGGCCGGGGGCAATGTTGGCGGCCCACAGGGCGGCCTCAATGGCAATGGTGCCGGAGCCGCCGCAGGGGTCGAGCAACGGGGTGCGGCGGTCCCAGCCGGAGAAGCGGAGCAGGGCGGCGGCCAGGGATTCGCGCAGCGGCGCCTCGCCGGTTTCGGACCGGTAGCCCCGGCGGCACAACGGCTCGCCCACCAGGTCGGCGTAGATGGAGGCGTCGCCGTTGGGGGAGATATGCGCGACCACCCGCAGGTCCGGCTGGTCGCGGTTGACCATGGGGCGGTCGCCGAGCTGGTCGCGGCAGGCGTCAACAATGGCGTCCTTGACCTTGAGTCCGGTGAAGTTGGGATTGCGCAACGGCCCTTCGCGGGGCGGCAGGGCGGTCACGGAAAAACTGTGGTCGATGGTGAGGAACGGCCGCCAGTCCAGGGCGCGCACGCCGGCGTACAGGTCTTCCGGGGTGCGGGCGCCGGGAAACCGGACCATCTCCAGCATGACCCGGTGCGCGATGCGGCTCCACAGGCAGGCGCGCCAGCCCTCGCTCCATTCGCCGGTGAAGGCGACACCGCCGCCGGCCAGTTCCAACTCCTGGAACCCGAGCTCACGCAATTCTTCAAGCAGCAGGCGTTCGGTGCCGCGGGCCGCATTGGCAAAGAAATAAGCCATTCCTGGAGGTCTAAGCCTTGTTCACGGGCGGGGGCGGGGCAAAGGGGGCGGCGGCCCGGCGCGAAGCGCGGGACTGGGGGAAGGTGTCGTCGTCACAGGCGGCGGCAAAGGCTTGGAGCAGTTCCCGCTGCTTGGCCGTCAGTTTGCCCGGGATCTCCACCTGCACCTGGACGATCAGGTCGCCGCGGCCGCGGCCGCGCACGGAGGGCACACCCTTGTCGTTCAGCCGGAACTGGTGGCCGCTTTGGGTGCCGGCCGGGATCTTGAGCTCGGCGCCGCCGCTGAGCGTCGGCACGGTGATGCTGCCGCCGCTCATCGCCAGGGTCACGGGAATGGTGATCAGGCAGGCCAGGTTGTCGTCCTGCCGCTGGAAAAACTCATGTTCGCGGACATGAAGGACAACGTACAGGTCGCCAGGCGGCCCGCCGCGGCGCCCCGCCTCGCCTTCGCCGGAAACGCGCAGGCGCGAGCCGTTGTCGACGCCGGCCGGGATGCGGAGTTGGAGGGTATGCTTCTTCTGCACCACGCCCTGGCCGCGGCAGGCGCGGCAGGGATGGGTGATTGTCTCGCCGGCGCCACGACAGGCGGGGCAGGTCTGGCGGATGCTGAAAAAGCCCTGGGAGACGGTGAACTGCCCGGAACCGCCGCACTTGGGACAGCGGCGCTTTTCATGTCCGGGTTCGCTGCCGGAGCCCTGGCAGGCTTCACAGTTTTCCTGGCGCGGCAGGTCGATGCTTTTTTCGCTGCCGAACACGGCCTCATCGAAGCCGATTTCCA
>JBAZJM010000190.1:0-9007 GCA_041651315.1 Lentisphaeria bacterium | reverse complement strand
CGGCCCTTCCGCCGGCATCACCATGGCCTGCGCCCTGGTCTCCCTCGGCCGGCACCAGCGGCCGCCCGCGCACCTGGCCATGACCGGCGAACTCACCCTCACCGGCCGCGTCCTGCCCGTCGGCGGCATCAAGGAAAAAGTCATCGCCGCCATCCGTTCCCGGGTCACCCGGGTCATCCTGCCCAAGAACAACGAGAAGGATTTCCTCGAAATCCCGGAGCACGTCCGCGCCGGCATCACCCCCCATTACGTCGAGGACTTCAACCAGGTCTTCCACCTCGTCTTCGCGGGCGCCCTGGACAGCGGCAAACCGCCACCCGCTGAAGCGTGAACTCAAACGGCCGGCGCCCCATGTTTGAGTTCGGCCTTCAGTCGGTCTCCGGCAAGCGCGACATCCCAACTCACCCGTCCCCAAACGTATCCCCAAACGTATCCGCGCCTTTCAGAGCCGGGAACGAAGCGCCACTCCTGGGCGCGGGAGTGACCGGTCTATGAGGAAACTGAAATCAATTTCTGTTTTCTGCTTTCCCAATTTCTGCTTTCGGCTGACCCGTCACTGACGTTCCGGGCTCGGACGAACCACGGGGCGGGCCCCGGCGTCCCAAGTCACCCGTCCCCCAAGCGTGCGGTCTGCGGAGGGCGGCGTGAGGACCCGCCGTCACTCCACGGCGCCTTCCGGCGCGGGAATCCGATGCGGCAGCCTCCCTGCGGAGTGCCGGCGGCTGCGACGCCGCTCTGGTATTTTCTTCTCTCTCATCCCGGTCACAGTGGCCGTACGGTTCCCGGCGCCTCCGCAATCCCCACGAACCACGCCGTCATCCCGGCGCCGCCGTCCCCCGCCGGCGAAGCCAGCGAGGCCAAATGCCGCCGGGCGTAAAAGGCCAGCGCCAGGCGGGTGTGCCAGCGCAACCGGTCCGCCTGGTCCAGCGCATAATCCTCCCGCAGCCCCGCCTTGACCTCCTCCGGCAAAGCCGGATTCAGCCGCGCCGACACCACCGCCGGCGCCGTCCACGCCGCGTCCGCCGGCAACGTCTCTGCCACCGGCCGCACCGGCTTCGCCGACGTCATCCGGGCCAGCACAAAATCCCGGTACTCCCCGTTCTTGAAACACCATGCCCGCGCATGCCAGCGGAATCCGTCGTGCCCGACCGCGTGCGGCGCGACCTCCCGCACCTCATGATCCCCGGACGACACCGACAGATACCGCACCGCCAGCACCGTGCCGTTCAAGATCGCCCCCATCACCGCCCGTTGGATCTCCAGCTTCGCCTCACGCACCGGATACTCCAGCCGCCGGCAGCGCGCCGCCGCCGCACCATCCCCAGGGGCGCCCCCCGGCGGCTCCGCATCCAGCAGTTCCCGCACCGCCTCGGCGAAATCCGGCCGATGCAGCACCGGCTGCGCCGCCGGGTTCCAAAAATAGCGCTTGATCCGCAGGTCATACTGCAGCGCCCCGGGATTGAACGCCAGGTAGCGCTGGAAATCGTTTGACGCCTGCACCCCCGAAATGTCGTAGGTGTCCGTCAAATCGGCGCGCGACACCCGCCCGCGCCAGTACGCCACCCGTTCCAGGTGGATCAGCCGCAACCGCGACCGGTGGAACTCTTCATCCAGCAGCAGGGGTGTTGTCGTTGGTGTTGTTTTGGCCATGCACCATTCTCCCGCGGGGCGTGCCCCCAACCTGAATTACCCGTCCCTATCAACACGGACCCCCGCCCCTTTCAGAGCCGCGAACGAAGCGCCACTCCTGGGCGCGAGAGTGACCGGTCAACAGTCATCGCCCCTTTTGTCGGTTTACCGTTTGCCCCGTCACCCCATACCATAGCTTAAAAATAGCATAACAAAACTTTTTTTAATAAAAAAACTTGCATAATTGGCAAGCCGGTCTATTTTCGAAACAGTCACGGCATGCAAGCCGTTTCCCTGGGAGGGGGTGCGCCATGAACGATCATGGGGAGGTTCGGCTCTACGAGGCCGCCGGCCAGACCGCCGTCGCGGTGCGCCTGGAACGGGACACCGTGTGGCTGACCCAAAAGCAGATGGCCCTGCTGTTCGACAAGGACAGCGACACGATCGGCCTGCACCTGCGCAACGTCTACGCCGAGGGCGAGCTTGCGGAAAGCGCAACCGCCGAGGAATCCTCGGTAGTTCAACAAGAAGGCACCCGCTCCGTTCGCCGCCGGGTCAAAGTTTACAACCTGGACGCCATCATCTCCGTCGGCTACCGGGTAAACTCCAAGCGCGGCACCCAGTTCCGCCAGTGGGCGACGCGCGTCCTCCGCGAACACCTGGTGCGCGGCTACACCGTCAATGAAAAACGCCTGGCGGAACTGAAGCAGGCCATCCGCCTGGTGGAAACGGTCCTGGACCGGCAAACCGTCGCCGGCGATGAGGCCGCCGCCCTGCTGCGCGTTGTGGCCGACTTCACCCGCGCCCTCGACCTGATGATCGCCGAAAGCCGCCCCGCCGAACACCCCGTCATCCTCGCCCTCCTCTCCCACCTGTTCGTTGCAGAGCCCGCAGCATGACCCCGCCATACGCCCATTCCCTCCCCGACAAGCCGCAGACCACCTGACAACCACTGGAAGAACACCTCGCGAAAACGGCACGCCGCGCCGCGGAGTTGCGCCGCCCCAAGTCTACGACACCAGACGCGATAACTACCTACTGGGGGACGAGATTGCAACGACAACCAAACCAAACTTGTTTCAATTCACGAAGCAGTGTGCTTCGATTTCCAAAACGTATCGCATCATTTTTTTTTTGCAATTTACAACAAAACCTAACTTGAAATTTTAAAAAGTAGAATTATGCTTGAATCTCAAGCACAAGGAGGTAATTGTCAATGACAGACAAAACCTACGAAGTCGCCTTCGAAATAGCCGGGCCGACCGCCATTTTCGTACGGCCGGACAGTGGGGCCAGTTTTGTCAGTTATCCCGCACCTACATACTCTGCGGCTGTGGGAATGTTTGCCGCTGTCGCAAGACTGGAAACTGCCTATCTCCGTCCGACCCATGTGCATGTGTGTCGTCCCCTTCGTTACCACAACTACACGACGAACTACAATGGACCTCTTCGTAAATCCAAACAGATCAAAGATGGGACACCCTATCAGTTGCCAACGGTTGTCCTGGCCGATGTTTGCTACCAAGTGTTTGGCATTGTTGCCGAACTGGGATCCCCGCCCTTGAACAACAAAGGGAAAAAATTTAACCACGCACATTACCTACAGGACAAATTTAACCGACGGTTGGGCAAAGGGGTGTTATTTCACACACCCGTTCTCGGGTGGAAGGAATTCCCACCTGATTATTTTGGCCCGTTGCGCCCAGAAACACAGCCAGATGCATCAATCAACGAATTCATCCCGGCTATGTTGATGGAAACGTTTGATAAGCCGTCCCATGGTTCCTGGAACCCGCAGTTCAAGCCTGTGTGGATCAGAAATGGGGTGATGCGCTATGCTCAGTGAAACTTTTGAGCTGTATAAGGCATTAGAAAAAGCGGGAGTAAAAATTCCGCATAGGCACCGAGATTTGCAGGATGTCAGCGGCGATGGTTTTGTGTTACGGATTGATAACGCGAGAAGGATTGTCGCTGTATCCTACTATGACGCCAAGCAACGACCACTGTGGAAAATTGCGCCTGACAACCAAAATTCTTTCCCTTCCCTTAAACTCCATGCTCCTCTATTGAAACCACCGTCAGGCGGTTCCATCCCTACAACGTTATTTGATATTAAGAAGCATCCAATAGAAGTTGCGAAATTTTTGAGCGAGGCAGTCGCAACATGGGATTTGACTTATGACAAAAAAATGCTCCAGAAATTCTGGAGTCGTTACCAGGAAATGCCTAGTAAAATCATTGGGGAGTTTGGCGCCATCTTGCCCCAAGACGAGGGATTGGGAACCTTGTTAAAAACGCTTGCAACGGCTGGCGATTTCACAGAAGAAAAGGCAAAAACCGTATTACGCCATATCGCTCAGACGCTAGCCGCCGCCGTCTTGAGTGGACGAATCGATGCCGTCGCACGTGTGGCGGCACTATTGGTTGGAAGCCCGGATAAAAAAAACAAAACCTTTAAAGAAGAGGGGAACATTGCCATTTGGCTTGATGGTTACCCTGATTCGATAATCGACTATCGTAGAATGGTGTTGAAAGTCAGCAACTGGCTTTATGAGCGGGATGAACAGCGTGATGGAAAACAAGCGCCAAAAACGGGAATATGTTCACTGTCCGGCGGCGTGCCACAACCGCTTGTTTCCGGTACGTTTCCCCAAGTGAATCTGCCTGTTTTCCAGCAGAAAACGGCGCTGATGGCAATGAACAAAGATATCCCTTGTCATTACCGATACTCTGCCATTGCTGCAGATATCTTCCCGGTCGGGCGTTCCTTGGCGAACAATTTGGCAAACTCGCTCGATTGGATTACTGACGGCTCCCGCAAATATCAAACATGGTCACCGGTTCCGAGCGGGAAGTGGGCAGGAAAACAGCGACAATATGACTTGCTGATTGTATACTTGGAAGAAAAGCCAGATTTTGATGCAAGATTTGCCGGCTGTATCGTTGGCCCAGAAACGGATGAGGCCGAACAAGCAGAGGCCAGTTTCATGGCTGCCACGAAAACTGTTATTCAGACGCTCCGAACTCAACGACCGGCTGATTGGCAAAACGAATGGTTGAGATGTTTCATGTTGCGGGAAATTGATCCCGGCCGGCGACAGGTTGTTTATACTGAACGATTCACCACAGGCGATTTTTTTCGTGCTTCAGAAAATTGGCAACTTGCGGCTCAAAACGTGCCACCGTTCGAACTGTTGATCCCCACAGAGAAGGGAGAACCGGCCAAACGAGTGAAAACGGAGGCTCCGTTTCTACCGAGGATCGTGGAACTTCTACAACAACAATGGATTCGTGAAGGTTTGGAAAACAATAAGGTTCACGGCGTTTCCTTGGGGGATGTAGTTACTCTTTTTCTTGGACGGTCTACCCATGTTGAATTGGCCGAACGGATGCTGAACATGGAGCTTGCGCGAACCATTTCACTTTGGGTGGCCGTTGGACAGGCAAGGCATAGCGATGATGCCGTGACACTGAAAACTGAAGTAAAACGAACGGTGCTTGATTCCATTTCGTTTTTGGGCATTTTGTTGTTTAAACTCAACATAAGAAAGGAAACCTACATGAGTGGCAATCCGTACAATCTCGGTCGCTTGTTGGCGGCCACCGACATCCTGTATCGGGAGTATAGCAAAATTGAACGAAAGGAGAGTAAGCCATCCCGCCTGCTTGGATCATCGTTTGTCCAACTTATCGCGGACAATCCATCCCGTGGCCTGGCGCAACTGGCTGAACGGTTGCCGTTGTATACCGAGTGGGCACGCAAGATGCCGGGAGGCGCCCCTTATGGACTGGCCCATTGGAGTGTAAATTTACTTGGACGGATATCCTCTGAGGTTAACCATGATGAATTAGCTTCAAAAAAAATGGAAGACAAAGAAAAGGCTCAGCTTTTGCTTGGCTATCTTTCCAATTTCCACAAGGACGAAGAGCAAATCAAAGAATAGGAGGAAGGTGTCATGAGTGAGGTCATTAATCGCGCCACGGGACTTCTGGTAATTGAGGTTCGCGCCTCCAACCCCAATGGCGACCCTGATCGGGAAAGTGATCCCCGCACGCGGAATGATGGATACGGCGAAATATCGCCCGTGTCATTCAAACGGAAATTGCGTGATTTGGTTGATGCAAAAGACGCTCCGGTATGGATGGCGCTTGCAAAAAAAAGAAATTTACCACAAGACGAATTTCAGATACTTGAGACGCAGGGTCGTGATCGTACGAAAATAGCAGCCATGAAGGAAGCGGAGTTTACGAAGGCTTACTGGGATGCCCGCCTCTTTGGCTCCACCTTTCTTGAAGAAAAAAAACAGGGAGGGACTTCCATCAAGACCGGAGTAGCGCAGTTTTCGCTCGGTATTTCTGTAGCTCCTGTTATAATTGAACGGCTTACAAACACCAACAAATCAGGAGTACAGGAAGGAAAAGACCGTGGCATGGCACCGCTTGGTTACCGCGTTGTGCAGCACGCCGTTTATATCATGCCATTTTTTATAAATCCCACCGCTGCGCAGAAATCAGGTTGCACCAAGCGGGATATTGACCTGTTGCTGGATCTTATTCCGTACGCATATTCGCACACTGCGTCGTATGCGCGCTCAGCCGTTGAAATCCGACATGCTTGGTATATGGAACACAAATCGCCGTTGGGGTCGTGCTCCGACTTTGCGCTTCTCGATGCATTACGGCCGAAAAAACGGGAGAGGCCTGATGAGCCTTCGATCGAATGGGGGGAATACGATAAGATCACGGAACTCCCGCCAGACATGCAGAACAAACTTGCAGACTTCCGTGATTTGATGGCAGGATGACGCCGATGACATCGCCGCTCGCCCACAGTGCGCAAGGTACAACCCCAGAGCAGAGCTACCGGAACCATATCGGTCAAGTTCATGAGCGGGTACGTACAAACATTGCCTGCATGAGCAAATTCTATGCAGGAGATGCAATGGAACTTACAGCGACAGTTCAGTGGGCGGCGGCATATCATGATTTAGGAAAATTATGTTCCCAAAATCAGCGTGTTTTGCGCAAGAAGAATTCTCGGGACTCTTTGCCTGTTAAGCACAATGACGCCGGAACAGTTTATTTAATGGGCCTTAGAATGGTTGAGGCCGGACAGGTTGTGTTCTGTCATCACACAGGGTTACGGAATATCCCCGATGAAGACGCCAAAGGACCATTTGCTTGGCGTGTGCCTGAAGCCAAAAAAATTACAGATGCGGAACTGCACGATTATCTTGAACTTCACAAACACGAGTTGCATGATCTGACTTTGCCGCCATTAAGCCATGCAACGGGTTGGAGGGGATTGACAAAACGTTTATGCCTATCCTGTTTGGTGGATGCTGACCATGGCGATACGGCAACGCATTATGAGGAAGAAAACACACTAGTAATACCGCCCGTAAAATGGACTGAACGACTTTTGTCGTTAGATAATTACGTTTCATCGCTGGGAAAACAACATGAGCCATCGGTGCGCAACAATTTGCGACAGGACATCTATTCAGTTTGCCGCGATGGCGAAGTCTCTGGTAATATGATAGCATGTTCAAGTCCCGTTGGCACAGGTAAAACCACTGCGGTAATGGCACACCTCTTATGCGTCGCCAAGGCACGAAACCTACGGCATATTTTTGTTGTTTTACCATACACAAGCATTATCAAGCAATCTGTCGATGTTTATCGTCGTGCATTGTGCCTGCCAGGAGAAAATCCGGAAGAAATTGTCGCGGAGCACCACCACCTTGCAGACTTCTCTAAGCCGGATTGCCGTCAAATGGCAACTCTTTGGAACGCGCCGATCATAGTAACCACCGCAGTGCAATTTTTTGAAACGTTAGGCAGTTGTTCCCCAGCGCGGTTACGGAAAATGCACCAACTGCCAGGTTCCGCCGTATTTATTGATGAAGCACATGCATCCATGCCGATCGCCTTATGGCCACAGCAGTGGTCGTGGATGCAGGAATTGGCAGATCAATGGTCTTGCCATTTTGTTTTTGCTTCAGGTTCGTTAGCAAAATTCTGGGAAATAGATGACTTTGTTCCCGATGCCAAATCTTTACCAGATTTATTGCCTGTTGTATTGCAAAAAAAAGCAGAAGACTTGGAAGTGAAAAGGGTGACATTTCCTCCACGTAACGCACCATGGTCCCTAGCTGAATTATTGGCGAACATTGTTGCTAAAAGCGGTCCGCGGTTGGTCATTCTCAACACGGTGCAATCTGCGGCTGTTGTGGCAGACGCACTGAGAAAAGTGGGGCACCATGTATTGCACATATCAACAGCATTGACACCATATGACCGAACGCGCATCATCGAACGTGTCAAGCGCTTGCTGGAATTTCGCAACGTTCTTCATGACTGGACACTGGTTGCGACAAGCTGTGTTGAGGCGGGTATGGATTTTTCCTTCCGCGTAGCTTTCCGTGAAAGTGCAAACGTAGCCAGTTTATTGCAAATTGGTGGTAGAACCAATCGCGACGACACCGATGAAACAGCCGCCGAAGTAATTGATTTTCGAGTATTCCCTGATGACTTACTTTGTTTACACCCGGCTTTTTCGGTTGGGAAAGAAGTTATGGATAGTCTTTTTGATAATGGTTGGCTTGACGGTTCAAAAACGCTTTCAGAGTTATGCACAAAAGCCATTGCTGATGAACTGGTCTTAATGCGTCGTGACTTGGCAGATAAGTTATGCAAGGCAGAGAGAACGCTAATGTATGCGGATGTCGGTAATTTGTGCAAGGTAATTTCCGCTGACACTCGAACCGTCCTTATTTCTCCGATGGCTATACAAAAGGCGAAAAGGCATAAATTATCTGCAAGAGAACTTCAACTGCACAGTGTGCAATTATGGGGGAACAAGATTGAAAAACTTGCCCTATTGCCGCTTTTTCATGATGCGGATCTCTATGTATGGACTTTGCCATATGATCCAGATTTTTTAGGATATATGGCTGGCGTATTGCCTATTTTACGAGCCAACCGTGACGGTTTGACGGTGGTTTGATACGCATGCCCGTTTTATGAGTATTCAAGGACGATGATTACCCCCGGAGGCCACAATGGAACGATCCCGTGTATTGGACTGCGCAAACGCACCGGCGCACAAGCTGTTCGAGCGCGTCACGCTTGAACGCAAGGACAAGGCCAAGCCCGCCCGCGACTTCGCGGACTACGCCTTCGCCATCAACAAGGACGGTCTGCCGGCCGGCGTGACCATCATCGAGAAGCCCTGACTATCCCAGCCCCCTTCCGGGCCGGCCGGCGACCGAGGCTGGCCGGCCCGGACACCGCCAAAAGCGATGCCGGACAATATCGCGCCACCCCATGCGTTTATACGGGTGTCAGAAATGCATTGTCCGGTAGCGGAAACTTG
>JBAZJM010000189.1:0-9015 GCA_041651315.1 Lentisphaeria bacterium | reverse complement strand
GGCGTGCCGTAGGTACGCCGCGATTCGCCGCGTACCTGACGGCACGCGAAATGGGGGGCGGGCAAAACAGGGGCTGAAGCCCCTGCCTATTCCCGCCCCGTCCCGCTGGGACGGGAAAACCGTACCCGTTGAGTTTCGCCAAACTCCAGTGGCGCCAGCAGGCGCCCGGGAGTGACGGCGGGTGCCTACGCCGCCCTGCCCCAGGGCCGTCAAAGCCGGCCCTACCAGGGCGGCGTCGAAGCCGCCGGCACTCCGACGGAGGCTTCCGCCTCAGGACCATCCAGCCTTCGCCACCCTCTGTTCAATATGGTAACGGAGGGGGAGCTGGAACCGGTTTTTCAGAACCAGGAACGCAACGACCGCAGGGAGCGAGAGTGACCGGTCAAAGGCCAATAAGCCTCAACCCAACCCGGCATAGCCGGAACCAAAACGAACATCGAACATTCAACGCTCAACATCCAACATGGATGAGGGAGGCGGGCCATGGTCAGGCGCGGCGGCGGCGCAGGGAGGCAGCCACCCCCAGCGCCAGCAGGCCCAATGCCGCCGGCTCAGGCACGGCGATGTCGTAAGCGTACGACAATCCGTAGGGGGTCGCGGCCGAAACACTGACTCCGTTGACCACCAGGGCATAATAGCCCGCCGCGAGGGTGCCGGTGTAGTACAGGTGCTCGACATTGTCATTGGCCGCCGTGCTGGACAGGCCGGTGATGCCGGTGGCGCTGCCCAGCGTGTAGACGCCGCCCACATAGGTCACGGGACGCAGTTCCAGGTCCAGATTGGCGAAGATGTCGGTGGTCCCCGACACCACCACGTCCCAGCAGAGAGTGGCGGTCAAGTTGTCGAAGGCCCCGCTGGAATAAAACACCAGCGCCTCCTGGGACACGGAACTGATGCTGTCCAACGACCAGCCTTCCGTCGTCGTGCTGACGGTTGGCGAGGTAACGATGGAACCGCTGATGGCGGCGAGGCTTTTTTCGCCAGCGGCAAAGATGGCCGCGCTCTTGCTGTAATCCATGCGGCCGGCACCAGCGTCGGTGTCCAGGTTGTTGACCGTGTCCCGGGTCCACGAGGTGAAGCCGCTGGCGGAGAAGTTGGTCTTGCTGGCGCCGGTCATCAGCAGGCTCTTGACGGTCAGATGCTTTTGGCCGTTGGTTGAGCTGCCGTCCTTGGCCGTTTGGATCAGGGCGGCGGCATATCCCGCCACGGTGGGCGTGGTATAGCTGGCCTCCTCGATCACCGGCCCCCACAGGTCGGCGTGGCTTTTGCCGCTGGTGGTGGTGGAAGACGCGTCAAAGCCCTGGGTGCCGCGCACGGCGAGCCCGTTGTAGGCATACCAGGCAATCGGGGTTACCGCCGACGAACTGGAAACCGCGCCGCTGGTCATCAGCACATCGGCCTGCTGGATCAGGTAGTCCAGATTTTGGCGAACCGTCTTGTCCGTGGCGCTGTCCCCCGTTGACCCGACCCAGCTGTTGTTGACGACCCGGACGCCGGCGTTCTTGAGCTTGGTGGCGGTAGTGGCACGGCTGTTATAGATGTCGTTGATGAAATCGCCGGCATATTCACAATAAATATCGCTGACCGCGGTGCCCGAGGCACTCAGAAGACGGTTGCGGACCGTGGCGGCATGGCTGGAATAGGTGCTGGCATTCGAGGACCAGGCGTGGTACACCACCCCGCCCGAGGTCACCGTGGAGGAACCGGCAAAGTTGATCGGGGCGTAACCGGAGGTGGACCCGGCCTCCACCTGCAACACGGCAACGGACGAAGCCGCGGCAGCCCCGAACGTGGAAGCCGCCAGAACGGCCAGACCCGCGGCCCAGCACCAACGCACCTGAGCAGAGATCATGGATTTCATTTCCTTAAATCCGATATTTAGCGCGGCAGCCTGAGACTATACTGCATAGGAGGGCGTCTCGACACCCGTCGCATGGCCGGTCGGGACCGGCCATCCAAAGCGGCGCCGAGGCTCCGCACTCCCCAATTTAACCATTCACCCGAACGCCGTATATAATCACATAAACGGATGACTTTGCTGTTTATTGTGCGGCCAAAATAAAAATTTTCATCCCCCCGGAAAAGCCGTCCTTGGGCAACGGGCTTGCTGTCGCCGCCAATCGCCATTAAAGTCCCCTTCATCATGTTGAGCCGTGGCTGAACGGGTTGAATTTCGGAGCCAGGAACCTAATGACTGGGTACCAGTGGCCGGCCGCCATCCTGATTTTGGTGTTGCTCCTGCTCGCCACGCTGGCCGGGATCGGGGGCCGGTTTTTCCGCCGCCGGTCCCACGGGGCGTCACTTCAGCCGGCCCCGGCGGTCCCCTCCCCGGAGAACCAACTGCAGGAGGAACTGCGCCGCCACAGCCGGCTCCTGCGCCTGATCCGCGCCTGCAGCCAGTGGCTGGCCCGCGCCAGTTCCGAGCCGGAACTGCTGAGCCAGGTCTGCGGGGTGCTGACGGAAGCCGGGGATTATTTCCAGGCCTGGGTGCTGGTCCCGGACGCCACCGCGGCCTCGGGCTGGCGGCTGGCCGCCGGCCATCGGCGGGACGGCATGGCCGTGCAGCCGACGGGATTCTCCGGCAGCGACCTCCCCCCCTGCGACAAACTCCAGCACGAGTCGCTGCCCAAGATTGTCCAGGAACTGCCGGCCAACACCGAAGCCAACAGCTGGCAGGCCGCCGCCCGTGCCATGGGGATCCGGAGCTGTGCCCTGTTCCCCATCTCCATCCACCACAAGGTGAACGGCCTGCTCGGCGTGGAAGCCGACCGCCCCGGCCTGTTTGACGCCGGCGAACAGGCCATGCTCCAAGAACTGGCCACCGACCTCGCCCACAGCATGCAGGCGCTACGCGACCACGGCGCCCTGGAGGCGGCCGAACGCGTGCTGCGCCAAACCGTGGGCAGCCTGCGCGCCCTGATCAACTCCTCCCCCCTGGCCATCGTCTCCCTCGACATCAACGGCCGAGTGCAAAGCTGGAACGCCGCCGCCGAAACCATGTTCGGCTGGACGGCGGAAGAAGTGGTCGGCCGGGTGCTGCCGATCATCCCGGCTTCCGACGGCAATGCGATCCGCCGGGCCTGGGACGATGCCTTGGCGAACCGCACCACGGCGGGCACGGAACGGCAGCGCCTGCACAAGAGCGGCCGCTGCATCGACACCATTTTGGCCGTGGCCCCCGTGCGCAACGACACCGGCGACGCCACCAGCATCCTGGCGATTTACGCGGACATCACCGAGCACAAGCAGCTGGAGGCGCAGTTCCATCAGGCGCAGAAGCTGCAGGAGATCGGCCGCCTGGCCGGCGGCGTGGCCCACGACTTCAACAACCTGCTCACCGTCATCCAGGGGCATGCGAACCTGCTGCGCCCGGCCATCGCCGGGCAGGATCCGCACGGACACGTGGAGCAGATCCTCAAGGCGACGGCCAGCGCGTCCGCGCTGACCTCCCAGCTGTTGGCCTTCAGCCGCCGCCAAGTCCTGCGCCCGCGCGTCCTCGACCTCAACGACGTGATCCAGGACATGGAGAAGATGCTGCGGCGGCTGATTGGCGAAGCCGTCTCGTTGAGCTTCCGCCCGGACGCCACCTTGCGCCCGGTCAAAGTCGACCCCAGCCAAATGCAGCAGGTGCTGCTCAACCTGGCCGTCAACGCCCGCGACGCCATGCCCAAAGGCGGCCACCTGACCATCGAAACCGCCAATGTCGAGCTCGATGCGACCCGCGCCGCCGCCCATGCGGAGATCGCCCCCGGCCACTATGTGATGCTGGCGGTCAGCGACACCGGCGTGGGCATGGCCCCGGAGGTGCGGGCACGGCTGTTCGAACCGTTTTTCACCACCAAGGAGTCCGGCAAGGGCACCGGGCTCGGCCTGGCGGTGGTTTACGGGGTGGTCAAGCAAAGCAACGGGCACATCTGGGTTTACAGCGAACCGGGGCACGGCACCACCTTCAAGGTCTTTTTGCCGCCGGCCGCCGGCCCCGTCGAAGTCCCCCGCCTGGCGCCCACGGAGGCCCCCGCCGCTCCCGCCCCGGCGGTCCGGGCCGCCCAAAACGAGACGATCCTGCTGGTGGAGGACGATTCCAGCGTCCGCCTGCTGCTGCTGACCATGCTCGAACAGGCCGGGTTCCAGGTCTCCGCCGCGGAAACGCCGGCCGAAGCGGTCAAGCTGGCCGCCTGCCACCCGGGGCCCATCCACCTGCTGCTGACCGACGTGATTCTGCCCGGCATGGACGGCCGGGAACTGGCCCGGCGCCTCGCCCCCCACCACCCCGGCACCCGCGTGCTCTACGTTTCCGGCTACACCGGCAACGCCGCCGGACAGCAGGGGTTCCTCGACAACCAGCCGGCCTTCCTCCAAAAGCCGTTCTCCTCCAGCGCCCTGCTGCAGATGGTCCGCAGCGTCCTCGATGCTCCGCCGGGCCGCTTCCTGCTGCCCGTCAAACCAGCAGCTTCAGCGCCGCCAGCACCGTAAGCAGCTGGGCCGCCAGCGTGAACCCGCGTTCCGGCAACCGGCGCGCCACCGGCAGCCCCAGCATGGCTCCGGTGATGATGACCGGCACCAGCACCAGGTTCACCACCAGCGACTCCCGGGTGATCAGCCCCAGCCCGACGCTGAACGGCACCTTCAGTCCGTTCACCAGCAGGAAAAACCAGGCGCTGGTGCCCAAAAATTCCAACTTGGGCAACCGCATGGCCAGCAGATAGAGGATCATGACCGGGCCGGCCGCGTTGGCCAGCATGGTGGTGGCGCCGGCCAGCAGCCCCATCCCCGCCGCAAACAGCCAGTGCCCCGGCGGTTCGGGCACCACACCGCCGGCCCGCCACTGGCGCCAGGCCTGCACTCCGAGCATCGCCAGCACGACCCCGCCGATCAGCGGCCGCAGCCGCGCATCGTCGATCCGCCCCAACGCCACGCAGCCCAGCACGATGCCGGCCAGCGTCCACGGCAGCAGCCGCAGCAGATGCGGCCAGGCGGCATGACGGCGGTAATGCGCCACCGCAAAACAGTCCGCCAACAGCAGCATCGGCAACAACAGCCCGGTCGAGGCCCGCGCCGGCATCACCCAGGCCACCAGCGGCACGGCCAGAATGCCCAGCCCCGGCACCCCTGTCTTGGCCATTCCCAACAGCAGCGCCGCCAGCGCCAGCACCCCCCAGCCCCAGCTCCCCAACTCACCCATGACCGCGCTCCCGCGCCGCCAGCTGCCGTTCCCAAGCCTTGGCATAGCGCAGGTAGGTGTAGGCGGCCGTCATGCAGGCAATGGAATACCCCTGCCAGCCGTCCAAGAAACCGCCCAGCAGCACATAGCCACGAAAAAATCGCCACGGGGGGCGCAGAAAGAAATCCCACCGGCCAACCGTTTTGCCCGCCTGCGCCCGGGTGCGGACAAAGTCATCGGCATACCGGTTGGCCTTCTGCCAGACCTGGTCAAAACTCTCCTGGCTGTAATGGAGCAACTCCCCGCGGAGGCGGCCGACCGTCCCGTCGACCACCAGCTTGTCGTGCGGGTCAGTCCCCCCCCAGTGCGCCAAACCGCGCCGCCACAGGCGGGTCTGGAAATCCGGATACCAGTCGCCGTGCCGGATCCAGCGTCCGTAATACTCGGAACAGCGCGGAAACCGCCAGGCGGCGCACCGCTCCGCCACCGCCGGCCGGTCCAGCAGCCGGTGAATGGAATCCCGCAGTTCCGCGGAAACCACCTCGTCGGAATCCAGCCCCAGCACCCACGGCTGGCCGGCCTTGGCCGCCGCGGAATTCTTTTGGGCCACATGCCCTTTCCAGGCTTCGCGGAAGACCGTGGCGCCGCGGCTGCGCGCCGCCTGTTCGGTGGCCGCATCGGTGTCGTCATTGAAGACCACCACCAGTTCCGCCACCCAGTCCTTGACGCTGTCCAGCGCCGCCGCCAGCCGGGCGTCGGAGTTGGCAATCACACACACGGTGATGGGCAGGCGTTCCATGGTGCGGACTATAACCGTGCCACCCTGAAATTGCTTCCCCCCAAATCAATTGTATATTAATTACATAGTTTTAATCATTAAAATACCACTAGAAGAGGAGATTTTCGCCTGGACTAGCCATCGCACGTGAACAGGAGCAATCCGGAGAGAACGGAGAAAAACCGCGCGCGCCTCCCGCCACCGAAGGTTTGGGGGGCACCGGTTCAGCCATTACCTTACCCGCCAGGACATTTTCCCACCCCCCGAGGATCGCATCGCCATGAGCACCATCTACCCGGACAACGCCCAGTCCATCGGCCACACGCCGCTGGTCCGCCTCAACAAGCTCACCCGTGGTGCCAAGGCCACCGTCCTCGCCAAGATCGAGGGACGCAACCCCGCCTATTCGGTCAAATGCCGGGTGGGCGCCAACCTGATCTGGGATGCCGAGAAGCGCGGCCTGCTCAAGCCCGGCGTGGAGATCATCGAGCCGACCTCCGGCAACACCGGCATCGCCCTGGCGTTTGTGGCCGCCGCCCGCGGCTACAAGCTCACCCTGACCATGCCGGAAACGATGAGCATCGAGCGCCGGCGCGTGCTGGCCGCCTTTGGCGCCAACCTGCTGCTCACCCCGGGAAGCGAGGGCATGAAGGGGGCGGTGCAGCGGGCGGAGGAACTGGCCGCGGCGGATCCGCAACGCTACTACCTGCCGCAGCAGTTCAAGAATCCGGCCAACCCGGCCATCCACGAGCAGACCACCGGTCCGGAAATTTGGGCGGACACCGACGGCAGGACGGACGTCCTGATCTCCGCCGTCGGCACCGGCGGCACCCTCACCGGCATCGCCCGGTTCTGGAAACAGACCCGGGGCAAACCGCTCTGCGCCGTGGCGGTGGAGCCCAAGGAAAGCCCGGTGATCAGCCAGAAGCTCGCCGGCCAGGAACTCAAGCCCGGCCTGCACAAAATTCAGGGGATTGGCGCCGGCTTCATTCCGGACACCCTGGACCTGTCGCTGGTCGACCGCGTGGAGACGGTGGAAAGCGCGGAGGCGGTGGCCTTCGCCCGCCGCCTGGCCGCCGAGGAGGGCATCCTGGCCGGCATCTCCAGCGGCGCCGCCACGGCCGTGGCGATCCGCTTGGCCAACCTCGACGAGTTCGCCGGCAAGACCCTGGTGGTGATCCTGCCCGATTCCGGCGAACGCTACCTGTCCAGCATCCTGTTTGAAGGCATCGGCGAATGACATGCCCGGTTTGACCGACAAAGAAGAGCACCTGCGCCGCCTGCTCCGCCCAATGGGCCGGGTCACCGTCGCCTATTCCGGCGGCGTGGACAGTTCGTTGCTGCTGTGGCTGGCCGTCGACACCTTGGGCGCCGGCAACGTGCTGGCGGTGCTCGGCGAATCCGCTTCCCTGCCGGGCGGCGAGCAGGAACGGGCGCTGGAACAGGCCCGCGCTTGGGGAGCGGTCGTCCATGTCGTGGCCACCACGGAAATGGCGGATCCCGATTTCGTCCGCAACGGCCCCGACCGCTGCTACCACTGCAAGCGTCTCCTGATCCGCGCCTTGCAGGAGGATGCCGCCCGCCATTTTGCCGCCCCCAGCGTGCTGCTGGACGGCACCAACGCCGACGACATCGGGGACCACCGCCCCGGCCGCCGGGCCGCCGCCGAGGCGGGGGTGCGCACTCCCCTGCTCGACGCCGGCCTGACCAAGGCCGACATCCGGGAATTGTCCCGCCGCCACGGCCTGCCCGCCGCCGACCGCCCCGCCTCCCCCTGCCTGGCCTCGCGCCTGCCCTATGGCACCCCGGTGACCGCCGCCGTCCTGCGCCAGGTCGGCGCCGCCGAGGAGCAACTGCACGCCCTCGGCTTCACCCCCGTCCGGGTCCGCCACCACGGCGCGCTGGCGCGCCTCGAAGTGATGCCGGCCGAGATTCCCCGGGCCGCCGCCCTGGCCGCCGCCATCGTCGAGCAGTTGAAACCGCTCGGCTACACCTACGTCGCCCTCGACCTGGCCGGCTTCCGCTCCGGCAGCTTGAACGAGGTGCTCAATCTCCCATCCTCCCACCCGAAGCCGCCAACATGACGGACTTTTCCCCAACCCGCCTGCGCCGCCTGGCCGACGAACGCCACACCCTGACGCCGGCCGACCTCATGCCCCTGCTTGAGGCCCAGGACGACGACCGCCGCGCCCTTTATGCCGCCGCCGACGCCGTGCGCCGCGAAAAGGTCGGCGACGAGGTGTTCCTGCGCGGCATCATCGAGTTTTCCAACTACTGCCGCAACGACTGCGCCTACTGCGGCATCCGCGCCGGCAACCCGGCGGTCCGCCGCTACCGCATGCCGCCCGAGGAGATCATCAGCCGCGCCGAACATGCCGGCCGCTGGGGCTGCACCTCGGTGGTGCTGCAGTCCGGCGAGGATCCCTGGTTCACCACGCCGCGGCTGTGCGAGATCGTCACCGGCATCAAGCGGCGCGCCGCCGTCGCCGTCACCCTCTCCGTCGGCCTCCGCAGCCGGGAGGAGATATATCAGCTGCGCGACGCCGGCTGCGCCCGCTGCCTGGTGCGCTTCGAAACCAGTGACCCGCTGCTGTTCGCCCGCATCCATCCCGACCAGACCTTCGAGCGCCGCATCCAGTGCCTGCATGATTTCCGCGCCGCCGGCTTCCAGCTCGGCAGCGGCTTCATGATCGGCCTCCCGGGCGCCCCCCTGGAGACCCTGGCCGCCGACCTGCTCTACGCCACCCGCCTCGACCTCGACATGATCGGTTGCGGCCCCTTCATCGCGCACGCCGACACCCCCCTGGCCGGGGAGCCGCTGCTGGCCGACCGCGAAATCTATTTCAAGACCATCGCCCTGCTCCGCCTGCTCAACCCCCTCGTCCACCTGCCCGCCACCACCGCCTTCGACGCCCTCGTCCGCGGCGGCCGCGACCGCCTGCTGCAGATGGGCTGCAACATCTTCATGCCCAACCTCACCCCAAGCCAGTACCGCGCCCAGTACCAGCTCTACCCCGGCAAACCCTGCGTGGACGAGGACGGCGCCGCCTGCACCGCCTGCGTGACCCGCCGGGTG
>JBAZJM010000188.1:0-9021 GCA_041651315.1 Lentisphaeria bacterium | reverse complement strand
CATCGGCCTTCCAGGACATCGGCTGGTAAAAGCGGTCCACCGGGGAGAAGGAGCGGAGCCGCAGCAGGTCCAGCCGCTGCAGGGTGAGCCCCTCGCCGCCAACCTCCTGGCCGGCACGCAGGACGAGGTTCATGAACTCGATGGCGGCCCCGGGCAGGTAGCCGTCCTGGGGATCGGTCAGGTCATGATAAGCCGGGCGCCAGCCGATTTCCGTGTAGTTCTTGCCGGCCTCCCGGCCGACAGCAAGGGTGAGGCGGTTGGAGGCGTGGCCGAGGTCGGGTCGGGGCGGCGGCGGCACCACGTAGCGGGACGCCTCGGATTCCCCCAGGCGGCTGCGCGCCTCCAAAATGGCAAAAAAGCGCGCCTGATAATCGGCCTGGGCGATTTTTTGGCGGCCGCGCAGGCTCTGCAAATATTCGGCGGCGAGGTCGAGCACCCGGGCCCGGGTGGCCGCGTCCGCCTCCGGCAGGGCGGCGCCGGGAGCCACGAGGCCGAGGGCGATCCGCCGGGCCGTTTCCTGCATCCGCTCGTCGAGCAGGCCGGCGATGTAATGCACGCGCGTGGTGCGGCTCGGGCGGTAATCGCCGCCGGCCACCAGGCCGGCGGCACAGACCTGCTTGACGGTGTCCAGGGGGATCACCCAGGGCCGCGAGCGTTCCGCCAGGTTCAGGCCGGGCCGGGCGGCGTCGAGCAGGAACAACAGGCAGAAGGCGCAATTCTCGTCAAAGAAATAGTAATCGGCATAAATGTCGCGCAGTTCCCAGGTATGCAGGAGCAGGCGGCGGGTCTCGGCGGCATCGAGGTTGAGCGTGTACTCCCACAGGTCGCGCTGGTCGATGTCGCCGTACTCCTGCACCTTTTGGTAATAGGGCTGGAGGCTGAAATAACCGGGATAGAGCCCGACGATGCCCTTGAAGGCAAAAATGAAACCGTTGCTTTCGTGGGTGACGGCGGCGTAATTGGCGGCGCGGGCCAGCAGGTCGCTTTTCGACTTCCCCTTGATTTTGAGCAGGGTATGGCCGAACAGCGAGGCCGGAGTGTTCATGAAGGCGGTGGGGAAGACCAGGGTGACCGAGCGCGGTTCAAACTCGGCGAGGCTGGTTTCCAACTCCCGGCAGCGGGGCACCGACAGGCGCTCCCGGTCGATGCCGAGCCGGCCGCACAGCCATTCCAGGCGGGCGGGAAAGCGGTCGGCAGCGGCGGGGCCGGCCGCCGGGGCGGGGGCGAAGAAGGCGGCCAGGTCGGCCTGCAATTCCGCCGCAGGATCGGTCCGGCCGTTGGGCGCAAGGAAAAACCTGGGGTCGTCCACCCGGCTGGCCACCCCGGTCAGGGTGCGGCGGGCGTGCAGCAGCACCCGCCAGTAGGGCTCCGCCGCCAGCCGCTCCGCCTGGGCCCGGGCTTGAAAGGCCCGGCACTCGGCGGCGGTGTAGGGCGGCGGCGCGGCCGCCGCGCCAACCGCCCCGCCACCGAACAGGCACAAAAGGAACGGAAGCAGCACCCGCGGGCATTGCTTCCGTTTGGACATCCAAAAACGGATCTGCTGAATCAGTTTGATAACTACCTGGCAGGCTGAGAATCTTCGCGGGGTGCAACCCCGCGCTTGGAGTTTGGCATAAGTCCGGGGTTTAGGGGCGGCTTCGTCCCGTAGGGACTGAATGAAAATAGGCAGGGGCTTCAGCCCCTGTTCCGAAAAATGAAACGATGGCGTGCCGTAGGTACGCCGCGATTCGCCGCGTACCTGACGGCACGCGAAATGGGGGGGCGGGCAAAACAGGGGCTGAAGCCCCTGCCTATTCCCGCCCCGTCCCGCTGGGACGGAAAAACAGCAACCGTTGAGTTTCGCCAAACTCCAGTCGCGGGGTGCAACCCCGCGCCTACAGGAAGGAAATGGGTTCCTGTAGGCACGGGCGTGCCGCCCGTGTGCGACGCGCCTTCACGGCAGAGTCACACAACGTGGTGCAACCACGTTCCTACAGGAAAAAACCGAACCTAACGCAGTATAATTTCAGCTTTTGCCTTGCCCCGTCACAGACGTTCCGGGCTCTGATCGGACGCCAATGTCAGGACTGCAGGCTGGCCAGATGCTGGATCACTTCCACACTGGTCACCGTCGGGGAGGTGTAGATCTTGTGGAAGTTGGTCTGGAGCTTCTGGTTGAAGGCGACGCGCTGGTCGGCGGGAATCGCCATCAGTTCGGCCAGGGTGTCCAGCGACTCGCCGCGGCCGGCGGCCATTTCGCGGGCCAGGTTGTCCATGTTCTCGGCCACGAACAGCCGGAGTTCCTTGTTCTTCACCAGGTAGGCCGGCTGCTTGGCGTCGGAGGTGCCCGAGGAGATGGCAAAGGTCTGGCTGCCGAAGCTGCCGTTGGTGGTGGCCGCGAGCACCTGCTGCACCAGGCCGGTCTGGCCTTCGAAGATGATCGTGCCGAGACCGACACCGACATTGTCGCGCAATTCGTCCGCGCCGGCCACGCCCGCCGTCATCGCCACCGCCGCCGAAAGCATCAGAAACTTTTTCACGTGTCTCTTCTCCTGTGTTTTGTGGTTAGCCTCGCCGCAAGACGCCGCCCTGCCCAACGTCAATGAGAAAGGCAGGCCGCAATGGGGCCACTATAAACACCCCCGGCCACTCCCGCAAGACCCCCTTGAGGCGGGTGCATGACAGTTTTGTCGGATGATGTTGGGGCCACCCTTTTGAAAAAGGGGGTTCCCAACCAACAAAATTATCATGCACCCCTCGCATGGGGCGCATATCCGTTCCGTAGGGGATTCCATTTGGCCTGAGGCGGCAGCCTCCGTGGAGTGCCGGCGGCTTCGACGCCGCCCTGATACGGGGCCCCGTACCAGGGCGGCGTGAGCACCCGCCGTCACTCCGGGGCGCCTTCCGGCGCAAGAAACAACAAACGGTACCGCCAACGCCCGGATTGCGCTTGGGGGGCGCCCGAATCACCCTTCCCGCGCCTTGGCCGCCAGTGCCGCGGCCATGAAGCCCCACGCCTGGCCGCGGTTGGTGCGCAGGGCGAGGAGCACCTCGTTCCGCCCCTTTTCCCAGACGACGGGCAGGGTCAGCGAGTGGTCGGACATGGGGTTGGTGGCCCTCGGGTCGCACGCCATTTCCCGGCCGTTGACGAAAACCTTGAACGGACCGTCCGCGTTGATGCGCAACTTTCCGGCGCCCGCCTTCGCGGCACGATAGACGCCGCGCGCATAGATGAGGCCGTCATGATTTTTCCGGCCCGCATAGCGGTCGCGGAGGTCGCAATAACCGCCGGCGCAGTCATAGGTTACGGCGGAAAACGCGACCTCCCGGCCGGGGTACGCCACCGCGCCGATCCGCGTCCTGTCCGCCAGCAGGGGCGACCCCTCGAACGCCGTCATCGCGGCCCAGCCGTCCCCGAACTTCCGCTTGAGCGTGGCGACCTCCTGTTTGAGCGCGGGCAGGAAACCGGGGGCCAGCACCTGTTGTTCTTCGCCCACCTCCAGCATCTCGGCCAAGACCCGGGCGCCGTCGGTTCCCGGCTGGGCATCCACGATGGCGCGGGCGTCGCGGTAGGCGGCCGTGAGCTTCTCGTAACTGTCCAGCAGCCGGGCGGCCACCGGCCGGAACTCTTCCGGCCGCGCCAGGGCGGGCTGCACCTTCTTCCAGTCCGCATAGGCCCGGTACACGGGGGCATACTCCACCATGCCCTTCATGGTGGTGGAGAAATGGGCCGCCGGACCGGTGGGCGTGAGGCCGCCAAACACGCCGCGCGCGACCGGGTAGCGCTCCTGCTCCCAGTCGTCCGCCCGGTAACGGGCGCGCTCGGCCGGGTTCCGGAAATCCGGCACCTCCATGGGCTTGCCGCTCTCCAGCGAACTCCGCAGCGCCTGGATGCCGGGGATGGTGACGTCGGCCGCGCCGTAGATGTCGAACGGGCCTTTTTCGCCCGTGAGGATCTCGCGGGCGAAATAGTAAAGCGTCCAGAAATCGCCGCCACCGTGGCCGGTGTTGGCCGCGAGTTCGCCCAAGCCCTCCCAGGTGGGATTGACGTTCAGCAGCGGCGACTGGCCGGAGGCGCCCAGGCGCAACTTCACGCCGTCGTGGCCGATCTCACAGGCGCCCAGCGTCCCCCAGAGGCGCTGCTGATGGCTGTCGTTGGTGGCCGCGCCCATGAGGTTGCGAACCACGCCGCCATTGCTCATGTGGATGAGCGAGGGGGTCATGGTGCCCATGCCCAGGCCATCCCCCGTGTTCAAATACCCGGCCAGCCGGGGTTTGCAGGCAAAGGCCTCCACCCGCGTCGGGCGCGTGCCGGTGATGACCATGGCCGGGCCAAGCGAATGGGTGCAATAATAGTGGAAATTTTGCCAACTGCGCCAGTTGTGGGGGTGGTGGCCCGGCTGGACCGGCTTGTTGTCGCCATACGTGTAGGCGAGTGAGCGGCACTCGTGGACATATTCGTACTCGGCATACATCAGCTCGCCGAACAGCCCCTCCTTCCACCGGTTGGCCAGCCACATGTTGGCGGCGGAATACGGGTAGTTCTCGGCCAGATGATAGACCCGGCCGCGTTGCTCCACTTCCTCCACCAGCCGAACCCCTTCGGCCAGCGTATGGAACGCGGTGACCTCCGAGAGGACGTGCTTGCCCGCCCGCAGGCAGCGAATGGCATCGTCCGCGTGCGCCGGACAGAAGGTGGCGAGCAGCACCGCGTCGAAATCCTGCGCCAGAAAGGCGTCCGCGTCGGCGGTCACGAAGGCGCCGGGGCAGTTGGCGAGAAAGTTGGCGCGCATGTGCGCGTTGAAGTCGCAGCCTGCGACCACGTCGATATTGAGGAACTGGCAGGTGTTGAAGAAGCTCATCCCCCGCCCCAGTCCCCAAATGCCTAGGCGAATCCGCCGGTCAGTGTCAAAAACCCGTTGTTGTTTTGCAGTCCGTGCCATAGGATCGCCCCTTGCTTGCCTTCCCGCCGCCTCGACGGAACTTGTTTGTTGATGGCACTATATCGCCTTGCAAGACCATTCGGCAATGGTTATAATGTTCAAAATCCCGTGATTTTTTATCAAAAAACGAGATTTCCATGGAACTTTGCCTGCGGCATGTGGTGGTCTGCCGGTTTGCGCAGGAGACACGCTACGCCGTCCCCTGCCCCACACTTTCCTTTACCTTCGCGGGGCTAGAGTTCCATGAATCGCCGGGCTTCCGCCTGGCGGCCGGTGCCACGGGACTGCTGCTCACCCCGCAGGGCCTGCCCATCCACTTCCGGTTCAATGACCGGCGGGAGAACTATGCCGTCCTCTTTGACAGCAACGACGTCCGCCCCGGCGCCGCCCCGGACCGGGTGGAGCTCCGCCAGGCCGGCGAGTGGCTGTCCGTCCCCGCGTTTGTGCCGGTGGACGCGGGCCGCCTGGACGGCTGGCGGCTGGAATTGGAACGCATCCGGACGGCGTTTCTCATGCCGACGGCGAAGAACCGCCTGCGTGCCGAACTGGGCGTCCTGAACCTGCTCCGGCAGCTGGTGGACGAAACGCCCGCCGCCACCGGCGTCTCCCCGGCAGAACAGCTCAAAAACCTCATCGACGCCGATTCCGCCGGCCGGCGCACCACGGACGAGCTGTGCGCCGCCTGCCGCTATTCGCCCGATCACCTGCGCCTGCTGTTCACCAAGGAATTTGGCGTCACGCCCAAGCAATACCGCATGCGGCGGCGCATGGCGGAGGCGATGGAATGGATCGCGGGCAGCCGCCTGTCGGCCAAGGAGATTGCGGGACGGCTGGGGTTTGCGCAAAGCTCACATTTCTCCGCCGCGTTCAGGGCCGCGCATGGGCTGCCGCCGCGCGAGGCGATCCGCCGCTTCCGCCGCACCGGCGAACAACCGCCCCCGCCAACCGGCCGCCGCGAAGGCGCCACCATGACGGGCCCCGCCTGCTGCCCGGACCTCCAATGATGTTGTCGGATGATGTTGGGAACCCCCTTTTGAGGAAAGGTGGTTCCCAAACCCTCCGTCAAACCTTTTTGTGCCTTTTTGCGGATTCCGCAGGCAGCCCCGCAACCCCAATTATGGCCGACCGTCTGAAAGCTGCCTGCGGAATCCGCAAAAACGTACAAACGTTTTAGGAAGGGGTTTGGGGAGCACCCTTTTCCAAAAGGGTGGCCCCAACCCACATAAATGTCATGCACCCGCCCATGCCCCAAGGCGCTACAGCGTCCGGCGGTATTGGGAGGGCGGACAGCCGAGGGTTGCGCGGAAGATTTTGGTGAAATAGCAGGGATCGTCAAAGCCGCAGCGCGCCGCCAGTTCGGAGACGCGCAGTTCCGGTTCCGCCAGCAGCAGTTGCCTGGCCTTCTCCATCCGCAGGACATTGATGTATTTCACCAGATGCATGCCGGTGCGCTCGTGGAAGAATTCGCTGATGTAGGTGCGGCTTAGCCGGCCCGCGGCGGCGACTTCGTCAACCGACAAGTCGCGCAGGAAGTTTTTGTTGATGAAGGCCAGCACCCGGCTCAAGGGCGTGGTGCCATGGTCGTCAACGGCTCCGGTCTCGCCTCCCCCCAGAATGGCCTGCGTCCGGCAGATCTCCGTGAGAATGAGGATGAGATAGGCCTTGCAGTTCATGCGGTGGCCCGGCGCCGCCGAAGTGGTTTCGCGGTAAAGGCAGTCGAACAGCGCCCGGAACCGGTCGGAAAACGGCGGGGGCGGGGACAGCTTGCCGTACCGCCGAATGCCCGGGCCGTTGCTCTGGGTCAATGAGAAGAAAAGCCCAAAACGCTCCATGGCGTTAAACAGCTGGATTTCCTTTCGCGAAAACGCGGACGGCAGAAACATCAGGTTGTAGAAGCGCAGGTCGGCGGTGACCCGCAGGGAATGGCTCGAGCCGCGGTTGACGACGTAAATGTCGCCAGCGAGAATGGGATATGACGCCCCGTCGATGGTGTTGATCCCACTGCCGGTGATGACGTAGACGACTTCAATGCTGTCATGGAGATGTTCGGGACAGCCGTGGCCGCTCTTCCACCGCTGCAAGGTGATGGAAAGCGGCATCTTGTCCCGGGAGAAATCCCGCATGCGGAAGGTTCTCAAGTGCACGACCTCCCAAACGATGCATCCGCACAATCTACGACGGGGCGGCCGCCCCGCCCCTTTCTTCCTACTTGACAGCGGCCCGGGCCAGCCGGCGGTTCCGCCGGTCCCAGTGTTCCTGGAACGCGCCCCGCTGGGCGTAGGGATTGTGATTGACCGCCCCCTGGGTCTGGAAGGGCGCCTGCACGGTGACGGGGTTGAAACGCCCGGCCAGCCGGACCTCGACGGGGAGGTAGGTGAAGGCCGTGTCCAGGGCGCCGGGAATGATCACGAATTCCATCCGGGACGCGTTGCCGTTGATGCAGTTGACGGAAACTTCCGGGCAGGAAACCGCGCGCCAACCGGCCGGCAGTTTGAGGGCGACATGGACAATGGCCTCGTCGAAGCGCACGTCCCGGAGTTCAATGGCCAGTTTCTTTTCCTCGCCTGACGTGACCCCGGGGCCGCCGTCGTAATCGATGGTCAGTGTGGCGTACGGCAGGTCGAAGACCAGCGCGTAGGGTGACTGGTTCCACACCCGTTTGGCCACGGCCTGGTCACCGGCAATCGCCGCCAGGTGCTCCGCGGTGATGTGGGTCGGCTCAGGAGCGAGGCGGATCAGGGCGGGATTTTCGTGCTGCACCAGCTGCGCCAGGCGCACCACGCGTTGGGTCAAGTCCCCCAGCGTCTTGGGCGCCTCCAGCAGGAACGGGGCGACGGCAACGGTCACAATGTTTTCGCCAATGGGTTCGATCCACTTTTGGGGGAGGCCCGAGCGGCCGCTGATGATGCCGAGCAGCGCGCCGACGGTCGCGGCGGTGCAGTCGGTGTCGTCGCCGCAGTTGGTGGCCAGGCAGATGCTCTTGCCGAAGTCGCCCCGGCCATAGAGCAGGCCGAGAATGACAAACCCCAGGTTGCCCGGCGCCTGGAACCAGCCCAGGTCCTCGCTGTCCTTGACAATGGCCGCCCGGGCGGCCGCGAACTCCGCCCCCCGGTCGAACAGCTCGCAGGCCAGCCGGATGCTGCGGGCGACCCGGCAGTCCGGCGGAACCTTGGCGAGCCCGATCTCAATCAGTCGCCGGACGTCGGAAACCACAAACGCCGCCGCCTGCACGGCGGCCGTGAACACTTCCGCATAAATGCCCTCGCCGCAGTGGTCGCAGCAGGCGTCCATATAGGCGAACTCGGCGGCCTCGTCGGGCGAGCCGGGGAAGAGGCAGGCCCAGATCTCGGAGCGGATCCAGGCGCCGTTGCTGAACTTCCAGATGTCGTTGTTGCAGGAGCCGGAGAGCGGCGGATAGAGGCCGTTGGCGATGTTCGCCTTGCAGACGCCGTACTCGTTCCACGGCCCGACGATGTAGTTCATCCAATACTCACCGAGCAGGCGGGGGGTCAGGTGGTAAAGGCCGTTCTCCTCGGCGGCCAGGAGCCAGACCAGCTGGAGGTCAAGGTCGTCATTGGGGGCCGGATTGCCGCGCAGATCCTGGACATAGAAGGCGGCGTCGTTCATCACGCGCTGGCCTTCGAAGGGCACACCGAGGGTGCCGCCGATGTTCTTGCCCGTCCAGCAGCCGAGCACCTTGTCCCGGTAGGCGTCAAGATTGAGGAGCAGTTGGGATGGCACGGTGGTATCGAACATGCAACACCTCTCGCTGAATTTGGCTGCTGGCGGGGAACCGGCGCATCCGAATGGCCGCCCCCATGCACGGGAACAGAAGCGGCCCCAGTCTTTCGCGGCCGTCCTCCCCAAGCATAGCGGGGATATCGCCCAATGCCATGATAAAAAACGGAAAATGTATAATAAAAAACGTTTTCCAAGCATCCCGCAAAACGGGAGGGTGCATGACCTTCCCCGCCACGGGCGACACGCCCATAGCCATCAGGTTAAGGTTTTTCAAGCGTGCGTTGACCGGTGTTTAGGCAGGGCCAAAGGCCCGATTTTATAATAGCCTGGGGCAACGCCCCAGGTTTGCGAGAATGAA
>JBAZJM010000187.1:0-9090 GCA_041651315.1 Lentisphaeria bacterium | reverse complement strand
CATGAACCTGACCCCGCTGCTCACCGACCTCCAGCTCGATCCGGCGGAACTGGTGGACTCCTACATTCTCAGCTTCTCCAGCGAAGTCCGCGAACGGCTCGCCAGCCTGCGGTGAGCGAGGGGGGGGATGGAGCTGCTTCGTCCCGTAGGGACTGAACGAAAATAGGCAGGGGCTTCAGCCCCTGTTCCGGAAAAATTAACGATGGCGTGCCATAGGCACGCCGCGATTCGCCGCGTACCTGACGGCACGCGAAATGGGGGGGGCCAAACAGGGGCTAAAGCCCCTGCCTATTCCCGCCCCGTCCCGCTGGGACGGGAAAACTGCAACCGTTGAGTTTAGCCAAACTCCAGGCATCGGCGTCCCGCCGATGAAGTCCACGCGTTGGCGTGTGACCGGTTGCCGGCCGGTTCCGGCGCCACTTGCACGCCGGCGCCGGTGACAGTATGTTCACGCCAAGTCGTGTTGCCGTGTCCTGTTGCAGTTCTTCCACCCTCAGCCCCCGTGATGCCATGACCGCTGCCGCCGACAATCTCCGGCTCGCCGCCGTCCGCCACCATTTGGCCAAGGAATACGGCTTGGACGAGACCGACCTGCAGGAGATGGAAACCGCCCTGATTTCCAACCTCAACGATCTGCGGGAAAGCCTGACCGCCGCCGTCGCCCGCGAGGACTGGCAAACCGCCGGCGACAACGGCCACTCGCTCAAGGGCATTTCCGCCAGCGTCGGCCAGGAGGATCTGCGCGCCCTGGGACTGGCCATTGAACAGGCCGGCCGCAGCCAGGACGCCGCCACCGTTCGGGAAAAGCTGCCCGCCGCCCTGGCCATCATCGACGAATTGTGCGGCTGACCTTGCCGGCGGCGCCGATGCGGTGATATTGCCAGCCGTCCCATGAACGGTTCTCCTTCCCAGTTTTCCCCCGATTCCGATCCGGCCCCCCCGCCCGCCGGCAACGCGTGGACACGCCTCCGGCAGGCCCTGGCCGCCCTGTGCGTGGAAAACCCCGTGGCCGACGCCCTGGCCTGGCTGTGGCGCGCCTGCGGCCTGAGCCTCGGCGCCACGGACGACGCCGTGGCGGAGGACCCGGGCGGGCCGGAGGACGCCCTGTCGGCCCAGTTGCGCAAGCGTTTCCTGGCCCGCCAGCAGGCGCGGGCAGAACGGCAGATGACCGCGGCCGAACGGCAGCAGGCCCGCCTGCGCCGCGCCCGCGCCGCCGCCCAGGCCGCCGTGGCCGCCCGCGGCGTCCGGGTCGCCACCCCTGACGAGGAGGAGGAGCCGGCCAACCCGTTGCCGGCCGCCGCCCCCTCCGACACGCCCTCCCCCGGGGTGACGGACGATACCGCCGCCGCCCCGCCCGCGGTGGAGCCCGTGCCCGAACCCGTCCCCGCCATTCCGCCGCCGGCGCCGTACACGGACTATGTGCCGCCCGGCCTCGACATCCTCGACGCCGCCACCGAGGCGGAGGTCGCCGTCTCGCCGGAAGAGGTGACCGGCAAAAAGGGCGTCATTCAGCAGACCCTGGACAATTTCGGCATCGACGCCGAAGTCACCGGCGCGGTCAGCGGCCCGCGCGTCACCCTGTTTGAGATCACCCCCGCCCCCGGGGTGAAAGTCGAGGCGGTCAGCGCCATCGGCAACAACCTGGCCATGGACTTGGCGGCGGAAAGCCTGCGCATCCTGGCGCCGGTGCCGGGGCAGCGGGTGGTCGGCATCGAGGTGCCCAACCAGTGCCCGGCGGTGGTGCGGCTGCGCTCGCTGCTGGAGCCGCCGTCGGCCGCCCGCGACCAGGCCCAGATCCCGCTGCCGGTCGGCCGCGACATCCGCGGCGGCAACGTCTTCCTTGACCTGGCCCGCGCCCCGCACCTGCTGATCGCCGGCGCCACCGGCAGCGGCAAGTCGGTGTGCATGAACGCCATGCTGGTGTCGCTGCTGCTGCGTTTCTCGCCGGCCGACCTGAAACTGATCCTCATCGACCCCAAGGTCGTCGAGTTTGCCGTTTACCGCGACCTGCCGCACCTGATCGCCCCGGTCATTTCCGACCCCAAACAGGTGGTTCCCGCGCTGCGCTGGGTGGTGGCGGAAATGCAGTGGCGCTACACCGTGCTGGCCAAGGTCGGCGTGCGCCACCTGGAAGGCTTCAACAAACGCCAGCCCGGCGCCCAGGAGCTCGACGACGCCGGCAACCCGATCCCCGCCCGCCTGCCCTTTCTGGTGGTGGTCATCGACGAACTGGCGGACATCATGCTCACCGTCGGCGACGAGGTCGAGGAGCTGCTCGCCCGCATCGCCCAGCTCTCGCGCGCCGGCGGCATCCACACCATCATCGCTACCCAGCGCCCCAGTGTCAACGTCATCACCGGCATCATCAAGGCCAACTACCCGACCCGCATCGCCTTCCAGGTGGTGTCGCAGGTCGATTCGCGCACCATCCTCGACGGCAAGGGGGCGGAAACCCTGCTTGGCCGCGGCGACCTGCTGTTCAAGCCGCCCACCGGCTCACGGCTGGCGCGCGTCCAGTCCCCGATGGTCGCCGACGAGGAGATCGCCCGCGTGGTCCGCCGCGCCGCCGAACAGGCCCCGGCCCAGTTGCGCCCCGAGATCCTCCAGCCGCAGCAGGCGGTCCTGCCGGGGCTCGAGGCCGCCGCCGGCGGCCCCCCCGCCGCGGACGGCAACCAGGAAGGCGACGAGGCGCTGGTGCAGCAGGCCATCGAGGTCATCCGCCGCGACCGCCGCGCCACCACCAGCTACGTCCAACGCCGCCTCCGCATCGGCTACAACAAGGCGGCGATGATCATGGAATTGCTGGAGCAGCGCGGCCTGGTCGGCCCCCAAATCGGCGCCGCCCCCCGCGAAATCTTCCTCGACGAGGAAGGCTGAAGCTTCCCACGGGCGTGGGTGCATGACAGTTGTGTGGGTTGGGGCCACCCTTTTGAAAAAGGGTGCTCCCCCCGCGCTTCGCGCTGTGCAGCCCCGGCTCTGCCGGGTCGCTCACAGGTTCGCTCTGGATCCCCCTTCCTAAAACTTTTGGATCTTAAACCGGAGTGGCGCTTCCGCCACAAGCCGTTCTGGCAAAATGCAAATCAGAGATGTGTGCTTGTGGCGGAAGCGCCACTCCGCGTTAAGGCACAAAAAGGTTTGACGGAGGGCTTGGGAACCACCTTTCCTCAAAAGGGGGTTCCCAACCGATACAAGAATATCATGCCCCCACAAGCGTCTCCTCCTTGCACTCCGGCCGGCGTGGTGCTAGCTTACCCAAGCGGGGGTGAATTGCCCCCCACATCCATTCCTGGCCATCACAACGCAGCAACGCGAGGAGGCTCCCATGAAGAAATGGAAATGCACCGTTTGCGGTTTCATCGCCGACGGCGACAGCGCGCCCGACCACTGCCCCAAATGCGGCGCCCCGCAGGAGAAGTTTGCGCTTCTGGACGATGCCGCAGCCACCTTGGTCCAGCGTTCGCGCCACTCCAATTCCCTGCACTGCCGGCTGGTCAGCCTGGCGCGCGAGATGGAGCAGACGTGCAAGGACGGCATCGCCGACCAGCTGGATCCGGGCTGCGTGGACGTCTTCAACAAGAGCCTGGCCCGCGCCTACGACATCATGAAGCTGGCGATGACCGAGATGGCCATCCACCAGGGCAAGGGCAAGTGGGGCTGACGCCGGTGCCGCCTGCCGCTTCACCTTTTCCCCCAAGGAGATCCATCATGACTGCGCCCTCCCCCACCGTCACCTTCAAGGGCACGCCGCTCACCCTGAGCGGCCCCCTGCCCGCTGTCGGCACTCCGGCCCCCGCCTTCACCGTGCTTGGCAACGACCTGGCACCGGCCGGCCTGGACGCTTTCCGCGGCCGGCCGCTGGTGTTGCTCAGCGTGCCCTCGCTCGACACTCCGGTGTGCGACACCGAGGTGCGCCGCTTCAACGCCGCCGCCACCCAGCTGGCCCCGGACGTGGCCGTGGCGGTGATCAGCATGGACCTGCCGTTCGCCCAGGCCCGCTGGTGCGGCGCCAACGGCATCGCCCGTGTGCAAAGCTTCTCCGACCACCGCGACGCCGCCTTTGGGCAAGCCTTCGGCGTGCTCATCCGCGAATGGCGCCTGCTGGCCCGCGCGGTGTTCGTCGTCGACCGCGGCGGCACCCTGCGTTATAGCGAACTGCTGCCGGAACTGACCCGGGAACCGGACTACGCCGCCGCCCTCCAGGCGGTTGCCGCCGTCCGTTGAGCCGCCGCCCCGTTTAGCCTCCGCAACGCCCCCCAGCCGCCCCCCGAGGATCCCTGCCATGATCAGCGCCAAAATGACCAAAGCCATCAACCAGCAGATCAACGCCGAGTTGTATTCGTCCTACCTCTACCTGGCCATGTCCGCCTGGGCCCAGTCCCAGAACCTGGCCGGCTTCGCCAAGTGGCTCGACTTCCAGGCCAAAGAAGAAAACAGCCACGCCATGAAGTTCCTGCACTATCTCTTCGACCAGGGGGCGAACGTGACGCTGGAGGCCATCGCCAAGCCGACCGCCAAGTGGGCCAACGCCCGCGGCATGTTCAAGAACGTGCTCGAACATGAGCGCAAGGTCACCGCCTTGATCCACGGCCTGGCCGAACTCGCCGCCGCGGAACATGACTTCGCCACCGGCAACCTGCTGCAGTGGTTCGTCAACGAGCAGATCGAAGAAGAGGCCAATGCGGGGCTGATCGTTGCCAAGATGGAGATGCTCGGCGACTCCAAGACCGGCCTGCTGATGATTGACAAGGAACTCGGCAAGCGCGGCGGGTGAGGCGCCCGGCCGGCCCCTTCCCCCCAAGCCCCAAAGAACAAACAACGCGGTCCGACCAGCGGGCCGCGTTGTTTTGTCGTCCCTTGAATCACGCGTCACGCTTTACGCATCACGCGTCACACCCTCCGCATCTCACCACATCGGGTACGGCCAGCCGCGCTGCCAGGGCGAGGCGAACGGGGTGAGCGGGCCGGACTCCGTCGGCACCGCCACTTCCGGCTGCAGCCACAGAGCCAGCAACACCAGGGCGATCAGGAAGGCGCCAACCAGGATGCCGACGGTGCAGAGGAAGTAGTGGTCATGCCACGACTCCCGCCACTCCATCCCCATGTCATGGGCGGTGTGGGGGAACACCACGTGATGCAACCACTTTTTGGTTTCTTGCCGCATGGTTCACCACCTTTCCGAACGGCGGTGCGCGTCCCATGGCGAACTCTGGGCCACGCGCTGGGGAGACGGCGCGCACCGCCGGTTGCCTTATTGGCCCCCCGGCATTATTGATTATACACCGGCGGGTCCGATTTGGCAAGCGCCAGTTGCCCGTTTCGATAGCCCCGCGGCGACTGTCCCAGCCAGCCCCGCAACTCTTTTGAATAATGGAGCGGGTCAGGATAGCCGACGGCGCGTGCCACCTCGGCGATCCGCAGCCCCGGATTGCGCAGATAATCCAGCGATTTTTCCAGGCGCAGCAGCTTGAGATGTGCCTTCGGTGACCGGCCAAGATGCGTCTTGAATGCCGTGAACAAATGGGAGCGGCTCACCCCCAGGCGGGCCGCCAGCGCGGCAATGGTCAGGGCCCGGCTCATCTCGCGCACCATGACGCCGACGGCGCGGTCGACCAGGCCGATGCCGCCCGCCGGCCGCGGCCCCGGCCCCGCCTGCCGGTTGTGGCGCTGCATGACATCGAACAGCCGGAACAGCAACGCCTTTTCCAGCAGCGGCCGGGCCGCAAACTCCGCCGCGTGCGCCAGCACCGCCGCAAAGGCGTGCGCCACCGGCGGCCGGCGGCCGGCCTGATAGACGGGGCGTTCCCGGGTGAAGCCGGCCAGCGCCAGATAGCGTTCGACGCCGAAACCGTTGCAGGCGACCCAGCAGTAGGACCAGGGCTGCCGGCGATCCGCCTGATAGCGGAACAGCTGGTCCGGATAGATGAGAAAGGCGTCGCCCCGGCCCAGCCCGTAGCGCTGACCGTGAACCTCAAAGCTGCCGCGGCCGGCGGTCACCAGGTGCAGCAGGAAATGGTCGCGCACGAAGGGGCCGCTGGCATGGCCGGGCGGACAGTCCTGCCGCCCGCAGTAATAGAGCTCCAACTCCGTCCGCGCGGCGAAGGCGGCGGCCGCCGCCGGCGCCGGATGAGATGCGTTGGTTTTGAACATTTCCCCATAAAATACCCCCCAAAAGCACATAGTTCCATAGCGGAACGCCATTCCGGACACTATTCTTTTTGACAGCCCCCACCCCAACACGAGGTTATCATGGAACAGCCCTCCTGGACCCCCTGCGCCCCCGGCGTCTGGACGATCCGCCACGGCTCCCCGGACGCCGTCACGCTGCTCAAGGCGGCCGGCACCCGCCCCCAACACGAAGCGTTGCAACGCTTGGGAACGCCGCTGCTGCCGGCCCCCTGCCCGGAGGCGCGCCTCCGCACCGTGGGCCAGCGGACGGTGGTCACCCTCTCCAAGCGGCTGGAAGAGGCGCTGTTCGGCCTCGGCCTGAACTTCAAGCAGCTGGGCATCAACCAGACGGTCCGCGACCTGCACGTCGACCATTACAGCGGCCAGGACAACGGCCGGACCCACGCCCCGGTGCCGTTCTACCTGTCGGACGCCGGCTACGGGGTGCTGGTCGATTGCGCCCGCTACCTGAACGTCAATGCCGGCGGCGCCCACCCGGTCGCCGACCCGCCGCCGGAATGCGACCGGCTGGAGCCGGGCTGGGAGGCGGTCCGCCCGGGGCGGACGGTCGAGTTCTCGACCACGGCGGAGGCGTTCGACCTCTACCTGTTCGCCGGCGCCAGCCTGCGGGAGGTGGTGCAGCGCTTCAACCTGTTCTGCGGGGGCGGCTGCCTGCCGCCCAAATGGGGGCTGGGCTTCTGGTACCGGGTGCCGATCCGCTTCACCGACAGCGACGCCCGGACGCTGGTGGCGGAGTTCGCCGCCCGCGACTTTCCCCTGGACGTGCTGGGGTTGGAACCGGGCTGGCACAGCCAATCCTATCCCTGCACCTATGAATGGCATGCGCAGCGGTTCCCCGATCCGGCGGCGTTCGTGGCCGAACTGAAGGCCCAGGGCATCCACCTCAACCTGTGGGAAAACGCCTGCGTCTCCCCCGCCTCCGCCACCGGGCGCGCGCTCGCCGCCGGCGGGTTGTGCGGCGACTATGCGGCCGGCTGGGGCGGCCTGATCCCCGACCTGAGCCTGCCCGAAGCCCGCCGAATCTGGGGGGAAAACCACCGCTCCCGACATCTGGCCATCGGGGTGGACGGCTACAAGCTGGACGAATGCGACGGCTTTGACCAATGGGTCTGGCCCGACCACGCGACTTTTCCCAGCGGCCTGGACGGCGAACAGGCGCGCCAGCTCTACGGCGTCTGGTTCCAGCGTTTCACCGACGGGCTCTTCCGCGCCGCCGGCCGGCGCACCTACGGCCTGGTCCGCGGCTCCAACGCCGGCGCCCAGCGCTTCGCCTACGCCATTTACAACGACCATTACGACCACCGCGACTTCATCACCGCCCTGTGTGCCGGCAGCCTGTGCGGCGTCCTGTGGACCCCGGAGGCGCGGGCTTCCGACAACGCCGACGACTGGCTGCGCCGCCTGCAGACCACCTGCTGCTCGCCGCTGGCCCTGCTCAACGCCTGGGCCAGCGACACCCAGCTGTGGAGCTTCCCCGAGGTCATGGAGGAGGTCCGCGAGATCCTCCAGCTGCGGCTGCGCCTCCTCCCCTATCTGTACAGCGCCTTTGCCCGCTACCGCTTTGAGGGGCTGCCGCCGTTCCGCGCCATGCTGCTGGAACCGGGCTTTGCCGACCCAGCCGCTGGCAGCGCCGCCGCTCCCGGCGTGCTTGACGGCACCAAGAACCCCTACAGCCTCGCCGCCCGCCGCGAGGTCAAGGACCAGTACATGATGGGCGACGCCATCCTGGTCGCCCCGCTCTTCGCGGGCGAGACGCAGCGGCGGATCGTCTTCCCCGCCGGCACCTGGCACGACTTCCACACCGGCGCGGAAGTCACCGGCGGCCCGGTCGTCACCTGGACCCCGGCCGACCGGCGGATTCCGCTGTTCGTCAAGGCCGGCGCCATCATCCCGCTGCTGCCGCCCGTCAACAACCTGACCCGGGCGGGCGCCACCCGGCAGACGCTGGAGATCCGGCATTACGGCAACGCCCCCGGCCGCTTCACGCTGTACGATGACGACGGGGAAAGCTTTGCCTACGAAACCGACGGCGGCCGCCGCGTGGAACTGAAGGCGTGGCGCGACGCCACCACCGGCCAGTGGCGGCACGCGCCCGACGATGCGACGCTGCGGGACGCCCTGCCCGCCTACGCCGGCGCCGTCTGGCACCCGGCCTGGCAGGCGCCCTAACCTGCATTATTCATGTGTCTGGACTCAAACCCGGGACGCCGGTCGTTTGAGTTCACGCTTTAGCGTGTCTGGCCTAGGCATAAGTACGGGGGGATGGAGCTGCTTCGTCCCGGAGGGACTGAATGAAAATAGGCAGGGGCTTCAGCCCCTGTTCCAAAAAATGAAACGATGGCGTGCCGTAGGTACGCCGCGATTCGCCGCGTACCTGACGGCACGCGAAATGGGGGGCGGGCAAAACAGGGGCTGAAGCCCCTGCCTATTCCCGACCCGTCCCGCTGGGACGGGAAAGCCGCAACCGTGGAGTTTTGCCAAACTCCAGCCGGCGGCTTCGACGCCGCCCTTGATACGGGGCCGTCAAAGCCGGCCCGCCCAGCGGTCGTTATATTAGGGCCGCGGTCGTTGCCATTTCATTCCGGGAAGACCAACGACCGCCAAAGGCAATACCCCATGCTGGACATTCGGACGGTCGCCTTGGTCGGAGTCATGTCCGAAGTGGTTTGCGCGCTGGTCGTCACCCTGCTGTGGCGCTACAATCGCGGACGCTTTGACGGTTTGGGCCTGCTGGCCGCCGACTTTGCCCTGCAGGCGGCCGGACTGCTGCTGATTGTCCTGCGCGGCGCCATCCCCGACTGGATGTCCATGGTCACCGCCAACACCCTGGTGGTGACGGGCGCCATCTTGGGTTATGCGGGGCTCGGCCGCTTTGTCGGCAAGAAAACCCCGCAAATCATCAAC
>JBAZJM010000186.1:0-9090 GCA_041651315.1 Lentisphaeria bacterium | reverse complement strand
TCAGCTCCACTGTCCTGGCGTACGAAATGTTTTCGTCATGGGCGCCGAGCTCGGCCTTGGTGGAAGGGGTGAAGATCGCCTCGTCCAGCTTGGCCGCCTGCTGGTAGCCGGGGCGGAGGACGATGCCGCAGACGGTGCCGCTCTGCTGGTATTCCTTCCAGCCGGAGCCGACCAGGTAACCGCGGACAATGCATTCCACGGCGAAGATCTGGCACTTCTTCACCAGCATCGCCCGGCCGCGCAGGTCGTCGGCAAAACGGCGGGCCGGCTCGGGGAACCCCGCGGGATCCATCGTGATCACATGGTTGGGCATCCACGGCATGAGGTCGAACCAGAACTGGGAGATGCCGGTCAGCACACGCCCCTTGTCCGGGATGCCGTTGGGCATGACACAGTCGTAGGCGCTGATGCGGTCGGTGGCCACCAGCAGCAGGGAACTGCCCAAGTCATAGACGTCGCGGACCTTGCCCCGCTTGGGGGCGGGGAGGCCGGGGATGTCGCTCTGCAGGAGGGCGTGATTGCGGTCGAATTTCATGCTCGTCCTCGCTTCGCGGAAGGAAAGATTGCTGTCCCCCGCGTGCAGCGGAAAAATATATAACCGTCCCCGGCGCTTACAAACCCGGCCGGCCGCGAGGGGGCATGATATTCGTGTCGGTTGGGGTGGGAACCCCCTTTTTTAAAGGGTGGCCCCAACCGACAAACTGTTATACCCCCGGCATTCGCTTCCTGATGGTTATAGTAGGGGAACCTATGCCAGCAGAAAAACTCCAGAAAAATGCCGTTGCCGAGCAGTTGTTTCATGGCCTGCCGTTGAGTCCGGGCGTGGCGCTGGGCCGGATCTGCATGTTCAATGAGCACCGGCACAGCAACCTGCCCGAATACCGGGTGTCCGGCACCGGCATCCGGCGCGAGGAACGGCGGGTGCACCGGGCCGTCGCGCTGGCGGCCGCCCGGCTGGACGAGCTGCGCGCCCAGGTCGCCGCGCGCATCGGTCCGGCCGAGGCGGAGATCTTCACTGCGCAGAAGATGATTTTGGAGGACGCCAGCCTGGGACAGGAGATCCTGCGGCGCATCCATGACGACCGGGTCAACGCCGAAACGGCCATTTCCGCCAGTCTGCAGGCCTTCGAAACCCGGCTTCGCGAGATGGATGACGCGGTGTTCAAGGACCGGGCCACGGATTTGGGCGAAGTGCGGCGGCGGCTCCTGGACATGCTCGGCAACATGCGCCCGGGACTGCAGTGCCAGGGCGGCCACCTGTGTCAGCGGGGCCGCCAGCGGATTGTGGTGGCCGAGGAACTGACCCCCAGTCTCAGCGTTGAACTGGACGTCGACGGGATCCTGGCCTTTGTCACCGAGCATGGCGGTGTCAACTCCCATGCCGCCATCCTGGCCCGGGGGTTGGGAGTGCCTGCGGTCAGCGGGGTTTCCGGCATTCGGCAACGGGTTCAGTGCGGCGACGAAATTCTGGTGGACGGCGACAGCGGCCTGGTGGCGCTGCACCCCACCCCGGAGCGGGTGCGGGTCGGCCAGGCGGCCCGTCAGGCCCGCGCCGTGCGGGGGCTGGAGCCGGTCCCCCCGGTCCCCGGGTATGCCGTGTGGGCCAATGTCAGTTCGGCCGATGACACGCGCCAGGCCGTGGCCGCCGGCATGGAAGGGGTCGGTCTTTACCGCACGGAAATTGCCCTGCTGCAGGCCGGCCGCGTGCTGGACGAGGATGAATTGGCCGCGGACTATCAGGCGGTGCTGGCCGCCGCCGCTGGCCGGCCGGTCACCTTCCGCCTGTTCGACCTCGGCAGCGACAAGCAGTTTCCCGCCCTTGGCATTCCGGTCGAAGCCAACCCCGCCCTGGGCTGGCGCGGCGCCCGTCTCCTGCTCGGCCGCCCCGAACTGTTGCGCAGCCAGGCACGGGCCATGGTCCGGGCGGCGGCCGGCGCGCCATTGCGCGTGCTTTATCCGATGATCACCGATGCCGCCCAGTTCCTGGAGCTGAGACGGCGTTTCGAGGACGCGGCCGCGGGGCTGCCGGCCGGGCCGGTTTTGCACGGCGTCATGTTCGAAGTGCCGGCCGCCTGCCTGGAGGCGGACAGCCTGCTGGCCGTGGCCGACTTCGCCAGCATCGGCAGCAACGACCTCACCCAGTACCTGTTTGCCGTTGACCGCGACAACGACCTGGTTGCCGGCGATATGGCCTCCGACCTGCCTGCCCTGTGGCGCCTGCTGGGGCAGCTGGCCGGGGCGGCCGGCCGCGCCGGCAAGTCGATTACCCTGTGCGGTGAACTGGGGGGCGATCCCGGACAGGTGCCGCGCCTGCTCGGCCTCGGCCTGCGCGCCGTCAGCGTGGCCCCGCGGTCGATCGGTCCCGTCCGCGCCGCCGCCCGCCAAGCACTGGATCACGGGAAACCAGGCTCCTGAATTGATTCCTGTTTTCCGCCTTTGACCGGTCACTCACGCTCCCTGCGGTCGCTACGTTCCCGGCTCGGAAAAACCGAGCCCAGATTGCCCACCCATTCAGTGACCCCTTACCCGCGCCGGTTTCCCTGGGTGGACATTCAGGGGTTGGCGGAGTAGGGTGTGACCCTTTTTCTTTAAGTCTTTTTCAAGGAGATGACCGCCGTGTCCCTTTCCGAAAATACCGATGCCGCGGCCGTTGTGCCGGCCGCCGAATCCGCCGCCGACCAGCGCCTGCAGCGGCTGGCCACACTGGAGAAATTGCTGGCGGCGGGCGTCAACCCGTTCGGCGGCCGCGTTGACGACCGGCTCGGCACCGAGGAGGCGCGCCAGGACTATCTGGAGGCCGAGCAGGCGCTGGCCCAGGAAGTTTCGATGGCCGGCAACCCGGCGATGGGCATGCCGGGGGCCCTGGGCACGGTGCCGTCAGTGCCGACCACGCCGCTGCAGGTGCAGGCGCCGGAGATCCCGGCAACCCTGGCCGGCCGCGTCATGACCATGCGGCTGATGGGCAAGTCGATTTTCGCCGATCTGCGCGACGACAACGGCCGGATGCAGCTGTATGCCCAAAAGAACGTGCTCGGCGACGAGGCGTTTGCCGCTTTCAAAGCGCTGGACCTCGGCGACTGGATCAGCGTGCGCGGCCAAATCTTCAAGACCCGTGCCGGCGAGGTTACCCTGCGCGTCCAGTCCTTTGAACTGCAGTCCAAGGCGCTGCGCCCGATGCCGGAGAAGTGGCACGGCCTGACCGATGTCGAACAGCGCTACCGCCAGCGCTACGTGGACCTGATCGGCAACGAGGATGCCCGGCGCCTGTTCCGCCGGCGCGCCGAGATGATCCGCCAGATTCGCGACGTGCTGGCCGCCAAGGGGTTCATGGAGGTCGAGACCCCCATGCTGCAGCCGATCCCCGGCGGCGCCGCGGCGCGGCCGTTCAAGACCTTCTACAACGCCCTTGACTGTCCGATGTACCTGCGCATCGCCCCCGAACTGTACCTCAAGCGGCTGCTGGTGGGCGGTTTCGGCAAGGTCTATGAGATCAACCGCAACTTCCGCAACGAGGGGCTGTCGCGCCGGCACAACCCCGAGTTCACGATGCTGGAGATTTACGAGGCGTTCGGCGACTGCCGCACCATGATGGATTTGGTGGAGGAGCTGGTGACCACGGTGGCGGAACGGACTCTCGGCTCCCTGGAGGTGACCAACGCCGAGGGCAAGGTGATCAGCCTCAAGCGTCCCTGGCGCCGCGCCACCTATGCCGACCTGGTCTGCGAGAAGATGGGCGGCGACTGGCACGCCCTACCGCGCGACGAGAAGCAGTCCCGCGCCCGCGCCCTCGGCCTGAAGGTGGATGAGAGCTGGAACGACCAGGAAATCACCCACGAAATTTATGAGAAGACCATCGAGGCGACGCTGCTCCAGCCGACCTTCGTCACCCGGTTGCCGGCCGAACTGGTGCCGCTGGCCAAGCGCTGCGCCGACGATCCGTCAGTGGTGGACGTGTTCGAGCTGGAGATCAACGGCCAGGAAATCGCCCCGGGCTACTCCGAGCTCAACGATCCGGTTGAGCAGCGCCGCCGCTTTGAGGCGCAGGCCAAGCGCGTGCACGGCACGGTGGACGAGGAGAGCGGCACGGTGGACGAGGATTTCCTCACCGCCCTCGAATTCGGCATGCCGCCCGCCGGCGGCATGGGCATGGGCATCGACCGCCTGGTGATGCTGCTCACCGGCAGTGCCTCCATCCGCGATGTCATCCTCTTCCCCCAGCTCCGTCCCGAAAAGAGCGCCTAAACAACCACACGCTAAAGCGTGAACTCAAACGACCTGCGCCCCGGGGTTGAGTCCAGCCTTCAGGCTGTCTTCGGAGTGCCGACGGCTTCGCCGCTGCCCTGCTACGGGGCAGGCAACGCCGGCCCCCTGGAGTTTTGCATAACTCCAGGGTTGCGGCTTTCCCGTCCCAGCGGGACGGGGTGGGAATAGGCAGGGGCTTCAGCCCCTGTTTTTCCCGTCCCCCCCCATTTCGCGTGCCGTCAGGTACGCGGCGAATCGCGGCGTACCTACGGCACGCCATCATTTCATTATTCCGGAACAGGGGCTGAAGCCCCTGCCTATTTTCATTCAGTCCCTCCGGGACGAAGCCGCCCCCAAAACCCGTACTTGTGCCAAACTCCAGTCCAGGGCGCCTTCCGGCGCCATGGCGTCATTCCAGGAAGACGCTTTTTCCCGCGGGGAGAGTGAGCGTCCAGCTGGTGCCGGAACCCACCGCTTTCGCCGTGGCGTTGTCGGGGCGGACGACGGCCCGCCCCTTGAAGTTTGCCCGGGCGATCCGGACCTCGGCCTGGCATTCCGGGAACTTGGGGAACATGCCGACCGCCAGGGCCAGGCGGCGGCCGTCATAGGCGGCGGCCAGGCCGTCGGACCCGGACAGGGCGAAGAGTTCCCGGCCATTGACGGATGCCCGATGGCAGCCCCAGGAAACGAAGGAGCCGTCGCGCAAGATGAGGACGACGGCCTCGCGCACCATGCCTTCAACCCGGATCGTGCCGAGGCTGGTGCCTTTGACCTCGAAGACCGGGCAGGACTCTTTGCCGAGGTTGGCGCAGACCACCGCGTCGGCCCATTGCGTGACGCAGCGGCCATCCTGTTCCTTGTAGTCAAGTATCCGTTTGCCCGTGACCTGCTTGGCGATGGCCTGGGTCTCAAAGGTCATTTGCGCCATGGGGCTGTACTGGGTGGCCCACTCATAACGGCCGTCCAAGCCCAACACGCTGGCGAAGAGCAGGCGGCGGGCGCGCTCCACATTGTTGTCGCCGTTGCCGCCGCCGTCGATGCCGGTGACGTTGGCATAGCAGTCGCCATAGACCATGCCCAGCAGCGGGACATCCTCCAGTGAATCGCCGGCACCGATCATGAAGGCATCATAGTAGGAGAGGCGGCGTTCCTCGCCGCCTTCGGTGCCGCGGAAAACGCCCGGCGCGGCATCCTTGAGGGCGCGGCACAGGGCGATCAGGGCACGGGTGCCGGAGTCGCGGGCCGGGTACGGGTAGCCGGCGTGGGGGTTGAAATCGAGCATGGTGGTGCAGCCGATCACGTCCTCGAAGATGCCGTTCACGCCATAGGCCAGCATCCGCTTTTCCGCGGCGACTTCGTCATCTTTGACGAGGTTCGGCGAACAAAAATAGAGTTTGTTGCGGGCCCAGATCTGGGGGCCGCCGGGCTCGCCGGGATTGAAATAGGACATCCGCTTGAGGTCAAAGGAGGCGTTTTCGCCGTCCCATTGGATCGGGTTGGTGTGGAGATAGACCAGGCGCCCGGCCCGGTTGTTGGCGGCGATGAACGCCTTGAAGTCGCCCAGTTCCTTATCCACGGGGAAGTATTCGGGGTAGCGGCTGTCGAACCGGCCCCACCAGCCGTCATAGCGGTAAGCGGGCTTGACCTGGTACAGCCGCTCAATGCCGTCGGCGAGGGTGAGGAACTTGGCGTAGTCCATGCTGAGGTTCTTGAGATGTTTTTCCTTGTAGTCGCGCGGGGCGAAGACGTTGCTGTCCGCGGTCCCCACGCCTTCATAGCCGACCATTTTCACCACGCCGTTGAGCGCCCGGTCGATGACCGGGGCAGCGGCGCGCTTTTGCTCCCAGGTGACGAACCACGGCTGTTTCACCGCCCATTCACGATATTTCTCCGCCATCCCTTTGAGGCCGGAATCACCGAGCGCGTAGAGGCGGAACGGCGTTGCGGAACGGAACTTTTCTCCGGGCCGGACCGAATCGCGGTTCTGCCAGGTCAGGTTCATGATGCCGTCCGGACCGCTGTTGTTGTCGTTGGCGATGGCAAAGCGCACGCTGCCGGCAGGGTCGTCGGGATAGATCAACAGGGTGCTGGCGCCGGTCTGGAGCCCCATGAACATCATGCTCAGGTGCCCGGGTCCGCCCCAGCACATGAATTGGAAATCCTTCATGGCCTTGCGGGTGCCGTTCCAATGGGGTTGCGCCACCCAGCCGTCCGGCGACTTGTCGATGCCGGCCAGGGAGGGGAAGTAGACAAAGTCGACCGGCTTGTCGTAGCCGTTGTCGAGGCCGTAGCGGAAGCACAATGCCCCGTCGCGCTCCCCCCAAACCTCCACGAGGAAGGCGCCCTTGCCGCCGGGGAACGGGTAGCGCCAGGCGGCGGCCGGCTGGCCGGCGGGGCCGGTTTTCCGCTCAAAGACGGCGGGACAGGCGCTCGAGTCGAGGGGGGTGCCGCCGGGCATGGCCTCGGAGGTCACCGTCCACAGGCTGCCGCCGGGCCAGCGGGTGGTGAGGAAGCGGCCGGCCCGGCGGTCATACAGGGCGACCGGACTGCCGTCCGTGGCGATTTGCAGTTCCAAGGCGGCCGAGCCGACCTGGATGGTCTTCCCGGAAATCGTCACATAGGGGGGGGGCGTTGCGGCCGGGGGCACCCGCTCGTCGATGAAGGTGGCGGCCGCCAGTTCCGGGTCGGAAAGCTTTTCCGTGCGGAGTTCGCACCGCTTCAGCACCCCGCGGAACGACCAGCCGGGAGGATGGTTGGCGGGGCTGCCAAAGGCGGCCAGGCCGGGCAGCGCCTGGGGCAGTGCCGGCGCCCAGGCGGCGGCCTTGGCCCCGTTGGCGAAAATCACCGCGCCGCTGCCGTCCCAGGCCAGCGCCAGCCGGGTGAAGGCGTTGCGCTTGAAAGTGGAACCGTCAATGGCGGAATGGCTTTTGGCATCCCCGTGGCCGTTGAAATGGGCGACCAGCTGCCCGCTCGGTTCATGAATGAGGGAGATGCTGTTGGGGTCCCAATGCTGCGCCCCCATTTGAAAGAGCATTTGGGGCTCCTTGGCGGCGGTGGAGAACCATTCCGGTCCGGGCTTGAATTCAAGAATGAGCGTGCCGGCCTTGGCCAGCGCCGCGCCGTCGGCCTGTTGGTGGCAGACGGTGGTGCCGTCCATCACCCGCTCGGTATTCAAGATGACGGGCGTGCCCGCTGGAGCCAGCGGGGCCAGCAGCAGCAGGGCGGGGACGGTCCAGCTTTTCAGGAGCGACATCATGGGGGTGTATCCTTAGACAAACGGTCGCCGTCACGGCAAACCGGGTGGCGCCTTGTGGATTGAACCTGGGAGCGCCGAGCCCCAGCTCGGCACGAAATGGACTTTGGAGTTCTCGCCGAGCTGGGGCTCGGCGCTCCCAGGGCGGCGGCCGTTTTCCACAATCACGGCGTCTTCATGTCGAAGCGTTCGACATGCAGATCCCCGGCGAACAGCACGCCCATGGAGGCCTGGTGCATGTCGTCATAGGGATGCCATTCATTGAGGACAATCCGGTTCTGGAGGTTGGGTAGGGCGGAGGCCTTGTGGGGGGTGCCGCCTTCGCCCGGCACCGACCAGACCCAGCCGTAGTAGCGGTTCTTGAGCAGGTCGGCGGACGAGTATTGGCACCAGCCGAAGGAAGCGGTGTGCTCCCAGTCGTTGCGGTTGCTGGCGAACAGGTCGGTGGGGCACCACAGCACCTTCATCTTGCCCTGCCAGGCCGCACCATAATCGCCGCCGAGATAGGAGGCGATCACCTGGGTCCAGTACCAGGAATAATAGGGCGACACGGCGGCCGGGGTCTGCGGGTTGTAGGGCGGGAAGTACTCGTCGTAGTCGCCGAGATAGAGGGCGAAGCCGGTGCCGATCTGCTTGAGGTTGGAGGTGCAGACCGTCCGCTGGGCGCTGCCCTTGGCATTCTGCAACGACGGCAGCAGCATGGCCGCCAGGATCGCGATGATGGCGATCACCACCAGCAGTTCAATGAGCGTAAAGCGCTTCATGATAATAATCGGCATGGTTAAAGAGGCCGGTTTCTGTGGACCCCGGTTGACCTGGTAGACCCGTGGCCCCCGGTGGAGGTGGCCACTGGGTCCACACTGTGTGTTTGCTGTCAACCCCGGCGGTCAGCGGCGGCGGCGGGGGGCAGCCAAGGCGGCGCCGAGCGCCAGCAGGCCCAGCGCGGCCGGCTCGGGAATGGGGGAGGGGGTATTGGCGGCGGCGGCGGCCATCACGGCCGCCACATTGTCTGCGTCATTATACACTGTGAAGCCATAGATCATGCCATCGACAGCCCAGTTCTGTTCACTCGCGTTTTTGCCGACATAGAGCGTTTTTTCCTCCGTGGTCGTCCAGTTCATGACTTCATAGCAGGCAACGGAGTTGATAAAGGCACCGTCTAGATAGATGGCCTGTTGCCCGTTCAGTTGCCAGCTGATGCCAATGTTGTGCCACTCGCCAGCCTTCCACGTTGCTGGAATGCCAACCACGGTCTGGCCCGGGCCGCCGGAACCCCAACGCCGGAAATACAGCGCGCCGTCATACGCATCAATATCGCGAAACAAGGTGAAGCTATTCGCCCCATAATGAGCGCCGCCTTCCGCGAGCAAAAACTGTGCATGGCTCGGGTTAATGCCGCCGCGCCAGTCCTGGCCAGTATAAAGCCACAGGTTAACCATGCCTTGGGACTGATCGATCAAGGCGGTGCGGGAAACGGAATCATAAAAACTTAGGGTGCTGTTGTCCTGGGTGTAATTGGCCGCGTGGGTGCCGTCGTACAATCCTTGGGAGGTGACGTAGGTGCTGGTGGTGGGGGCCAAGGTGTTGGAGGTGGT
>JBAZJM010000185.1:0-9155 GCA_041651315.1 Lentisphaeria bacterium | reverse complement strand
TGACGCCGGGGACGCAGAAGCCGGTGCCGCGCCAGCTGCGCCGGGCGCGGATTTTTTCGAACACCAAGCTGCTCAGGTCATGGGCGATGGCGTCGGTGTCCGCCCCGGCATTGCCGAACTTTTTGAGGGCGGCGATATGGGCGTGGGCGGTCTCATAACCGGCAAAATTGGCGGCCAGCATGGGCAGGACGGCGCTCTTGGGGATGGGGAGCTGCCGGTTGCAAACGCGCTTCAGCACGTCTAGGGAATTGATGACATTGGTCAGCCCCGCCACATTGATCACCGCGCCGTTGACCATGGCGCCGCCGGCATTGTATTCCACGCCGCGCCCGATGCAGTCGTCGATGAACAGGGAACGGATCAGTTGCGGCCGGAACTGGGCCATGTATTGCTGGTTCAAGTTGGCCGCATCGATGGCGGCGTCGATTTCCGAGGCCGCGTCGCGCTTGAAACAGGCGAGGAAAGCCTCATACGAGGCGCTCGCCTTCCAGTGCGCCCGCAGGGAGCGCTCGAAAATCTCCAGCAGGTTGACGCCGGCGTCGATGGAGCCGACATTGGAGGCGCCGTGGAACATCAGTTCGGTGCAGCCGCCGCAGGCGAACTGGTGCCGCTGGTCCGGCGGAATTCCGGGCAGCGTGGCGATGCCGGTGGCGTAGGCGGCCTCATTGTACAGGGCGGGGTTCACGCCGCCGGCCTGCCAGCCGTCGAAGATGGCTTCCCACAAGTCGTCCGGCATGTTGTCCACAACCCGAATGCCGGCATTGGGCCGGCGGAATGGCGCCATGGTCGTGACGCACAGACGGGTGAAGCGCGGGCTGACGGTGTCCGTGCCGCCCAGCAGCAGGTGCCAGCCGTCATTGGCGTCAAAATTGGCCCACAGTTCGGAGAGCAGGGCGGCGGCGGTGGCCTCGTCGAGGCGCCCCGCTTTCACGTCGGCGTCAAAGTAAGCACTCAGGTCCTGGTCGAACCGGCCGACCGAGTCGCAACCGTCCAGGTTCCACAGGAAGTTGAAGGCCACCAGCGCCTCGTAAAAGGAACCGGCCGGGTGCAGCGGGACCTTGCCCAGGGCCTCCGCCAGGGCGGCCAGCCGTTGCCGGTCGTCGCCGGCCGCCGCATCGCGCGCCTGATTGACCTGCCGCACGCACTTGCCATGATAGGCCATGATGGCGTCCAAGGCTTCCGCCATGGCCTGCAACAGGCGCGTCCGCGAGTCGTCCCCGGCATGACGGGCCAGGGCGGCCTGGAGGCGGGCGCGATATCCCGTCAAGCCTTCCCGCAGCAGCCGGCCGTAGTTCAAGATCGAGTGGGTGTAGCCGCCGCCGCCGATGCAGAAACGTCCGGGAATGGCGTTGGCGCACCAATGCCGCAACTCGCCGACGGCACGCTGGGCGAGCTGCCGTTCAAAATCGTCGGCGCAGTGGGGCAGAAGCTTCTCGGCCAGGCCATCCCGGAGGCCCAGCGAGTAAGAGTACTCGAAGGTGACGCAGGCGTCGGGCAACTGGCGCCAGACCGAGCCGGCGCCGGAGGGGTAAAGCCGCGCGCCGGCGGCCACCGCCAGGGGGGGCGCAGCCTCCAGGTAGCGGCAGATGGCGGCGGCGTGGCGGCTGGCCATGGGGGCGTTGGGCTGCTCAAAGAAGCCGGCGGCAAACGGTTCGCCGGCGGCCATGAAAATGGCAAACTCGCGAGTGGTGGCGGTGGGGGTGGAGCAGGGGGCGGTCATTATCAAAGGTCCTTGGCTTGGGCCGCCGCAGGATGGCGGTGTAGTTCGTTGTACCGACTTTAGGGCGTGTTGCTTTAATCACACTATCGCTTTCTGCAGCTGAGCGCTTGTAGCGCGGCGGAGACTCGCCGCCGGGCTGCAAGTCCTGAGCTACAAGGGAAATTTCGATTAAATCAACACGCCCTGAAGCCGGGACAACAAACGGAAGCAGAGAGTCAATCCTTTTGCGATGGTTCTTGCATATCATTATATTCTAATATCACCTATATTCTTGGCGCCTGTTATAGTTGTTTTGTACAAGGTTGACTTTTTATGGTGGCTCAGGTTCGTCCCCGCCGCGTCCCGGCATCCTCCGGCCGTGACATCGTGCCGCTGCCGCCCGCCGAGGGCAAGGATCACTGGTCCGTGCCCGACTGCTTTGCGCCGTCGGGGCGGCCGCCGCCGGTGTGCCCGTTCATCCACCGGCACTACGCCATCGGCATGCACACCCACGACTTCATTGAGGTCAATCTGGTGCTGGCCGGACGGGGGCGGCATCATGTGCAGGCGCATGCCTTGGACACGGCGGCCGGGGACGTGTTTGTGATTCCCCCCAACATCTCCCACGGCTATCAGCAGGAGGAGGACTTGGACGTGTTCCATCTCCTGGTGCATCCGCTGTTCGTGCAACGGCACCAGGCGGAACTGCGCGGCCTGCCCGGGTTCCTCATGCTGTTCACCGTGGAGCCGTATTTCCGGCAGCAGGCGGGCTTCCGTTATGGGCTGCACCTGGACGGTGCCGCCTTCATGCAAGCCCGGAACATCCAGGACCTGCTGCTCGCAGAGGGGGCCGGGAACGGGGCTGGGCGGGATTTGGCCCTGGACGCCCTGGCCTTGTATTGGCTGGTCTTTCTCTGCCGGGCCTACAGTGCGCAATGGCCGGCCGGCGCTGCCGCCGGCATCGGCCAGCCCCATCCGCAGTGGCACGCCGTCCGCCAGGTGTTTGCCCTGGTGGAACAGCGATTCCGGGAACATCTTACCCTGGACGACCTGGCCCGGGCGGCGCACATGGAGCGCCATTATTTCTGCCGCTTCTTCCGCGCTGCCACCGGGCTGACGCCCATGGCGTTCCTGGCCCAGCACCGCCTGCAGGCGGCCCGCGACCTGTTGCGCGACACGTCGTTGAGCGTGACCGAGATCGGGGCGCGGACCGGCTTTTACGACACCGCTCACTTCTCCCGCGCCTTCACCGCCTGGCAGGGGCAGTCCCCGACCCGCTTCCGGAATCCGAACGCTCAACATTCAACCTCGAACGTCCAACGCTGAAGAAAACCCGGGATAACGGCCATGCGCCTCCCGCTTCACTTCGACGGTGAATGTTGGACGTTCGGATTGGTTTTGGTCGAACGGCGGGCGCCGGTTACGGAATGCTGGCCTCGAACGGCACGGCGGGCAGGCCGGCCTGGTTGTACAGGCTGGCCTTGGGGCTGTTCTGCCAGGCATAGCGGACCGCCACGGGATGCGCCACGGCCGGGCTGGAGAGCACCACGCGGTCGCCGTCAAGGGCGGCGTCGGCCCAGGCCCATTTGCCGTCCTGGCCTTGGATGGCGAAGTTGTTGGCCAGGGAGTTGTCCTTGGCCTTCAAGCCGCCGCCGAGGTGGTCAAAGGCGACCATCAGCTTGCCGCCGTCGGCGGCCAGCGACTTGAAGGTGGGGCCGGAGGCGGCCACCGTTTTGCCGTAGCTCTTTTGCAGCGCCTGCAGGGCGAGGCGCTTGCCGACGTCCTGCTTGTTGCGCGGATGGATGTCGGCCGGGTCGCCGATGTCGATGGCCAGCGCCAGCCCGCAATTGGGGGTCTGCTCGGCAATCTGGCGCTGCACGTCGCGGAACACCGCCCAGCCGGGGTTGTCGGCGGGATCGCCGGAATCGGTCATGAAGCCGGCCAGCTGGACGATGAGGAAGGTGAAGTCACTGCCCCAGCGCTGGCGCCAGGACTGGATCATGGCCGGCAGGAGCTCCCGGTACAGGGCCGGATTGCCGGCGTTGCTGCAGCCCTGGTACCAGATGACACCACGGATGGCGTAGGGGATCAGCGGGTGGATCATGGCGTTGTACAGCTCGGTGGCCATGAGGTTGCCGCCGGGCTCGGGCGGCCGCGGCTTGTCGGCGGGGACGACCAGGCGGCTCTCCACCGCGTAACGCCAGGCGCCGCTGAGGGGCAGGGTAAGGCCGGCGATCTTCAGTCTGATGACATCGGCGGGGCCGGTCATGCCGCCGCCGCCGCCGATGTCGGCCACGCGGACGGCGATCACGTTCCGGCCCGGCTTGAGCAGGCCGGCCGGCACCAGGTAGCGGCGTTGGGCGACCCAAAACGACGGCGTGTCCACATGGGTGCGGCCGACCAGTTTGCCGTTGACGAACGTGCAGTCGAGGTCGTCGATGGCGCCCAGGTCAAGGGTGGCGGGGCCGCCGGCAAAATCGGCGGGCAGGTCGAAACTCTTGCGGAACCACAGGACGCCGTTGAACGTGATCCCGGCGTCACCCCACAGGGTGGGCTGGTTCATGATGGGCCAACCCGTGTCGTTGAAACCGGGGCTGGCAAATCCTTCGGCAAACTTGGCGCCGGGCTCGTTGTTGACGCCGATGTCGGCCAGCCAACGGTTGAGGGCGGCGGCATGCTTCTTCCAAATTTCGGCCTGATCCTCACCGGCCCCTCCCAGCGCTTCCTTCATGCCCGGAAAGGTGATCAACGTTTCACGTGGAGTCCAAGCTTCGACGGCGGTACCGCCCCAGGAGCTGTTGATCAGGCCGATGGGCACGTTCAATTCCCGGTTTAAGTCACGGCCAAAGAAATAGCCCACGGCGGAAAATCCCCGGACCGACTGCGGCGTGCACACGGTCCAGGCCGCGGAAACATCCTCTTGGGGAAGGCCGTTGCGGACTTGGGGCAGGCCCAGCAGGCGGATCTGCGGATGATTGGCGGCGGCGATCTCCGCCGGGGCGTTGATGGCGCCGCTGACCATGAACTGCATGTTGGACTGCCCGGAACAGACCCAGATATCGCCGGTCAACACATCCAGAAACTCCTTCTTGTCCGACCCGGCCACCGTGAGCGTGTACGGGCCGCCCGCGCCGACCGGCGCCAGGTTGACCCGCCACCGGCCTGCGGCATCGGCCGTGGCACTTTGGGTCTGGCCGGCAAAGGTCACCGTCACCGCTTGGCCGGGGGTGTCCCGGCCGTAGACGGGAATCGCGGTGTCGCGCTGCAAGACCATGTGGTCGTTGAACACGCTGGGCATGGACAGTTCGGCCTGGGCCGCGGCGCTCAGGCCGGCGGCGGCAAGGAGAAGGGCGGCACGCGGGAGGGAATGCATGGGGAACCTTTCTGTGAAATCAGGGCAATGACTTGTATTTTTCGGGGTTTGGGTGTATAAGAAAAAGCAGGAGATGGGAACGACACTCTGATCAAGTAGTTACGGAAGCCGTTGCGGCTTCAGAGAGTCTGATCCACAGCAGAGCAACACTTTCCATTTCCGGTACGACCCGCCGCTACCGAGCGGCGGGTTTTTTACAGGGTCAGGTAATTGAACCCCTTGGTCCTGGCTGCGTCACGGTTGAACAGGTTCTTGATGTCCACCAGCACCGGCGGGGACATGCGTTTGGCCAGGTCGTCCAAGGACAAACCGTCCTTGAAGACCTTGTGCCGGTTGATGATCAGGGCGGCGTCGATCTTCTCCGGCAGGCGGTCCATTGACACCGGCTCGACCTTGAATTCCTGGCGGACCAGCTCGTTGGAGAGCATCGGCTCGCAGCCGAGCACTTCGCAGCCGAATTCCTTGAGGTAGGCGATGACATCCTCGGCGCGGCTGTTGCGGTAGTCCGGCACGTCCTCCTTGAAGGTGAGGCCGAACAGCACCACCTTGGCCTTGCGCAACGGCTTGCCCAGGCGTGACAGTTCGCGCGCCAGCATGCCGCCGACATAGCGCCCCATGCCGTCGTTGGTTTCGCGGCCGGCCAGGATCACCCGCGGGTGCATGTCCAGGTGCATGGCCAGATAGGTCATGTAGTAGGGGTCGACGCCGATGCAGTGGCCGCCCACCAGCCCCGGATGGTACTTGTGGAAGTTCCACTTGGTGCCGGCGGCGGCGAGCACCTCGTCGGTGTTGATGCCGACCCGGGCAAAGATCTTCGACAGCTCGTTCATCAGCGCGATGTTAAGGTCGCGCTGGATGTTCTCGATCACCTTGGCCGCTTCGGCGGTCTTGATGTTGGGGGCCTCGTGCACCCCGGCGGTGACCACCTGGCGGTAGACGGCGGCCACCCGGGCCAGGGTGGGGGCGTCATGGCCGGAAACGATCTTGATGACGGTGCTCAGGGTGTGCTGGTGGTCGCCGGGATTGATGCGTTCCGGCGAGTAGCCCAGCCCGAATTGTCCCAGTTTCAGCCCGGATTCCTTTTCCAGGATCGGCAGGCAATAGTCCTCGGTGACCCCCGGGTAGACGGTGCTCTCATAGACCACCACCATGCCCGGCTGCAGGATCTTGCCCACCGTGGTCGAAGAGCCGCGCAACGGCTCCAGGTCCGGCTGCCGGGCCTGGTCGACCGGCGTCGGCACGGCAACGATGATGAAGGTGCATTTCCGCAGGTCGTCCGGATTGCTGGTGTACTGGATTTTGGCCTGGCGGAACTTCTCCGGGTCCGCTTCGTTGGTCAAGTCGTGGCCGGCGCGGAGGTCGCGCAGCCGTTTCTCGTTGATGTCGAACCCGACCACCTGGCTGTGCTGGCCGAAGGCAACCGCCAGCGGCAGCCCGACATAGCCCAGCCCGACCACGCCGATCATTTCCTGCGCCTTATTGCTCATAAGAAAGAGTCTTTCCTCGTTGTCACTCGTCAAGACGGAAGCGGCTCCGGCGGTGCGGCCCCGTTCCGCCGCCAGTTGCGGCCGGCTCCAGGAGCGCTGCGATAATGTAGGTTGGGGGCGGTGCGGGTGCCACTCCTAAATCCCGAGGCGGAAGTAACCGGTCACCGGTTGGGGAGGCTGGGGATTTTCCGAGCCCGGAACAACGTGACGGGTCAAAACAAACCGCCGTTGACCGGTCACTCACGCTCCCTGCGGTCGCTACGTTCCCGGCTCGGAAAAACCGGGTTCCGATCTGGATCAGTTGCCCCCCTTGTCCACGGGGCGGCTGGCGAGGTCGGCGGCAAGGTCGGCGGCGAGCTGCCCGGCGATGGCCAGGCTGGTGGCGCTGAGCTTGTCCACGGTGTCCTCGGCGGTGTGCCACCAGGCATTTTCGGGACCGTAGTCGAAATCGATCAGGTCCACGGCGGGGATGCCCAGCTCCTGGAAAGGGGTGTGGTCGTCGAGCAGGTTGCCGGCATAAAAGCCGACCTGCTTCTCCCAGCCGCGCTTTTCCGCCAGGCGCAACAGGCGCCGGGCCAGGTCGGGAGGGGTGTCGGCGGGCAAGGTGAGCTTGAGGTCGCGGTCGCCAACCATGTCCAGCAGGATCATGGCGCGGTAGTCGGCGGCGCCGTTGCGGCGGCGGATGCGGTCGGCCCAATGGGTGCTGCCGCGCAGGCCGTCGCGTTCGGAATAGCGCTCCAGGCATTCCTCGCCATCGAAGAAGGCGAACTCGAGGGTGGGGCCGGACCACGCCGGCTGGAGCGCCGCAAAGGCGCGCATCAGCTCCAGCAGCAGTCCCGTGCTGGAGGCGGAATCATTGGCGCCGGTGAACCCCGGCGCCTCCGCGAGCACCTTGGTGTCAAAATGACTGGCCAGCAGGATGCGGCCGGGGGCGCGGCCCGGCAGGCGCGCCACCACGCTGCGAAAATTCAGGGGCGTGCCGGCCGGCGCCTCGGTCCAGTGGTCGATTTCGGGGGTGTAGCCGGCGTCGCGGCAGCGGTCGGCGAGCCAGGCGGCGGCCCGCGCGGCGCCGGCCGACCCGGCCGGCCGGGGGCCGAGTGCGGCCACGGCGGTGGCCAGGCGCAAGGCGTTGGCGCCGTCCACCGTCGGCGGCGTCACTGGCGGCGGCGGGGTGCGGACGCCGCAGCCGGCACCCAGGATCAGCAGGACGGCCAGCAACGCCGGCCGCCAGTGGGCAGCCCGCTGAGCAGACCGCTGAGACGCTGCGTCAGGCTGAAGCGTTTTAGGCTGTGGGCGGAACGTCATAACCTGCTGGATTCATGAGAGCCGTTTTAAAATTCACTTTGACATTCAAAATTCAACATTCAGAGCAAAATTGAATCTTGGCCGGGGTTTCAGTTTGACACTTAAAAACGAGGTTCTATAATAACGGCTTTCCGACAATCTCAGTTCCCCCAGCCTCCGCCGGCATCCCCCCTCCTTCCCAACCGGCGGAGGCTTCTTTTTGCCGTTGAGAGGCGGGGGGCTCAGGCGTCGGGGGTGCGGCGCCCCCACAACCGGCTGCCGCAGAGGCGCCACAGTTCCTTGGCGTGGCGGAGCCCGGCCTTGCCGGCCAGCGCCAGGCCGGCGCCCAGCATGACCCAGGAGATGAGGTAAACGGTGGTGGCGATCACCGCCCCCAGTTTGTCCCGGCCGGCCGCGTGGCCCCAGGCCAGCGCCAGGGCCGCCCCGCCGTAGCCGACCGGCCAGTTGCCGATGATCAGGGCCAGGCCCAGTTTGAAGCGAAACCCGGCGGCGGGCGTCGGTACGGCGGCTTGGGCGGGGGCGGCGGGCATTTCCGGCATAGGGGGGATCCTGGCCTGAATAAGGGTTCACATGAGCGGCACGAAATAGGATAACCGGGCTTCGCACCGGTGCAAGGCGGTGACGGTTGGCCCTTTTTTCGATGGCCCTCGACAGCCCTCGATGGCTGTCGAGGGCTATCGCGGACAGGATATCCATTTCGGCTTTTTCTTCACGGTTGTGGGCCGCCGGTTGGCGCGATATAATCAGCACAGGCGAAATTCCACCGTCAGGAACCGTTCAGGCTTTGGGGGTCTTCATGGGCTGTTTTGGGGATGCTTGGGATCGCAACTGCGCCGCCGCCGGCGTCGCCTGGCGGCGCATGCGCCTGGAATTGTTCACCACCGCCACAGCCGAGAAATGGTTCACCCTTGGCTTTACCGCCTGGCTGGCCAACTTGGCCGGATCGGGCGGCGGCGGCGGCTTCAACCTGCCCAATCCGTCGTCGCGTTCCGGCAAGACCGGCGCTGTCGGCACGCCGGAGTGGCTCGGCACCGTCCTGCACTGGTGCCAGGAGCACTGGCTGCTGATCGGCGTCGCGGGGGCCGCCTTTCTGCTGGTGGTGCTGGCCGCCTGGCTGGTGCTGCTGTGGGTGGGGTGCCGGGCCAAATTCATGTTCGCCGACCAGGTGGCGCGCCGGCATCTGCTGGTCAAGGAGCCGTGGTGCGAATTCAAGGCCCAGGGCAATTCCTATCTGGCCTGGAGCGTCGGCATCGGGGTGGCCGCGCTGGGGGTGATCGCCATATGGGGGGGG
>JBAZJM010000184.1:0-9170 GCA_041651315.1 Lentisphaeria bacterium | reverse complement strand
GTCCGCACGGATTACTCCGTACGTACGCCCGGCTGACTACATGGCTGACGGATCATTCCATGGCGAACTCCTTTCAGTTCACGAGACGTCACTGGTTTCGCTGACGCACCAGAGATCACAAAGAAAACACAATTAATTAGACAACAATAAAATATGGTTTATTTCTCCGTGCCTTTGTGTCTCCGTGAGAGAATGATTTTGAAGTAAAATTCGTCTCATTCATGATCGGGGGTGCCAGCGCCGTCCGCGGCCGGCGGTTCCGGGGCCGGCTCGGCGGCGGCCGCGTCAAGCTTGACGAGCTGGTCCAGGTTCTCAAACGGCGAGAAGATCGACGGCGCCGGTTCGTGATCTTCGCGCCGCACCCCGCGCCGGTACTCCGCCATCTTGTACTTTTCGTGCTCGTGGTCGTGGCAGAACAGGCAGAGCAGCACCCAGTTGCTGCCGTCGGGCGGATTGTTCTTGTAGTTGTGGTCCTTGTGGTGGACCGTCAGCTCCTTGAGCCGCTTGCCGGCAAACTCGCGGCCGCAGCTCGCGCAGACATGGGGGAACAGCTTGAGCGCCCGGTCCCGGTAGCCGTCCCGGCGCAGCGCCGCCTCCCGGCCCAGCTCCGCCAGGGCCCGGACATGTGCCTGTTCGTCAAAAGTTGCCGCCATGCTTCGACCTCCTGCCAGTATGAACGCCCATCACATCCGCACGTTTTGCCTTTGACCCGTCACTCGCGTTCCGGGCTCTGATGCCAATCGCACTCGCTTCACGTTTCACGTTTGACGTCAAAATGCCGCATTCCCCGGCGTCCGCGGAAAGGGGATCACGTCGCGGATGTTGGCCAGGCCGGTGCAGAACTGGACCAGCCGTTCAAACCCGAGCCCGAACCCGGCGTGAGGCACGCTGCCGAAGCGCCGGAGGTCCAGGTACCAGGAATAAAGGTCGGGATTGAGCCCGCATTCGCGCATCCGCGCCTCCAGCACGTCGAGCCGGTCCTCCCGCTGGCTGCCGCCGATGATCTCGCCGACCTCGGGCAGCAGCACGTCCATGGCGGCCACCGTGCGGCCGTCGGCGTTCTGGCGCATGTAGAACGCCTTGATGTCCCGCGGATAGTCGGTGACGATCACCGGCCCCTTGGCGATCACCTCCGTCAGGTACTTCTCGTGCTCGGCCTGCAGGTCGCACCCCCAGTGGACCGGAAACTCGAACGCCTGCCCGGAGTTGCGCAGCAGCTCCACCGCCTCGCCATAGGGCAGACGCAGAAAACGGGCCTCCGCCAACGCTTCAAGCCGGCTGACCAGGGCCGGTTCCACCCGCTCCCGGAAAAACTCCAGGTCGGCCCGGCAGCGGTCCAGCACGTGCCGGAACAGGTAACGCAGGAAATCCTCGGCCAGGGTGGCGTCATCGGCCAGGTCCGCAAAGGCCAGCTCCGGCTCGATCATCCAGAATTCCGCCAGGTGCCGGCGGGTGTTGGAGTTCTCGGCGCGGAAAGTCGGGCCAAAGGTGTAAATGCGCCCCAGGGCGCAGGCGTGGGTCTCGCCGTTGAGCTGGCCGCTCACCGTCAGGCTGACCCGGCGCCCGAAGAAATCCGCGGCATAATCCACGGCGCCGTCGGGACGGCGCGGCGGGTGCGCCACGTCCAGCGTGGTCACCTGGAACATGGCGCCGGCGCCTTCGCAGTCGCTGCCGGTGATGATCGGCGTGTGGACATACAGGAAGTCGCGCTCCTGGAAGAACGCATGGGTGGCCATGGCCAGGGCGTTGCGGATCCGGCTCATGGCGGCAAAGGTGTTGGTGCGCGGCCGCAGGTGCCCGATCTCCCGCAACACCTCGAACGACACCCGCCCCTTCTGCAGCGGGTAGGCGGTGGGCTCGCAGAAACCGAACACCGTGACGGACGTCGCCCGCAACTCCAGCGCCTGCCCCTTGCCCGGCGACGGGGCCAGCGTCCCCTCAACCGCGACCGAGCTGCCGGGAAACAGCCGCAGCACCTCCGCCTGGTAATTGGCCAGGGCCGCCTCGGCCACCACCTGCAGGTTGGCCAGGCAGGAGCCGTCATTGAGTTCCAGGAAGGAGAAGCCGCCCTTGGAGTCGCGCCGGGTCCGCACCCAACCGGCCACCCGCGCCGCGCCCCCCCAGTCCCGGCGTTCCAACACCTTGCGGATCAGTTCGTATTGCATACTAGATTTTCGTGCAGAGAGTGATGTCAACGGGCCGTTCCAGCAGCCCGGCCGCCTTGCCGATAAAATCCTTGAAGTACGGCTGGTCCATGTGGCTGTCCAGGGCCGCCTGGTCCCGCCAGTTTTCGTAGAGGACGAACAGGCTGTCATCGGTCCGGGCCACGTGCAGGTCATAGCAGAGGTTGCCCGCTTCCTGCCGGGTCAGGGCGGCGAGCTGCCGGAGTTCGTCCCGCACCTGCTGCCGGGTCTGTTCTTTGGCCTTGATCAGACAAACAATCGACACCGGGGTGGCATGCATTTTTTTTGCTCCTTGACGGCCTGGCCGTCTTCATTTCCCGCCAAAGTACTTCGTGTAAAGCTTCTGCGACACCCCAGCCTCCTCAAGTTCAACCAGGGCGAGGTTGATGGCGTGGCGCAAGCGGCCGTTGCTCGGCAACGCAAAGGCGTACTTGCGCTTCTCGAAAAGCGGCCCGACCTCTTTGACCGCAAGCTCGGGGTGCGCGGAAACTCCCGGTCGGTCCGGCGCCACAGGAACATCAGCAGAACGCTGAAGCCGACCACGACCAGCGTGCCATAGCCGAAGACGGCCACATGGCCGTTGCCGACCAGCCCGTTCCACAACCGCTTGAGCGAATGCCGCGAACCGGCGTTCACCATCACGCGAAGCCCGCCGTCGGCAATCGGGTGCGTGAAATCCATGCGTTTCTCGCGCTCGCCGGTGATGAAGATGTCGGCCACGGCAACATCGACCGCGCCGGACGACACCCCCTCCAGAAGCGCCGGGAAGGTGTCGAACTCGCGGATCTCGCTGGTGCGGCCAAGCTTCCGTCCGACCTCTTCCCAAAGTTCGAACGAGTACCCCCCGTAATGGCCGGCCGCGTCCTTTTGGACAAACGGCGCCTCCAGCAGAACGCCGACCTTGACCGCCGCCGCGGCCTCCGGCTGGCCGGCCGCGGCTTGGGCAAGACAACTTCCGCTCGCGCCAATCACGAACACGATATCAAGTATAAAGTGAAGCGTTTTAAATTTCATGATGCCTGGCCGGTGTCCGATGCCGTTGCCCGCTTAAACAACCGCCAAAAATACAATGAGCCATGAAGCATAATAGCGACACCATAAACCACAATGCCCACTCCATACCAAAATCCCCAGTCCCGCTCAGGATCCGGACAAAGACCAATTAAGACGACTCCCGCAAGAATAATGAACGAAGAAGAGAGAAAAACCCAAAAAAGTGCAGGCATTAGACGCTGCTTGCGCGCTACTGAAGTTAGCAATTCCGCAAATTGCGTTTCTCCGACACTTCGCACCAGCCAAATTTTTCCGATATTAGAGGCCGAGACCAAAAGCGATGGCACAAGGGCGACAATGGCGAGTGACGTGCTGTAGAACGGGATCAGGCAAAGCAAAATTGAGAGCCACACAAATGGCCAACCGAGTTTTCTGGCGAGCAGATTCCCTTCCAACTTCAGCGTGGGTGTCGCCCAATATGTGCTCAAGATGTCGCCAAGTCTCCCGATTAGGAGCAAAAGACAAAGCATCCATTCAAAGTAATGATGGATTATATATTGCATGCCTTGCTCCCAGTTTCACGCCAACGCCCAAAAGCCCCGAGACGCCATCCGCCCCCAACGGCACCGCGTCACTGTGCCGCCCCCCATTCCACGCCGCCAGTACCCTGCGACTCGACGGCCGTCAACGGTTTTTCCGGGCCTTGTTGATGGTGCCGGTGGTGGAAAAGCCGTCGAGGAACGGCAGAAAGACGATTTGCGTGCCGCAGGCGTCCAGGGCCAGGCGCTCCTCGGCGGGCAGAGTCGCCAGGGAGATGTCGCCGCCCTTGGCGTAAAAGTCCGGTTCGGCCAGGGTGATGATGCCGTCGGCGCGCAGGGAGTCAAAGACCACCACGCCGTCCACCGATTCCAGGCCGGCCAGGACGAACCGGCGGTCATGCTCGGAATTGAGGGGGCGGTCCGGCCCCTTGAGGGCCCGGATTGAGGCGTCGCTGTTGACCGCCAGCAGCAGGGCGTCGCCGAGCAGGCGCGCCCGGGCCAGGTAATCGACATGGCCGCGGTGCAGGATGTCAAAGCAGCCGTTGGTCAGCACCAGGCGGCGGTTGGCCTGGCGCAGGGCCGCGCGCCAGGCTTTCACACTGTCCCAGGTCAAAATTTTGCTTTCCGGCAGGCGCATCGGCAGATCCCATGGTTGCGGGGGGATGAGACGGCTCAACTCCTGGCACCTCAAACGACGGCCAACGGGTCAGGGTTTGGGCGGGGCGGCGGGCGGCAATCGTTGCAGCTTGTCCTTGATCAGTTGCGGCTTGGCGGGCTCGGCGAGCAGGGCCTTCTGGTAATACCCGCGCGCCTCGGCGACCAGCCCCTTGGCGGCGGCAATGTCGCCGGCGTGTTCCAGCACCGTGGCGTCCGGCTTTTCGTCCCCCCAGCCGTCCAGCACCCGGCAGATGATCTCCCAGGCGTCGTCGAGGCGGCCCTGGCGGTAGCAGACCCAGGCCAGGCTGTCGAGGATGGCCAGGCTGTCCGGCTCGGCGGCCACCGCCTGGCGGATCAGCTTCTCGGCGCGCGGCAGGTCGCGGTTGAGGTCGGCCAGGGTGTAGCCGACAAAATTGAGGCACTCGGGATCGTCGGGGGCCAGCGCCAGCGCCTTCTCCCCCTGCTCCAGGCAGCGTTCCGGCGCGCCGAGCCGGTCGCACAGGGTGGCATAATAGAGATAAAACTGCTTGTCGAAAAAGCCCTGGTTGCCGGTCTTGGTGGCCGCCTCCTGGGCCAGGGCGAGCCGGCGCGCCGCGTCGGCCGTGTTGTTTTGGGCGAAGCTGATCCGGCTCAGCAGCAACTGCTTGTGCGGCAGCGTGTCGGGCAGCGGCCCCAGCACGGCCACCGCCTTCTCCGGCATTCCCAGCCCGAGATGGAGATGGCCCAGAATCAGCCGCAGCCGCACGTCGTTGGGGGCCACCCGGAGGGCGCGTTCAAAGGCGGCCACCGCCTCTTCGGGGCGCTTCATTTCCAGGAACAGCTGCCCCACCTGTTCATTGGCCGATTCTTCCCGCCGCATGCTCTCGGCAACGGCCCGGCGCAACGCCTGGTACCCGTGCCGGCTCTGCACCGGCGCCACGTTCAGCCCCGCGGCGGCGGCGGCCGGCGGGGGTGCCTGGATGCGCCGGTTGAGGGCCTCCAGCAACTGCCCCGCCTCGGCCTTGCGCCCCAACTTGAGCAGCGATTCCACCCGCAGGGCGTCCACCTGGTCGCGCACCCCGGCGTCTTCGTTTCCCAGGACCTCCAGCAGCTCCAGCGCCCGGGCATGCAGATCCTGTTCCTGCAACTCCCGGATCAGGGCCAGCACCTGTCCGCTGTCGGCCTCTTCCAGATCGGGGGCGGCGGCCAAGGCAAAGGCGGTGTCCAGTTGACGCCGGGCCAGCTTGCGCAAACGGGCGGCGTCCGCGCCCCCGCGGGCGGCCGGCGGCAATTCCAGGGCTTGACGGTAATAGCCGGCGGCGGCCGTCCGGAGCGGCAGGTCCTTGGCGGGAACGGGATGCCGGAACAGGTCGTCCAGCGCCTGGAAAAGCTCGGGATAACGCTTGAGCTGCCACAGGGTTTCCGCCCACTGCCGGGCCAGCCGCGGGTCATTCCAGCCGGAAGCCGCCAAGCCGCGCTGCAGCACGCCGGCGGAGGCTCCCCCCTGGCCGTCCATGGCCAACAGCAGGGCCAGCACCCCCTGCAGGTTGGCGGCGGCCGGATGGGCTTCCGCCAAATGGCGGAGTTCATGAATCAAAACGGCGGGACGCACCCCGCTGACCAGCGACCCGAGGGCCAGCTCCAGCAGCGCCTTGGAATCCGGCTGCAGCTGCAGCGCCGCCAGGTACTGGGCCAGAAACGGCGGCACGCCACCGGTGACGCCCAGTTCCGGCGGGACCACGGGGCCGGCTTGGACGCCGGACGGCAGGCTGCCGGGAAAGGGTTGCGGAGCACCGGGCTGGCCGCCCAGCTGCAGGCCGGGCGTCCCCGCCGGGCGCCGGCCGGACTCGTCCGCCCCGGCATCCGGCCCCCGGGGGGGCGACGGCTGGGCCAATTGCAGATAGACGCCCCAGGCGGCCAGCTGCCAAGTCCGGGCGGCCAGGGTGCCCGTCGCGGTCAACTGCAGATCGTCAGGGAGGGGGGTGACGGGTTGGGGCCAAGCCGTCGGAACGGCCAGCAACACCGCCGCCAGGAGCACGCCAAACGCCCCCCGGCACCGGCATGCCCCGAAGCTCCGGCGCCAGACGGCCGCCAGCCTGAACCCATTGCCCATTTCCATCGTGCCGTCATCCTCGGGCCGGCCGAAAAAAGTTAGGGGGCGCCACCCAACTCCCCCGCCGCAACGCGGTTAGGGAATGGAGGAGGCGCCCCCAGACCACGCGGCAACAACCGGCCGGTACGGAAAAGCTTATTTGTTCTTGTGCCGCTGAGCCTTCAGGATTTTGCTCCGCTTGTGCTTGGCCATCTTCTTCAACCGCTTCTTCTTGACCGAACCCATGGTGTTGTCTCCGTGGACGCTGTCCAATGCCGCGCCGGGACCGGCGCCTCGATTACTGAATGCAAAAGCAGGAATATATCCGCTGGCAGGCCGGAAGCAACCACGCCCAAAATCCATCCCGTGGCGAAAACAAAAAGCCCGAGGGGGACTCGAGAGACTCACGGGACAGGAGAGACCGGATGATTTCGCCACACTCCGGTCGCGCGAGTCTCCCAAGTCTCTCAAGTCCCGAGGCGGAAGCCTCCCTCCGGAGTGCGGCGGCTTCGACACCGCCCTGGTATGAATGACCGCCACTCAAAAAAGCGGCGGCGTTATAGTACCGCCAGGCGCCGGGGTTGTTTGGAACGGCGCCCCAGAGGCCGCCATGCAGGGTGCTTCCGCCAGTTCATGCCGCAACCGCTCCGCCCCGGCCAGTCCTTGCCGGCCCCTGCTCCGCGGCTGGCTGCGCTCGCTTTATGGCCGCACCGTCACCCCCCTGGCCAACCGGCGGGTGCGCTGGGAAAAGGTCCGCAACGTCCTGTTCGTGGCGCACCCCGACGATGAGCTGTTGTTCTTCAGCGGCCAGCTGCAACAGCGGGACCGGCAGTGGCTGGTGGTCGCCATGAGCGGCGGCGACCGCCCCACCCGCGCCGGCGAGTTCCGCCGGGCCGCCCGCGCCTTTGGCGCCCAGGCCCTGCTGCTGAACCTGCCGGACGGCCAGGACGTCCGCTGGGAGCCGGCCGTTCTGGACGCCCGCATTGCCGCCGTCCTGAGGCGGGTGCCGCGACTGGAGGCCGTCTACACCCACAACCGCGAAGGCGAATACGGGCACGCCCAGCACATCCAGCTCCACGCGGCCGTGCTCCGCCAATGTCCGGCCGGCAAGACGTTCGTCCCCTTGACCGACGACCTGCTGTTCACCCCCGAACACCGGCTGCCCGACGATGCCAGCCAGCACAAGCTCGCCTTCTTCTCCGCTCATTACCCGTCGCAGGCAGTCATCCTCACCCACAAGAACCAATATTTCCAGTACGAAGGTTGGCGAAAGGCCGACACCCATGGCGCCTGACCCCCTGGCCTGCTGCCCCAACACCATTGTCACCATCACCGACCGCAAGTTCCTGGCGGCGGTCTTTCTGCTGGTGCTGTCGATCCGGTACCACCGCGTCAAGGCCAAAATCAATATTCTGTGCGTCGGCTTGGACGCCGCGGAGAAAGCCCTGTTCACCCAGCTCCCCGGGGTCGCCGTCTTTGACGCCTCGCCCGCCAACCGGCGCAACCCCGCCACCCGCAAGTGCGAGGCGATCCTGACCGCCGAGGCGGACGGCGCCGACTATGTGACCCTGCTCGACGGCGACGGCCTGGTGATGGGCGACATCACCCCCTACCTCTCCCCCGGCGAGGTGTTCTCGACCCGCCTCAAATCCGCCGCTGAAGACGCCCGGGTGTTCGCCTCCCGCTACGCCCCCGGCGAACCGCACGCCGGCATTCCCCGCCGGATGCTGGAGGTGTGGCAGCGGGACGTGGGCGAGAACCCCCGCTCCGCCCTGACCGTCAGCGTGGCCTCCGGCAACCTCACCGTTCACCGCCGCTTCTTCCCCTTCGTCCGCCGCTGGCACGAGCAGATGATGCGGGTGCTGCCGGAAGTCGACAAGGGCACCTCCTGCGACCGCGCCAGCCTGGCCTATTTCCAGCTCGACGAGTCGGTGCTGGAATCGCTCCTCGCCTTCGCCAAGGACGCCCCGCCGGTCGCCCCCGGCCGCCTCGACCAGGATCCCAACGCCTATGTCGCCCACCTCGGACCCCATCCCAAACCGTGGGTGCTGCTGCCGGTCAACAAGCTCAAGTATTTCCGCCCCATCACCCGCCTGGTCGACTGGGCGCGCCGGGAAAACTGGCGCCTGCCCCCGCTGCCCTGGACCTTCCACAAGCGCAACGCCCCCCTGGTGTTCGCCGCCGCCTACGCCTATTACGGCTGGCAGTTGCTCCGCACCCTGGCCCGGAAGCTCCGCAACCGCCTCCGCTGAATCCCCCCCCCCATCGCCGGGAATGGGGGTTCAGACCGGGGAACGGCACCCCCTCCGAGCCCGGCGTTCGTCCGAGCCCGGAACGTCAGTGACGGGTCAGCCGAAAGCAGAAATTGGGAAAGCAGAAAACAGAAATTGATTTCAGTTTTCCTCATTGCCCGGCCTCTCCCGCGCCCAGGAGTGGCGCTTCGGTCCCGACTCTGAAGGGGGGCACGGGCAAGAATGCCCGCCCCTGGAGTTTGGCAGAACTCAACGGTTGCGGTTTTCCCGTCCCAGCGGGACGGGACGGAAATAGGCAGGGGCTTCAGCCCCTGTGTTTTGCCCCCCCCATTTCGCGTGCCGTCAGGTACGCAGCGAATCGCGGCGTACCTACGGCACGCCATCGTTTCATTTTTCGGAACAGGGGCTGAAGCCCCTGCCTATTTTCATTCAGTCCCTACGGGACGAAGCCGCCCCTACCCCCGTACTTTTGCCA
>JBAZJM010000183.1:0-9195 GCA_041651315.1 Lentisphaeria bacterium | reverse complement strand
AGCGGTTATTCCAGATTCATGGCGCGCAGACGCTGGGCTTCGATTTTTGCCAGCTCCCCCATGAGCACATAGCCGATCCGGGGCTGTTTCCGCATCAGTTCCGCCAGCACGGCGTTGTTGACCTCGATCAGCCGGGTCTCCTTGACGGCCACCACGTCCGCCGCCGCCGGCTGCCGGTCCAGGAACTCCAGCTCGCCGAGCAGGGTTTGGCCGTGATAGGTGGCCACGAGCCGCCCGTTGATCCGCACCTCCACCTGGCCGTCGAGCATGATGAACATGCGGTCCAGGGGCCGGCCCCGTTCGACAAGGCGCTCGCCGCTCGTGCAGTGGCGCACGGTGGCCGCCACTTCCAAGGCGGCGCGCTCCGGCCCGGTCAGCCCGGCAAACACGGCGGCCTGCCCCAGTGCCTGGGACAGTTCCGATGCCGGTGCGGGTTCGGCGGCACACGCCCGGCCTGCCAGCCCCCCGAGGATCACCGCCACCGCCAGGGACAAGCCCGCCGCCAGCTTGATATTCATCTGTGCAATCTCCTTTACTAAACACCTGCGCCCGTTCAAGGGTCATCAAAAACCGTTCTTTCTGCGTTCCCGTTCACTGACCGGTTACCGGTGCCAGGCGGCACCGCCCGGGAATTAGCCGAGCTCAAAGGTGGTCACCCCGAACAGGCGGCTGACCGGCAACTCCGGAGGGGGGCCCCAATACATGCGGGCGGTCTCAAACACGGCGGTCATCCGGTGCCGCGCGGCCAGCCCGACCGCCGCCGGATTCACGGCCGGCGTGTCCAGGAAGACCGGGGCGCCGGCCGGGGCCTGGGCCTTCAGCGCCAAAAACAACGTTTCCGCAAATGCCGGGCGGTCGGCAAACAGCGGGCCGATCTTGTACCCCGAGCGACAGACGCGCATGACCCCGTAGCCGGCCAGCCGACCGGCCTGCCGAAGGCCAAACGCCACGCCACGCGGCTGGTGGAGCCAGCTCCAGAGGAATTGTCCGCGGTCATCGGGAAAGAACGGCCGGTCGTAGGCGCAGACCTCATCGAACGGGAGGGTGGACAACGGAACCAGCCCCGGATCCGCCGGAACAGCCCCGCCGCCAACTCCCTGATGGCGGATGTTCCGATACGCCAGGGAAAAAGCCGACTTGGCATAGTTTCCCTGTTGCGCGATCACTCCATCAAGACCCACCGTGCGCCCCTTCAGGCCGGCCAGGGCGGCATGCCAGATCTGAAGGCCGTAGCCCCGGCCGCGATACGCCGGCTTGACGATGTACAGCCCGATGAAACCAAAGGACTTGCCATACTTGACCGCGGAAATGGTGGCCACCGGCTCATCCCCCAGCAGGCCGATCAAAAAACCGTCCGGGTCCGCCGCATAAAAACATTCCGCATCGGCCAGCCCAGGGTTCCAGCCTTCGGCCGCCGCCCAGTCGACCGCAAGATCCACTTCCGGCCGGGTCATTGTCCGAATGTGGTAGCTGCGCTCCTCCATGATTCACCCCCAGCCCGGTCGGTCATGGTTTGCCGGTCGTGACGAGTCTCCGTACGGGCAGTATATCCATCCCCGCAAAGTTCCGCAAACAACGGCCTTGAAACGGGGTGACCGGTCACGCCCCCTTCATCCGCGGGCGGCGGGAGGACGGCGCGTGCCAGGGTTTTTCCGCCACGGGCGCGGTCCGCACCGCAATGGTTTCCCGGTAGCGCCGGGGCGACAGTCCGGTGATGCGGGTGAAGCAGCGGGTGAAGTCGTTGCCGTCGCGGAAACCCAGCTGGCTGGCAATCTCCTTGATGGTGACCTGCGGATCCAGCAAAAGGCCGCGAGCCTGCTCCACCCGCCGGTTCAGCACGTAGCGCCAGGGCGGCAGCCCCACCTGGGCATGGAACAGGCGCGCAAAGTGGTATTTGGAACAGCCGGCGCGCCGGGCCATGGCGTCCAGGCCGCCGCCGCCCTCCGCCGCCTCCAGCAAACGCCGGCGCTCGGGCGGGTCGGGTTCCGCCAGTTTGACCAGTTCCAGCAGCAGCAGCACCAGCGCGCCCGCGGCATCCACGCCGTGCTGGTACTTTTGGGCGCGCAGAAGGTCCAGCAACCGCTCAAAGGCCGAAACCACGGCCGGCCGGTCACCCAGGTGGCGCAACGGATTGGCGACGCTGAAGCCGGCCAGCCGGACCAGGCTCTCGGCGTAGGCGCCGCCGAAATGCACCCACAAAATCCGCCAGCCCGCCAGCGGATCGCAGCGATAGCCGTGGGTCACATAGGGCGGCAGAAAAAACAGGTCGCCGACCCCCACCGCATGCCGGGACCCGCCCAGCGTGAATTGCCCCCCGCCCTCCAGGCAATGGATCAGCAGGGCGTCGCCGAAGTGGCGCGTCTCCAGCACATGGTCGGTGGTCCGGTACTCGCCCGCCACCGTCACCCACGCCCCCATCTGCCGCTCCTGCAGGCGGTTTTCGCAGGGGAACCCCCGTTTCCAAGTCTCACCGGTCATCATAAGCAAGATTTGCCAGTAAATGCCAATTGCTGATGATTGCGACAACAGCAATATATGTCATTTTATTCGTAATGCATGATGCGTGACTCGTAAAACGTGTATGGCAAAGGGCTGGTCGCCCGCCGGTAGGTCACGGATAACCCATTCAGCTCACGAAAGGCAAGTCATTCCTCGTCCTCGTCTGCCATGCCTCCCCCTCCACGGGCGACACGCCCGTGCCTACAGGAAAACCATGTCCGCCCTGTAGGTACACCGCGATTCGCCGCGTACCTGACGGCACGCGAAATGGGGGGCGGCCAAAACAGGGGCTGAAGCCCCTGCCTATTCCCGCCCCGTCCCGCTGGGACGGGAAAACCACACCTGTTGAGTTATGCCAAACTCCAGGCGCGGGGTTGCACCCCGCGGAGACTCGCCGCCGGGCTGCAAGCCCTGAGCTACATCGAATATCACAAATCACGCCTCACGTTTCACGCCTCACGTTTCACGCCTCACGTTTCACGAGTCACGTTTCACGAATCACGTTTCACGCCTCACGCCAAGGAGCCCCTCGCCGCCATGGACAAGACCATCATCCCCTGCCGCCCCAAGTGGAAGAACGCCATGACCGACCGCGAGCGGTTCAACCGGCAGATGCACTACCAGCCGGTCGACCGCTGCTTCAACATGGAGTTTGGCTACTGGGAAGAAAACTACCATTTATGGAAGCCGTTCGTGGACAACCGGATCACCAACGAGGGCGAAGCCAACCGTTTCTTCAACTTCGACTGCACCGGCATGGTGGGTGCCCCCTGGCTGCTGCCAGCTTTTGAGTACAAACTCATCTCCGAAACCGCCACCTCCAAAACCATCGTGGACGGCAATGGCCTGATCTGCGAGGTGCCTAAGGACGGCCATAGCACCATTCCCCACTACATCGGCTCCTCCATCCAGACGCCGGACGACTGGAAGCGCGCGAAAGCGGAACACCTCAACCCCGCCCATCCGGGGCGCCAGCCCGACCTGGCACAGATCCTCAAGGACCATCCGGCGCAGCGCGACTACCCGCTCGGGGTGTGGTGCGGGTCGATGATCGGCCAGGTGCGCGACCTGCTGACCGTCGAGGGGCTCTCCTACGCCATTTACGACTACCCGGACATGGTCGAGGACATGATCGAGAACCAGTGCGTGCTGATCGAAAACTTCCTGGACGCGGTGCTGCCGCACGTCCAGTTCGACTACGCCGCCGGCTGGGAGGACATCTGCTTCAAGAACGGCCCGCTGGTTTCGGTGTCCTTCTTCCGGGAAAAGGTCGTCCCCCGCTATAAGCGCATCAACGCCAAACTGAAGAAACATGGCATCGACATCTGGTGGATCGACTGCGACGGGGACGTGCGGCCGATCCTGCCCAGCTTCCTTGAGTCGGGCATCAACTGCCTCTTCCCCTTTGAGGTCATGTGCTGCTGCCATCCGGGCGAGCTGCTGAAGCAGTACGGCAAGGACCTGCGCATCATGGGCGGGTTTGACAAGATCCAGATGGCCAAAGGCCCGGCCGCCATCAAGGCGTACATGGAAAGCCTGGCGCCGTGGGTCGAGCGCGGCGGCTACATCCCCTTTTGCGACCACCGCTGCCCGCCCGACGTCTCCTGGGAGAACTACGTCTACTATCTCGACCTCAAGGAGCAGATGTTCGGCATGAAGTGAGGGTCAGTAGGCGCCCTTGCCGAGCAGCACGACGGGGATGGTCTTGAGCAGCAGCTTGAGGTCCAGCCACAGGCTTTGGCTCTGGATGTACTCCAGGTCCAACTGGCACTGGCGGTCGAAGGGGATGTCCCCGCGGCCGCTGACCTGCCAGATGCAGGTGAGGCCGGGGGTGACGTCCAGCCGGCGCCGGTCCGCCAGGGTATACAGCGCCACCTCCTTGGGCAGCGGCGGCCGCGGCCCCACCAGCGACATGTCGCCGACGAGCACGCACCACAGCTGGGGCAGCTCGTCGATGCTGAACTTGCGGATGATCCGGCCGATCCAGGTGATCCGCGGATCGCGGCGCATCTTGAAGGTGATGCTTTCGCCGTGATGGCTTTGGGGCAGCAGCTGCTCCCGGATCTGCTCGGCATTCGGCACCATGGAGCGGAACTTGGGGAAGGCGAACTCCCGGCCGTACCGCCCCACCCGGCTCTGCCAGAAAATGATCCGGCCACCATCCCGGGTCTTGATCAGGACGGTCACCAGCAGCATCAGCGGCAGGGTGAGCAGCAGGGCGGACAGCGCGACCGTGATGTCCAGGGCGCGTTTGACGGCGCGGGCGCCGCCGGTCACCATCGCCCAGGCATAGCGTTTGCGCAGGAAGCGCCAGCGACGGCCGCCGGCGCCCGTCCCGTACATCCGGTTCAGCTCCTCCAGCAGCTGGATGCGCCCACGCTCCGTGGTCTGCATGCCGGGTGCCCTGCCGTTGGCGCCTGCCGGTGGTTCCATGGCCCCCTGCCCTCCCGCTTCAGTACCGGTAATGCTCCGTTTTGAACGGGCCGTCGACGGACACCCCAATATAGGCCGCCTGCTTGTCCGACAACCGGGTCAGCTTGACGCCAATCTGCGCCAGGTGCAGCCGCGCCACCTTCTCGTCGAGCTTCTTCGACAGCACGTAGACCTTGTTGGCATAGCGTCCGGCGTTTTCCACCAGGTCGATCTGCGCCAGCGTCTGGTTGGTGAAGCTGTTGCTCATGACAAAGCTGGGATGGCCGGTGGCGCACCCCAGGTTGAGCAGACGCCCCTCCGCCAAGACCAGGATGCAGTGGCCGTCCGCAAACACCCACTTGTCGAACTGCGGCTTGATGTTGATCTTGCGGATGCCCGGCGTCTTCTTGAGGCCGGCCATGTCGATCTCGTTGTCAAAGTGGCCGATGTTGCCGACAATCGCCCCGTCCTTCATCCGGGCCATGTGCTCCGCCGTGATGACGTTCAGGTTGCCGGTGGCGGTGACAAACAGGTCCGCCGTGCCCACCACCTCCTCCAGCGTCAGCACCTGGTACCCCTCCATGGCCGCCTGCAGCGCGCAAATCGGGTCGCACTCGGTGACGATGACCCGGCAGCCCTGGCCGCGCAGGCTCTGGCAGCAGCCCTTGCCCACGTCGCCGTAGCCGCAGACCACGGCCAGCTTGCCGGCCAGCATGACGTCGGTGGCGCGGTTGAGCCCGTCCAGCAGCGAGTGGCGGCAGCCGTACAGGTTGTCAAACTTGCTCTTGGTGACGCTGTCGTTGACATTGATGGCCGGAAACAGCAGCGTGCCCTGGCGTTCCATCTCATAGAGCCGGTGGACCCCCGTGGTGGTCTCTTCCGAAACGCCCCGGCACTCCGCGGCAATCCTGGCCCAGCGCCCCGGCTGGGTCTTGGCCAGCGTCCCGAGCAGTTTCAGGATGACGGCAAACTCCTCGCTGTCGGCGGTGGCCGGATCCGGCACCCGGCCGGCCTTCTCAAACTCCAGCCCCTTGTGGATCAGCAGGGTGGCGTCGCCGCCGTCGTCCACGATCTGGGTCGGCCCGCGGCCGCCGCCGAAATCGAGGGCGCGTTCCGTGCAGTCCCAATACTCGTCCAAAGTCTCGCCCTTCCAGGCAAACACCGGCACGCCGTTGGGATTGGCCGGCACGCCGCCCTTGGCGATGGCCGCCGCGGCGTGGTCCTGGGTGCTGAAGATGTTGCAGGAACACCACCGCACCTGGGCGCCCAGCGCCACCAGGGTTTCGATCAGCACCGCCGTCTGCACGGTCATGTGCAGGGAGCCCGTGATGCGCTGCCCCTTGAGCGGCTGCTGCGCGGCAAACTCCGCCCGCACGGACATCAGCCCCGGCATTTCCTTTTCCGCCAGTTCAAGTTCCTTGCGCCCCCAGTCGGCGAGGGTGGGATCGGCAAGCCAGGCATGGTCGGTCTTGATCGGCATGTTCAGCAGGTTCCTTTAGGAATGAAAACTCGGTGAAAAAACGACAACTGTTGTCCGGCCTGCCAGCGCTGAGTCCGGATGCGACGGACCCACCGCCACCCCGGCCGGAGGCTCTAAAACGACACGTTAATCTACTCCCCGCAGGAACCGGTCACAAGCGGCACTCGTCCCGCAGGCGCAACCATTCCGCATCGGGAATGACGGCACCGGTCACCCGGACCACGGCCGAGGACAGGCGGGCGCCAAAGTCGCCCGCGCGCGCCAGGTCGGCGCCATGCAGCAGGCCGTAGAGGAATCCCGCGCCCCACAGGTCACCGGCGCCGGTGGTGTCCACGGCTTTGACCACCCGCGCCTTAACCGGTTCGGTCTTGCCGGCGTGGCGGATCCAGGCCCCGCGCACCCCCAGCTTGACCACCGCGATGTCGCACAGTTCGGCCAGGGCCGCCAGCCCCGCCGCCTCCCCCTTGCCGCCGGCGAACTCGGAGGCTTCGTCCTCGTTGGCCAGCACCACGTCCACATGCTGGTCCAGCAGTTCGGCCAGCAGGTCGCGGCAGGCGCGCACCACTTCGGGCGCGGCCAGGTCCAGGCTGACCCGGCAGCCGGCCTGGCGGGCCGCCGTCAGAATGCGCCGCATCAGGTCGGGGTTGAACAGCTGGTAGCCTTCGACATGGACATAGGCGCAGCCGGCAAAGTCCGCCGGCGTGATCTCGGCCGGGGCCAGGGTCGCCGCGGCCCCGAGAAAGGTGCGCATGGTGCGCTGGGAATCGGGGGTGATCAGGGACAGGCAGCGGCCGGTCGGCTCCTGCGCATGGCACTTGAAGGGGGCCACGGACACCCCGGCCGCCGCCAGCGCCTGGCGGTAATAGCGGCCCGCCTCGTCATCGCCGGTCTTGGCCAGCATGGCGGCGGCGCCGCCCAGCCGGGCAAAACCGACCACGGTGTTGGCCGCCGACCCGCCCGGGGCGCGCACCGGCGCCGCCGGCAGGCGGTCGAGCAGCCCGGAAATGCCGGCATAATCGACCAGCTCCGTGCCGCCCTTGCGCCCCGGCACGGTGGCCAAAAAGGCCTCGGGCACGTGCGCCAGCTCGTCCACCAGCGCCGAACCGACGCCCACCAGTTTGCCGGCCGTCGTGCTCACCGCTTGGCCGCAGCTTTTTTCAGGGCGGCCACCTTGTCGGTCTTTTCCCAGGGGAACTGCGCCCGGCCGAAATGCCCGTAGGCCGCGGCTTCACGGTAGGACCAGCCGTTCTTCTTGGGGTGCTTGAGGTCGAGCACCTTGATGATCTGGGCGGGACGGAAGTCGAAGACGCCGCCATGCTCCACCAACTCCGCCAGTTTCTGGTCGGCCAGCCGGCCCGTGCCGAAGGTTTCCACGTTCAAGCTCAACGGCTTGGCAATGCCGATGGCGTAGGCCACCTGGATCTCGCACTTCTCCGCCAGCCCGGCCGCCACAATGTTCTTGGCCGCGTACCGGCACATGTAGGCCGCGGAACGGTCCACCTTGGACGGGTCCTTGCCGGAGAAGGCGCCGCCGCCATGGCAGCCGACGCCACCGTAGGTGTCGACAATGATCTTGCGCCCGGTCAGGCCGGTGTCGCCGTCGGGCCCGCCCACCACGAAGCGGCCGGTCGGGTTGATGTAATATTGGATCTTGCCCTTGAGGAACTTGGCGGGAATGACCTCTTTGACCACCTTCTGGGTCACCTCGAGCAGCCAGCCGTCCGGCATGTCGGCCGTGTGCTGGTGGGAGACGACGACCGTGGTGACCTTGACCGGCTTGCCCTGCTCGTAGAGGAACGAAACCTGGCTCTTGGCGTCCGGCTTGAGGTACTTGTATTTCTTCGGCTGCGTCTTGCGCAGTTCCGCCAGACGCTCCATGATCAGGTGGGCGTAGTGGATCGGCGCCGGCATCAGCGAGTCCGTTTCGGCCGTCGCGTAACCGAACATCATGCCCTGGTCGCCGGCGCCCTGCTCGTTGGACAGGCTGGTCGCGGCGGTGACGCCCTGAGAGATGTCGGGCGATTGCCGGTGGATGCAGACAAACACCTTGGCGCCATCGGCGGAAAAGCCGATGCTGTCATCATCGTAACCGATCTCGCGCACCGTGTCGCGGGCCACCTTTTCCCAGTTCACCTTGGTCTTGGTGGTGATCTCGCCGGAGAGCACGATCAGGTTGGTGGTCGTCAGGCACTCGCAGGCCACGCGGCTGTCGGGATCCTGCTCCAGGCAGGCGTCCAGGACGGCGTCGGAGATCTGGTCGCAGACCTTGTCCGGATGCCCTTCGGAAACCGACTCGGAGGTGAACACGTGGGGAGTCTTGATCTTGCTCATGTTGGGTGGGGTGTCCCGTTTGGCGCCTGCGCCAGTCCGTAGTGGCAACCGTTGATGGCAGACCGTTCGCCAGGCGCATCCGCCCGGCAAACGCCCGCCGCACAATCCGCATAATCTAGCCGCACCGCCCCCCTTTGCCACCGCCCGGAACGGGGAGATGCAGCGGCCGGAACGGGGGGTGCCGCGGACTCGGGCAACCCGTCACCCGCTAAAGCGTGAACTCAAACGACCCGCGCCCCTGGTTTGAGTCCGGCCTTCAGGCCGACACAAAAGCCTGGTAGAGCGCGCGCACCGCCGGCTCATAGTCGGCTTCCTTGACCCCGACAATGATGTTCAGCTCGGACGCACCCTGGTTGATGATGCGCACATTGATGCCCGCCTCGGCCAGGGCGGTGAACACCTTGGAGGCCATTCCCGGGGTGTCGGCCAGCTCCTCGCCGACCACCGCGATCAGGGCCAGGTCTTCCAGCAGC
>JBAZJM010000182.1:0-9272 GCA_041651315.1 Lentisphaeria bacterium | reverse complement strand
CGTCCACGCTCTCACGCAGGCCGCCGGCCAGCAACGCCTGCACGACGGGGTCGGCCAGCGCCTGCCAGCCGTATTCGTGCCCGTTCAGCGCCCCGGCATAGGCCAGCAGGGCGTGCCCGCAGTTGTGCAGGTACAGTTTGCGCGCCGTGAACACGGCGAAAGGGTCATGGGCGGACAGTCCGGTCACCGCCGGCACGGGGCCGCGGAAACCAGTGCGGTCCACCGGCAGTTCGGCGTACGGTTCCACCCGGATCAGCGACGGGTCCTGGGCGCGCATCTCGGCGGTCGGCGCCGGCACCATGCGCCCGATCACCGTGTCGACCAGCCCGAGCTTGGCCTGGCTGTAGGCGAGCGCGGCGGGGTCGAGGCGCGCCTCGACCAGCTTGCGCAAGGTGGCAGCGGCGTTCTTGAGGTTTTCGCAGATCAGCACGTCCAGGGCCGGCGCGTTCAGTTCCGCCCGGCGCGCCACACCGGCCGCCAGGACCGGGGCGATGTGCGGCAGGACATGGGCCCCCACCGCCGTGGCCGCCAGGTCCGCCGTGGCCAGCACCTCCACCAGCGCCGCCTTGTCCTTGACACTGTGCAGGGCGCGCACCGGCCCGATCCGATACTCGGTCTTGTCCTCGTTGAACACCGCCTCCAGGCGGTACGCGCCGTCGCGGTTCAGGGCCGCGATCAGCGTCTCATCGACATCAAAGAACGTCACCTGATAGCCGGACTGGCACAGCAGCTGCCCGATAAAGCCGCGTCCGATATTGCCCGCGCCGAAAATGACCGCCGTTTTCATATATATGCTCCAATGATGATTGGGAACCTGTGTTCGAGAGGGGGCAAGCAGCCGCTTGCCCCTACGGTGAGCCCCGCACGCCCGTCGTCATTTTTTGTAGACGGTGGCCGGATCGAACACCCGCTCGCCCTCGACCACCAGCTGGTCCGCCGCGACCCGGCGGAAGAAGCAGCTGCGGTAGCCTTCGTGGCAGGCGGCGCCGCCGATCTGCTCGACCTGGTAGATCACGGTGTCCAGATCGCAGTCGACCAGGATCTTGTGGATTTTTTGGACATGGCCCGAAGACTCGCCCTTGACCCACAGCTTCTTGCGCGACCGCGTCCAGTAGGTGGCCACCCCGGTCTCCAGGGTCTTGTTCCAGGCCTCCTCGTTGATATAGGCCAGCATCAACACCTCGCCGGTCTGCCAGTCCTGGGCGATGGCCGGAATCAGCCCGTCGGCGCTCTTGCTGAAATCAAGTTTGAACATGCGTCTCTCCTGGTTCGCGGATGAATCCCGGTAATGTATACGGTGTTCAGGGTTCAGGCGGCGGAATCCGAGGAACTTCACTTGACGTTGGACGCTCAAGGGGGGCGGATTGCCGGTTTTTGCCGAAACCGGCTATAGTCCCCCGCCAGTTCATGATGGCAACCCGGAACCAGAGATTAAAAACCGCCATGCCCCGTTTTCCACGCGCCATTTCCGCCGGGTTCCTGGCCGCCGGCCTGGCGGGCCTGGCCGCCGTTGCGGAGCCGCCGTTGGACACCGCCCCGTGGGACAGTCTGCTGCAGACGGCCGGCCTGACCCCCGCCGGCGCCCAGCTCGGCCCCGGCAAATGGCTGGACGGCGGCCGGTATCGCCTGAACGCCTTCCAAAAGGTTTGGGACGACTGGCGCCTCATCGACGGCACCGCCCGCACTTTCAGCCGCACGTTCCTCGCAGACAGCCGCCACTTCCAGCCGCTGGTGACGGATGCCGCCCGGGCCCTCGACCTCAGTCCGGCGCCTCCGGCCCCATCCCCCCGGCCGCCGTGCCCGGCCGCCGAGGGCCGCCAGGCGCTGGTGACCGCGCTGCAAAACCTGCATACGGCGCTCAAGCAGCCGCTGACCGCAGAACAATTGCAACAGTTGCAGGTCCGGGCGGCGGCCGTGCCGCCCCCCATGGCCGCCGTCGCGGCCGGACTCCTGCGCGCCGTTCCGGACGCCCTGGCCCAACGGGACCAGGCCATGGCCGGCGTTGGCGGTCCGGAGGTTTTGGCCCGGCTCGCCGACCGTGCCCTGGCGTTCGGCCTGACCCATGCCCTCGACGCCGACCTTCTGACCCTGATGGACGCCATCGACTGGAACCGCCTGGCCGCGGGCGCCCTGCCCCTCGCCGCCGCGCTGGATCAACTCCCGGCGGACTGGGGCACGGACGGCAGCGCCCCCTTCACCTTTTCGTGGGACACGCCCATCGGCCGGGTGGTCTTGAACGGCCGCCAAAACGACCGTTATCCCGCCGGCGACTACCTGCTGGTCCTGGATGCCGGCGGTGACGACCGCTACGCCACGGCCGCCGCCGCGACCTGGCGCACCCCGGTCTCGGTCGTGATTGACCGGGCGGGCAATGACCGCTATGAATCCCCGGCCCAGGGCGCCATCGGCTGCGGCTGCCTGGGATATTCCTTCCTCGTGGACGCCGCGGGCGACGATCAGTATGCCGCCGCGGAGGCCGGACTCGGCACCGGCGTGTTCGGCATCGGCATCGTCATCGACCGCGGCGGCAACGACCACTATCAGTGCCGGCGGCTGGGCCAGGGGGCGGGCGTGATGGGCATTGGCATTCTTAGCGATCTGGCGGGTAACGACCGTTACGACTGCATGACCCGGGCTCAGGGCTTTGGCGGTCCCCGGGGTTTCGGCGCGCTGATCGACGGCACCGGCAACGACCGTTATGTGGCGGATGACACCAAGATCGACTCCCCCTCGCCCCAAAACGCCGCCCACAACACCAGCCTGGCCCAGGGGTGCGGGTTCGGCCGCCGCGCCCATCCCGGCGACGGCCATTCGCTGGCCGGCGGCATCGGCCTGCTGGTCGACGGCCAGGGGGACGACCATTACCAGGCCGGAGTCTTTGGCCAGGGGGTCGCCTACTGGTACGCCCTCGGCCTGCTGGTCGACGGCGCCGGCCACGACACCTATGACGGCGTGTGGTACAATCAGGGTGCCGCCGCCCACTACGCGGTCGCCGCCCTGGTCGATCTCGCCGGCAACGACCATTACCGGGCCACCCTCAACCAAAGCCAGGGCCATGGCCGGGATTTCAGCACCGGCTGGCTGCACGACCGGAACGGCAATGACACCTACACCTGCGCCGGCACGGCCCAGGGCTCGGCCAACATGAACGGGCTCGGGTTCCTGTGGGATGAGGCCGGCAATGACCGTTACGACGCCCCGCCGGACAGCTCCTTCGGTTATGCCGGCGACGGCCGCCCGGAAGCTTTCGGTCTCGGCGTGTTCCTGGATGCCGGCGGCGAAGACCGCTTCACCGGCGCGGCGGCCAACGGCCGCGCCCAGCCGCATACCCGCTGGCAGCAGCCCCCCCTGCCCGGCCAGCCGTTGGCCCACGGCGTGGGCGGGGATCGTTAGCCTGGATTATTCATCAAGGGTTGCGTTTCCCCGGTTTTGTCCCCAACGGGGACCGACCTGTCCAGCCCAGGGTCGAATGACCTTGGGAAAATCGGCATGAACGGCATTCGTCCCTGAAGGGGACGCACAGCGTCACGCATGATTAGGTGCAGGGGCGAATGAAAAATAACCTCCACATGCACATGTGGCACCCCTACAGGGTGTAACTCGGGTTGGGATTGTTTTCATGCCCCAGGGGTGTCCAACCCTGGGCTGGACACGTGCGTCGCCGTTGGCGACAAAAAGTCATGAATCATTCAGGCCAGGGGATGACACGCCTGGCGACCGGCCGCCGGGCCGTCACCCCAGGCGGAGATGCCGCCGGAGGAAGGCAATCGGGGCGGGGCCGGGATGCAGTTCGTGGCCGCCGTCGAACGCCTCGAACTCGAAGCGGTCGCCGAGGCCCAGGCGTTCGTAGAGGGCGCGCGTCTGTTCCCCGACCTTGCAGGCGCCGGAAACGTCGAACAGGTCGTCGCGCTGCCCCGCCTCGAGCCGCAAGGCCCGCGGGCAGACCAGGCTGGCAATCTCGGGGTCGAGGAAGCGGTTGGCGGCATCATGCCAGGTCCAGTCGGGCCAGTCATAGCGGTAACGGTCGTTGATGTAACAGGAGGAGACCGCGGCGCGGAGGCGGGTGTCGAGCGCGGCGGCGAGCAGGGTGTAGAAGCCGCCGTAGGAGAGGCCGATCATGCCGACCCGGGTGCGATCCATGTCGCCGCGCGCCAGCAGATAATCCAGCGCCCGGCCCAGCTTGAACAGTTCCACCGCGGTGACGGAGCCGCCGGCCTGCTTGAGCTGGACGTCGAGCTGCTGGCGGATCTCATGGGCGGCCTTGCCGTCCGGATCCGTGCCGTATTCCTTGTCCCACAGCAGCAGCTGCGGCGCGAACACCGCGGCGCCCAAGCGCCACACGCGGCGGGTCATGCCCCGGTAGTTGCCGCTGCCGGTGGCCAGCAGCCCCGAGCACACTTCCGGCGTGCCCAGGCCACCGTGCTGGGCGATTACCAGGGGATGCGGCGGCGGCCGGTGCGGCAGAAACAGCAGACCGTACAGGGAGATGCCGTCGGCACAGGGCAACACCAGCCGGTGGATGGTGCCCAAGTCGTCGGTGCCGACCTGGCGGAGTTCGCTGGGGACCGGCGGCGGCAGGCGGCGGAACGCCGGGTCGTTCAGCGGCCAGCCAAGCAGGTCGCGGAACTTGGCGCGATAGCGGCTGACAGAACGGTTGAACGCCGCCAGGCCGGACGTGTCGGGGTGGAAAAAGGCCTGCCGGCAACGGTCGGCCTGATGCCGGCGCGCCACCACTAGGGCCGGCCATTCGGCGAGCTGCTGCAAACGGTATGCCGCGCCCGCTTCCACCGGTTCCGTAAACCGCAACGGATGGTCATCAGGTTCTTGCTGCATGGGCGCAATGTACCATGCCCGGCCCCGGCGGCAAATGTCGCGGCACGGGCCGGTGCAGGACAAGACTGTTGGTTGGGAACCCCCTTTTGAGGAAAGGCGGTTCCCAAACCCTCCGTCAAACCTTTTTGTGCCTTTTTGCGGATTCCGCAGGCCGCCCCTGTGTCCCAATCATGGATGATCGCAATGGAGCGGCCTGCGGAATCCGCAAACACACAAAAGTTTTAGGAAGGGGTTTGGGGAGCACCCTTTTCCAAAAGGGTGCCCCCAACATCATCCGACAAAATAATCATCTGCCCTGGGCCGGGGCGCCGGGCTCAGCCGCGGCGGTGCCGGTTCCAGGCGCCGGTGGCGAAGACCTGGTCCGCCAGCAGCTGCACGGCCGCCAGGCCGGCCGCATCCGGCTGGAACGGTGCGAAGCGGGCGTTCAAGGTACGGGCAAACCCTTCGGGCAAAGCCGTCAGCAAGGCGGCCCGTCGCCCGGCGGAATCCGCACCGAGGAGCAGGCTGCCCTGGTGCAGGATGCCGGCGCGGGTGCGGCGTTGGGCGCTGCCGGCCACCTTGTGGCCGGCGGCCAGAATGTCGTAACGGGTGGGGGTGGTGAAGCAGACCATGGTGGCGCGGTCGACGCTCTTGGGAATCTCCTGGGCCGCCAGCTGGCCGGCCAGACCGCAGGCCGCGAGGGCGGCCAGCACGGCGCCGTTGACCAGGGCATAGCTGCGGAGGCGGTCCACCGCGGCCAGCGGATGGGCGGCGGGAATGACCACCGTATAGGTCAGGTCCTCGCCGTGAAAGACCACGCCGCCACCGGTGGGGCGGCGCACCGCGGGCAGCCCCGGCGGCGCGGCCTCCAGCGGCTGGGTGTAGCCCAGGCTGACGGCCGGCCGGTCCCAGCCGTACAGCCGCAGCAGCGGCCGGCCGCGTTCCGGCGCGCTGTCGAGCAGCCACTGATCGGCGGCCATGTTCCAGGCCGGATCGTGGGCGCCGTCGCGCCACAGGGCCCAGTCGTCAACGGCGGGGATGGCAGGGGAAGAGTCCATGGCGGGAGGCGGTTTCATGGCAACGGTCATTTGTGGGATTCTTCGGACATCCGCGGGCGGCCGGTCAGGCGTTCAATCTCCAGGCGGAAACGGCGCTGGCCGGCGGTGAACCAGGCCGGGCCGCCGGCGGCCTCGCCGCTGGGGAAGAACAGGAACGTCCCCTCTTCCGGCGACAGGTCGTGGCCGGCCTCGTTCTGCCAGGCCACGCCGCGGGGCAGGTCATAGGTCATGGGGCGGCCGAACCAGCTGCCCGGCTCCCCCCCGTTGTCGGCGGCCGCCTCGGCGGCGGGCGCTGCCAGGGCGGCGGCAATCACGCCCGTCGGCCCAGTGGGCATGGCGTCCGGCGCCGTTTCCAGGTGGATGCGGCGCGCCTCGCCGTCGACCCGCACCCGGACCGCCACGCCGGTGGCCCGGGCCCGGGCGGCGGCGTCGCGGAAGGCGGTCTGGATCTGGCCGGTGGCGTTGCGGGCGGCGACGCCCGAGGGCATGCGCCCCACCCGGCCGCCGGCCACCGCCATGATCAGCGACATCACGACCAGCGTCACCAGGATCTCCACCAGGGAGAACGGGGAACGGCGGCGATGCCGCGCCGCGCCGATGGCGATGGGGGCTGACACGGCTTGGGGCTCCGCGGTTATTTGTTGCCGGCCGCGGCACCGGCCCCGCTGTCGTAGGACAGGTCGGCCGCCACACCCTCGCCGCCGGGGGCCCGGTCCTCGCCGTAACTGGTGATTTTGAAGCCCTTGCCGGTGATCTCGTAATGGTAGGGCTCGTTCCAGGGATCCATGGGGAGCTTGGCCGGATCGAGGTAGGGGCCGTCCCAGCGCTCGTCGCCCGGATTCTGGATCAGGTCGTCGGGATTCTTGGGATAATTGTCCATGTCCATATAGAAATCCTTGAAGGCGTTGGCCAACAAGGTGATCTGCGTTTTGGCGGTCTGCACCTTGGCTTTTGCCAGCCGCTTCATCACCTGCGGCCCGATCAGGCCGGCCATCAGGCCCATGATGACGACGACGATCATGATCTCGATCAGCGAGAAGTGCCGCCGGGCCGGACGCCGGTTGCGGGAAATGCGGTTCATGGGAGTGCTCTTTTTTTCTGGGTTTGGGTTAAGGGGGGGGCCTGACACACCACGCCAGGCTTTTCAGACCCCGCTTTGGAGGTCGAGAATGGCCAGGAACATGGAAATCACAATGCCGGCGACCACCAGGCCGAGGCCGATGATGGTGGCCGGCTCGAACAGGCTGAGGATGCGGCGCACCATCAGGCGCAGGTCGTTCTCATAGCGTTCCGCGACCCGCTCCAGCATGGTGTCCACCGCCCCGGTTTCCTCGCCCACCGCCAGCATGCGCAGCATGAAGGGGGGGATGAACGGGCTGCCGCCGAGGGCGGCCGACAGCCGCTGCCCCTGGCGGAGCTGGCTGGCCAGGCCGGCCACCGACTGGCGGACGCTGTGGTTCTGCAGCACGCGGGCGGCGATCGCCACGGTGTCCAGCAGGTGCACGCCGTTGCGCATCAGGATCGACATGGTACGGGCCATGCGCGACAGGTTGGCGTAGAGCACCAGCTGGCGCCAGAGCGGCACCTTGAGCGCCATGGCGTCCAGCCAGTTGCGCAGGCGCCCCTCCTGGCGCGCCTGCAACCCCAGCATCACCAGGCCGGCCACCAGCACGGGGAACAGCCACCACCAGTCGCGGACAAAGTCGGACACCCCCAGCAGCAGGCGGGTGGCCAGCGGCATGGCCTGGCCGGCGCCGCGCAGGATCGAGGCGAACTTGGGCACGATCACCCCCAGCAGCACCGCGATCACCCCCACGCTGACCGCCAGCACCACCGCCGGATAGATGGTGGAGGTGATCACAAAGGTGCGGAGTTCGCGGCTTTCGAGCAGGAACCGCCGCAGGTCGGCCATCACCTGGGGCAGCGCGCCCGCCTCCTCGCCCGCTTCGACCACGCTGGCATAGAGCCGGGGAAACAGGGTGCCGCGGTCGCGGATCAGCTGGGACAGCTTGCGTCCCTCATGCAGCCCCTGGCGCAGGTCGGCAATGACCCGGGCGACATACGGATCCTCGGCACCCTCGTTGAGAATGCCCAGGGCGCGCTCGATCGGGATGTGGGCCTGCAGCAGCGGCACCAGGCGGTCGGTAAAATCGATGACGTCGAATTTCCGGCGCAGGCCGAACTTGTGGTCGCCGGCCACCGCCAGCGCGCCTTCGCCGAGGAATTCCAGCGGCATCAGGCCGCGGCGCTGCAGCCGCCGGGCGGCGTCGCCCTGGCTTTCCCCCTCCACCAGCAGCACGCTCACGGCGCCGCCGGCATCGCTCACTTTGTACTGAAACAATGGCATCAGGTTGCTTCCGGGGCCGGGCCGTTCCCGGCCGGCGCGGCGCCCTCCGCCCCCGGCGGCCGGCGCGGCTCAATCTTGCGCACAAACAGCGGCCGCGCCATCACCGGGGCGTCATCCGCCAGGAAATTCAGCCAGTAGACGCCCGGTTCGGAGAAGCGGACGCCGCGGAGTTGGAACACCAGTTCGACCACGTGATTGGGACTCGGGAAATTGATTTTGCCCTTGGCCGAGAACGCCACCGTCTGGCTGGTGCCATGCCGGCAGACCAGCTCGCAGGCCGACTCGCCCCGGCCGCCGGTGACCGAGATGTAGACGTCCATCCCGGGATGCACACAGGGCAGGGACGGCGTGAAGATCTGGTCAAACAGGCCGATCAGGCTCTTCTTGCCGCTGCGCTTGTCCTCGATCAAAGTGTCGCACACCACCAGGGCCAGCCCCAGCGGTGCCTCAACAGGGGGATTGGACATGACTAAACGCCTCCGGTTCCGTAACGGTTGCCGCCCAATATTCCTCCCGGCCGGGGGAATGCAAGCCGGCTGACATTCCCCGCCCCGTCTACCACGGCAGCCCCCCTCCACGGGCGACACGCCCGTGCCTACAGGACCCCATATTCCTTAAACCTGTAGTCGCGGGGTTGCACCCCGCGACCTGGAGTTTGACGAAACTCAACGGTTGCGGTTTTCCCGTCCCAGCGGGACGGGGCGGGAATAGGCAGGGGCTTCAGCCCCTGTTTTGCCACCCCCCCATTTCGCGTGCCGTCAGGTACGCGGCGAATCGCGGCGTACCTATGGCACGCCATCGTTTCATTATCCCGGAACAGGGGCTGAAGCCCCTGCCTATTTTCATTCAGTCCCTACGGGACGAAGCCGCCCCTAAACCCCATACTTTTGCCAAACTCCAGGCGCGGGGTGCACCCCGCGCCTGGACATTGGCAAACAGCCACACGCTAAAGCGTGAACTCAAACGACCGGCGCCCCGCGTTTGAGTTCAGCCTTCAGGCTGTCTTCGGAGGGCGGCGCCGGAGCCGCCGCGGGATAGCCTTCGCCATCGCTGTG
>JBAZJM010000181.1:0-9311 GCA_041651315.1 Lentisphaeria bacterium | reverse complement strand
CCACTTCACGGCCTGGATGATTTTCTGCCAGGCTTGGTTTGACAAGACCCTGGTGCAGCCGCCGACCCAGGTGGCCGGCTATCTCTGCCTGGGGCTGTTGTGGCGGCCGTGGCTGGCCTGCCGACTGCAGCCGGTCCGGCGGACGCACGTGCTGCGCCTGGCCTGGGGGGGGGCGGTGGCGGCTGCGCTGGTGCTCGGCCTGGTGGCGGGCGGCCGGCGGGCGCTGGCCAGCGTGTGGTTTCGGGCGGGGTCCGTCGCGGAGGCGGAGCAGCGCTATCCGGCGGCGCTGGACGGCTATGCGCGGGCGGCCCGGCTGTGTCCGGAGGACCCGTCGGCGGCCACGCTGGCCGGAGCCCTGGCCGGCAACCGGCTGCGGAATCCGCAACTGGCCCTGGAGTTTCTGGAACAGGCCTGGACCCGGGAGCCGGACTTTGCCCATGTCAATGGCGAGATCGGCGCCGCGCTCGGCCAGCTGGGGCGGCACGCCGACGCGCTGCCGTTCCTGGAGCGGGACGCCCGGCTGTATCCGTACGATCCGCAGTCCTGGCAGCGCTACCTGATGTGCTGTCTGCTCACCGAAAAATGGCCGGAGGCCGGTGCCGCCAGCGGCCGGCTGGCGGACTTGGCGGACCGCAAGCTCAAAAACGCCTTGGGCGAGGGGGAGGCCCGGCGGCGCTGCTGCGACTTTGTGCTGGCTTTGCAGGAGGGGCGTCCGGCCGACGCCCAGGCGGTGGCGCAGGAGCTGCTGCGGCCCACCGGCTCGGAATGGGCCGATCCCGGCCTGGGCGACCTGCCCGGCGGGGTGGCGGCGGCGCGGCGGCTGGTCCAGCAACGGTTCGGCGCCGAGGACGTCCGGTTTTGGGGGCAGGCCTGGGCGGCGCGGCGGGCGGTGCGGCAGGGCGGGGTTCCCGTGGCGGGCGGCCTGGCCGATGTCCGTGAACTGCTGGCGGTGCGGCCGGTGCGGGCTGCCGCACCGGAAGCAGCGGAAGCGCTGGCGCTGGCGGCCCGGCTCCGGCAACTGGACGGCTGCTGGCCGGTGCTTGCGCTGGACGGCGCGGGCCGGTTGCTGCCGCCGGGCACGCCGAAGGCGGAACGCCTGGGCTATCCGGTGGTTCCGCTGGAGTTCTGCGGCCGCACCCTGGTGTTGGGCGGCCTGCTCAAGTCCGAACTGGGCGTCCTGGCCCCGTTGCAGGCCGATCCGCCCACCCTGAACCGGGCCCGCTGCCGGGCGGCCGCGGCCGCCGCCGGCGTCACGGTGCCGGTGGAATTTTATCCTCGATGAAGCTTTTTGGCGGGACACGGCGCCCATGATTCAGCCTGCGGATGAACGGGATCAGATGGTGACGGCGACGGAGGCGTTCTTCGGCCCCGACACGCCGCTGCGCCGTGCTGCCGAGGCGGGCGGCCGGCCGTACGAGCCGCGGCCGCAACAGGCGCAAATGGCCAAGGCGGTGGCGGAGGCGTTTGCCGCCAACCGGCATTTGTGCGTGGAGGCGCCGACCGGCGTCGGCAAGACCTTTGCCTACCTGCTGCCGGCGCTGCTGCTGGCCAATCTGCGCGGCAAGCCGGTGGTGGTCAGCACCCACACCATCAGCCTGCAGGAGCAGATCCTGCGCCGCGACCTGCCGGTCTTGCAAAAACTGCTCGGAGTTGAGCTCCGCGCCGCCGTGGCCAAGGGGCGCGGCAACTATCTGTGCCTGCGGCGGCTGGGAGCGGCCGGCGGTCATCAGCAGGAGTATCTGCCGGGTGCGGACATGCTGCCCGAAATGGAGCAGCTGCGGCGGTGGGCGGAGACGACGGCGGACGGCTCGCGCGCCGACCTGCCCGGCGAGCCGTCGCCGGCGGTCTGGGAGGCGGTCTGCTGCGAGGCTGGCAACTGCCTGGGGGGCAAGTGCCTCCATAATCGGAGCTGTTTCCTGATGCGGGCCCGGCGCAAGCTGCAGGAAGCCCATGTGATTGTCGCCAACCACGCCTTCTTTTTCAGCGACCTGGCGATCAAGGGGGAGTGGGACGAGGATGCGGGGGAGCCGGCCGGGCTGCTGCCGGAGTTTGCCGGGGTGGTTCTGGACGAGGGGCACACGGTGGAGAACACCGCCGCCGAGCATTTGGGCATCCGGGTGGCCGCGGGCGGTGTCCGCCGCACCCTGCACCGGCTGTTTTATCCCGAGCGCAACCGCGGCCTGCTGCGGGACGCGGCGGCGGTGCCGCGGCTGGCGGTGGAGCGGGCGCTGGCGGGGATGGAGCGTTTCTTCCTCGGCATCGAGGGGTGGCTGAACCGGCTGGAACCGCCGCTGGCCCCCGGACAGTCCTGGCGGCTGCGCCGGGCCGGCCTGCTGCCGGCGCCACCGGTGGCCGAACTGATGCAGGTGGCCGAGGCCGCCCAGGGCGAGGCGAAGCAGGACGAGGACGAATCGCGCCGCCAGGAGTTGCGGGCGCTGGCGCTGCAGGTGCTGGGGCTGAAGGAGGGGCTGGTGACCGTCGCGGAGATGGCCCGGGAGAACTTCGTGTATTGGCTGGACCGTCCCGCGGAGAACGGCCGCGGCGGTGCCGGGCGCGGCCTGACGCTGTACGGCTGCCCGGTCGAAGTCGCGGGGTTGTTGCGCTCGATGCTGTTCGGCCGCGGCGTGCCGGTGGTGGTCACCAGCGCCACCCTGGCCATCCGCGGGCGGATGGACTACTTTCAAAAGCGGATCGGCGCCGAGGCGGCGGACACCCTGGTGCTCGACTCGCCGTTCGACTATCCGCGGCAGGTGACCCTGCACGTGCCTTTCGACATGCCGAACCCCAGCGACCCGGCGTTTGTGGCGGCCGCCTGCGGCCACCTCAAGACCTTTCTCCTGCAGACGCAGGGGCACGCCTTTGTGCTGTTCACCAGCTACAAGATGATGCAGGAGACGGCGGTGGCGCTCGGCGCGTTCTTCCAGCATTCCGGCCTGCGCCTGATGATGCAGGGCGACGGGGTGTCGCGCACCCGGCTGCTGGAGGCGTTCCGCACGACGCCGCACGCGGTGCTGTTCGGCACCGACAGTTTCTGGACCGGCGTTGACGTGCCGGGCGAGGCGCTGATCAATGTCATCATCGTCAAACTGCCGTTCGCCGTGCCCGGCGACCCGCTGATCGAGGCGCGCGAGGAACAGATCGCCGCCCGCGGCGGCAAGCCGTTTTGGGACTATGCGTTGCCCGAGGCCATCCTCAAGCTGCGCCAGGGGTTTGGCCGCCTGATCCGCAGCCGGGACGACCACGGCATCGTGGTGATCCTGGACAACCGGATCATCAAGGCCGCCTACGGCCGCGCCTTCCTTGAGTCGCTGCCGGAGTGTTCCCGCCGGACCTTTTGATGCCATTTCTACTTCAAAGACCGTCTCTCACAGAGGCACGGAAACACGGAGTGCGGCATGGAATGCCGCCGTGGCAGGCGGCGGAGCCGCTCTGGAGTTTGGCTGAACTCAATGGGGTGCAGGTTTCCCGTCCCAGCGGGACGGGTCGGGAATAGGCAGGGGCTTCAGCCCCTGTTTTGCCCGCCCCCCATTTCGCGTGCCGTCAGGTACGCGGCGAATCGCGGCGTACCTAAGGCCCGCCATCGTTTCATTTTCCGGAACAGGGGCTGAAGCCCCTGCCTATTGTCATTCAGTCCCTCCGGGACGAAGCCGCCTCACCTCTGTGCTTATTCCAATCACACTTCAAATTGATGCCAAAATTAACCGCAAAGATCGCAGAGATCGCAAAGATAACACAATCTAAAATGAGTAATTTATCTTTGTGTTCTATGCGTTCTTTGTGGTAGAATAAAGGATCAATTTGAACTTTAATTGGAATTATGCCAAACTCCAGGCCGCGGCCGGGTCAGCCGCGCGGGGCTTTCGTGGCATTCCGGGGAAAAGGCAAACGAGAGCCTCGCGTAAAATCTCCCAAGCCAAGCCCGGAGACTCGGGAAAACGGGATCACGGCGGCGGTTCGGGGGCCGCTCCGGGCGTTGCGGGGGGGCGCTCCGCGGCGGCGCCGCCGACCGTCGGCACGCCCCAGCCGGCCAGCCGGTCGCGGATGAAGGCGACGACGCGGCCATGCAGTTCGGCCTGGGGCAGTTCCGGGGACAGCGGCGCGCCAAAGGCGATGTGGACGTCGCGGCAGCGTCCCACCGGGCCCATGTCCTTGATCAGGCGGCCGTTGCCCCAGTAGTCGGTGCGCAGCGCCACCGGCACCACCATGGCGCCGGCGCGCCGGGCGACCTTGACGCCGAGGGTGTTGAACTTGCCCTCGTCGAAGGCCACATGGCGGGTGGACTGGGGGAAGAGGCAGAAGGCGCAGCCGTCGCGCAGCACGCGCTCGCCGCCGTGCAGCACCGCGGCCAGGTCCTCGCGGGGGTTGGTCCGGCTGACCGCCACGGTGGTCTGGGCGCGCATGATGGCGCCGAACAGCGGATGGCGCAGCAGGCTGTCCTTGATCACGAAGCAGATCGGCTTCCACGGGATCACCAGGCAGGGCAGGGCGAAGGTTTCGAGCGAACTCATGTGGTTGCCGATGATCACCGCGCCGCCCGGCACCGTGGCGAGCTGGTCCAGGCCGGTGATGTGGAAACGGGCGCCCGAGCGCTCAAACAGGCGGATGGCCAGCGCGGAGGTGTTGCCCAGCTCCGTCTGGTCGAAGCGGCCGCGGGCCGCATAATACTGGGCGCGGACGATGCAGCGCAGCACGCCCGAGTAGAAGGAGACGGCGCGCGGCAGCAGCCGGTGAAGCAGCGGCGCCCGGTAGTCGGCCGGGGTATGGTATTCGGGCGGGGCGAAGTAAGGTTTCATGGTGGGGTGAAATCTAACCTCAAACTGGCCGGCCCGCCATGGGCGTCGGCTGGCGGGTGCCTGACATAATTGTTGGTTGATCCGGTTTGCCGAGGAGTTCTTGCTTGAAGTGATCTACCGGTTTCCATAACGATACCGATTCCGATACCGATACCGACCCCGAGAACAGCCGGAGGAGTCATTGGCTGAGCGCTTGTCGCGCGGCGGAGACGTTCCGCGTTGTGCTTGCTTCAGCTGAGCAGCGCGCCCCGGGCGCGGCGCACCTGGTCTTCGGTGCCGAACAGCATCACCACATCGTCGGCCTGGAGCTGTTCGTCCGGCTGGGGATTGACCAGGCGCCGGCCGTGGCGTTCGATGGCGACGATGTTGGCGCCGTAGGCCGAGCGGATGGCCAGGTCGCGGATGCTCCGGCCGACGGCGGGCAGGCCGGCCCGCAGGGTGAAGGGGATCAGCACCGTCTCGTCGAGCAGGGCCGGCGACGGCGCGGGCAGCGGCTCGCCCGGCTTGTCGGCGAACGATTCCATCACCGAGACCTGGGCGCGGTAGTAGAAGGTCACGAAGCGGTGCCAGCCCAGGAACAGCACGAGAATGAGGAAGGCGAGGAACAGCGCCAGCACCGGCCACGGCGGCAGCAGGGAGACGGAGAAGACGGTCAGCAGGATGGCGATGCCGGCGATGACGATGACCTGGAAGGCCAGACTGGCCACTTGGCGCATGGGCGAGCCGGGGCGCGGCGCCACCAGCTCGGCCAGCAGCCAGGCCAGGGCGCGCTGCTTGTACCACATGTGCACCATCAGCGGCAGGGCCAGCACCATGACGATGCCCCAGCAGAGGGTCGGCACGCCGCCCGTCCAGCCGGGCAGCCAGGCGGGCGGGGTGAGGCGGCGGGGCGCGGCCAGGTGCCAGGCCAGCACCATGCCGCTCATGACCAGGGCCAAGTCGATGACAATCTGCAAAACCCACTTGCGGATCAGGCGGCGGATTTGGAACGCCTGGCTGGCCTCCTTCGGATGCCGCATCTCGCGCAACGCCTCGGCCCAGCGCGCATACCAGTCCAGCGCCGCGCGCAACGGTGCCGGGGCATGCCCCACCACCGCCGATGAAATGCGGTCGGACGAGCGGATCAGGTACGGCGAGATCAGGGTGGTGATGCCGGACACGGAAACCGCCACCGGGTAGAGAAAGCCGCTGGTGACTTTGAGGGTCTGCCCGAGCTGGGCGATGATGAACGAAAACTCGCCGATCAGCGCCAGCGTCGTCCCGACCTTGACCGCGGTCCGCAGCTCGGTGCCGGCCAGCAAGGAACCGGTGGCGCAGGCGATGGTCTTGCCCACCACCACGGCCGCGGTGATGATGATCACCGGCAGCCAGTACTGGGCCAGCAGCTCGGGGTCGAGCAGCATGCCGATGGCGACGAAGAAAATGGCGCTGAACATGTTGCGCACCGGCTCCACCTGCACCCGGATACGGGGCGCCTCCTTGGCCTCGGCCATGATGGCGCCGATCAGGAAGGCGCCCAGCGCGATGCTGTAGCCGGCCTTCACCGCCAGCAGGGAGACGCCGAAGCACAGCCCCAGCACCGCCACCAGGAACATCTCGTCGTTGCGCAGGCGCGCCACATAGCTGAGGAGCCGCGGCACGGTCAGCAGGCCGACGACCAGCACGCTGATCAGGAACAGCGCCAGGGTGCCGACCGTCGTGGCCACCGCGCCGAGCGCCAGGTTGCCGCCGCTTTGGGCGACGCCCGAGAGCAGGGCGATCAGGGCGATGGCGAGGATGTCCTCAATGATGAGGATGGCGAAGGTGATGCGGGCGAACCCTTCCTGGACCAGGTGCAGCTCTTCCAGCGTCCGGGCAATGATGGTGGTCGAGGAAATGGACACCAGGGCGCCGAGGAAGATGCTGTCCATCGGCGACCAGCCGAAGGCGCGGCCGAGCTCGTAGCCGATCCAGATCATCATCGAGATTTCCAGCACCGCCGCCAGGAAGGCGGCGGCGCCGACCTTGAACAGCTGGCGGAGGCTGAAGTGCAGGCCGAGTCCAAACATCAGCATCACCATGCCGAGATCGGCCAGGGTTTGGATGCTCTGCTGGTTGTGGATCAGCGGCAGCAACGGGGTGTGGGCGCCGACGATCAGCCCGGCCAGCAGGTAACCCAGCACCACCGGCTGGCGGATGCGGTGGAACAGCACGGTGACCGCCCCGGCCACCAGCAACACCACCGCCAGATCCTGGATGAACGCCACACCATGCATGAAGTCAGTTCCGTATCCGCGGCCGTTGCGCCGTCTGGCGAACGTACATGCCGGAGGCGTTCCTGACAAGTCGGCGGCCGGCCCGGGGCGCCTGTCTCTTCCGTCGGAATTTCTGGGTGATTCGTTTGGCAACTACTTGACCGGCCGCGCCTCTCCGCGGGGTGCAACCCCGCGCCTACAGGACGGACTTGGTTTCCTGTAGGCACGGGCGTGTCGCCCGTGGAGCCACCCGGACTTGGGCTGACCGGGGGCGTCCGTCGCGCCGCCACCCTGCGGAAGGCCAGGACAGGCAAGATTGCCTGTCTCTCACCTTGGCTGCCAATCGTGAGGTGGCCAATGACGCTTAAGGGACGGGTGAAGGGGAGCGTATCAGGGCGGCCACCGCCTCAGGTTTCCCTCCCGTTTCACGCCTCACGCCTCACGCCTCACGCCTCACGCCTCACGCCTCACGCCTCACGCCTCACGCCTCACGCCCGCTCCCGCTCCCGCTCAGAGCGGGCTGAGAAAACGGGGCATGGGGAAGCGGCGGGTCAGCTCAAAGACCTCCTGGCGCACGGCGGCGGCTTCGGCGGGGTCGGTGAGATGGTCGACCACCCGGCTGATCAGCCGGGCGATCTGCTTCATTTCCGCGGCGCCCATGCCGCGGGTGGAGACCGCCGGGGTGCCGACGCGGATGCCGCTGGTGACGGCCGGTTTTGCCGGGTCGAAGGGGATCATGTTCTTGTTGACGGTGATCCCCGCCGCGTCCAGGGCGGTGGCGACGTCCTTGCCGGTGGCCCCCTTGGGGCGCAGGTCAACCAGCATCAGGTGGTTGTCGGTGCCACCGGAGACGATGCGGAAGCCGCTTTCCTGGAGCGCGGCGGCCAGCGTCTTGGCGTTGGCGACCACGCGCCCCTGGTAGTCCTTGAACTCGGGCGCCATGGCTTCTTTGAAGCACACCGCCTTGGCGGCGATGACGTGCATCAGCGGGCCGCCCTGAATGCCGGGGAAGACTTGCGAATTGATCGCCTTGAGGTGCTTCTCCTTGCATAGGATCAGGCCGCTGCGCGGGCCGCGCAGGGTCTTGTGGGTGGTGCTGGTGACCACGTCGGCGTAGGGCACCGGGCTCGGGTGCAGGCCGGCGGCGACCAGGCCGGCGATGTGGGCCATGTCGACCCCGAACAGCGCGCCGACCTCGTCGGCAATGGCGCGCAACCGGGCAAAGTCGAAGATCCGGGGATAGGCGCTGGCACCGGCCATGATCAGCTTCGGCTTGTGCTGGCGGGCCAGCTCGGCGATGGTGTCGTAGTTGAGCTGCTCGGTGGCGGGGTCGACGCCGTAGCCGATGAAGTTGTAGAGGCGGCCGCTGAAGTTGACCTTGTGCCCGTGCGTGAGGTGGCCGCCATGATCCAGGCTCATGGCCAGCACCGTGTCGCCGGGCTGGAGCAGGGCGAAATAGGCGGCCATGTTGGCCTGGCTGCCGGCATGGGCCTGGACGTTGGCGGCTTCGGCGCCGAACAGCTGGCAGGCGCGCTCAATGGCCAGTTTCTCGGCCACATCCACGAACTCGCAGCCGTTGTAGTAGCGCTTGCCGGGATAGCCTTCGGCATACTTGTTGGTCATCACCGAGCCGACGGCGGCGCGGACGGCGGCGCTGGCGAAGTTCTCGGAGGCGATCAGCTCGATCCCCTCGTCCTGGCGGCGCGCCTCATGGTCGAGGACGGCGGCGATTTCCGGGTCCACGGCGCGGACGGCGGCGATTTCGTCATAGGTCAGGGTTTCGACCTTTTCCAGGCGGCGCTGGTGGCGGCCGGCGTTGGAGAAGGGGGTGGCCAGCCAAGTGTCCACCACCGCCAGCAGGTCGGCGTCCTTCATGCCGTCCCCGCCGGTGACCAGCACGTTGGCGGCGTTGTGCTCGCGGCTGGAACGGGCCCGGACGACGTTCTCGACCAGGGCGGCGCGCACCCCATGGAACCGGTTGGCGCAGATGCTCATGCCGATGCCGGAGCGGCAGATCAGGATGCCGCAGTCAATGCCGCCGGCCACCAGCGCGCGCGCCAGCGGCGCGGCGAAGTCCGGATAATCATCCTCCGGATTCAGGCAGGCCGGACCGAAGTCCTGGACCGTGAGGCCCTTGCCCGTCAGGTGGGCGGTCAGGGTGGCCTTGATGGTGACGCCGCCATGGTCAGCCGCGATGCCGACCCGGAGGGGGGATTTGCCGAACCAGTCGCGGATGGTATTCATGGTGCTGAAAAAAGCTCCTGTTGATGGCTGCCGGTCAAAG
>JBAZJM010000180.1:0-9329 GCA_041651315.1 Lentisphaeria bacterium | reverse complement strand
CGCGAGCCTCCTCGTAACTGGGCTGCCCCGTGCGGTTGGCCACGCCGTACGGCAGGCCAAACTGCACGGTGCCCAGCATCAGGCGGGACAACTCATAGTTGGCGTAGTGTCGGGTTTGCATGAGAGATTTCGTGAACGTCAGTCATCCACATTTTCGATATATTTCGACATATGCCGATATATCTCGATCATATTCCGACCTCACTTCGCCGTATACCCGCCGTCAACCGGCAGGTTGGTGCCGGTGACGTAACGTGAGGCGTCCGCGGCCAGGAAGAGGATGGCGCCCATGAGATCGGTGTCGTTGGCGAGCCGCCCCAGGCAGGTGCGCTCGCTGTAGTTGCGGACAAACGCCTCCGGCTGAGTGGGCGACCGCAGCCCGCCGGGATGGATGCAGTTCACCCGGATGCCGCGCGAGCCGTAATAGCTGGCGAAGAAACGCGTCAGGTTGGTCATGCCGCCCTTGTGGAAGAAATAGTCGGGATACCAGCCGTGCATCTCGGTGCCGCGGTAATTCAGCGGTTCAACCCCGACCAGCCCCATCATGGAACCGATGTTGATGATCGAGCCGCCGTCGGCCATCAGCTCGCCCATGGCGCGGGTGATCACGATCAACCCGGTGCCATTGATATGCATGCTCTCGTCAATGTTGGCGGCCTCATCGAATACCCCTTTTCTGACCGGCCGGGCCACCGCGTTGTTGACCAGGATGTGCAGGGCGCCGCTTTCTTTTTTGATGGCCTCCCGGACGGCCAAAATGGACGCTTCGTCGCCTTGGTCGAGGCACAGGGCGCGCACGTCATGCCCCTCGGCGCGGTGTTCCGCCGCCACCGCCTCTAGGGCGTCCAGGTGCCGGCTGGCGATGTAGGTCCGGGCTCCGGCTTCCGCCAGGGCACGCACGATCTGGCGGCCATAGCCGCCGGCGCCGCCGGTCACCAGGGCCACCTTGCCGCGCAGGGAAAACAGGTCGAGAACGCTCATGTCATTTTCCTCCATACAGGGATGAGTTGGACGCCGTTCCGGCAACCGGCGCTGGAACGGTGACCGCGCAGAAGGCGGCGGCCATGCTTTTGCAGTACTCGGCGAGGCCGACGACGTCCGCGCCGAGGTTCAGGAAACGGAACCCCATGTCCAGCAGTTCCTTGACGTTGCCGGGGCCCGACACGGTGCCGGCCACCTTGCCGTGCGCCAGCGCCGCCTCCAGCACGCGTTGCCGCGCCGCCAACAACCGGGGATGATTCCATTCGCCGGGGGCGCCGATGGCGTGACTGAAGTCGCCGGGACCGAAGAAGATGACATCGATGCCGGGCAGCGCGGCAATGGCGTCCAACTCGGCCAGCGGTTCGGGATCCTCAATCTGCACCACCACGAACCGCTGCTCATTGGCCTGACGCAGGTAGTCGCAAAAATCGACCTCGCAGTAGGCGCCGTCGGCGTTGCCGCCGTCCACCGGCCGCCGACCGACGGGGTGGAACCGGGTCATGCGCACCACCGCCTGCGCATCGGCCAGGCTCATGACGTGCGGCACCATGATGCCGGCGGCGTCCAGCTCCAGCGGCCGGACATGGTCGCTGTAACTGCCGCGCGGCACCCGGACCATGACGTCGACGTCCCGGCTTTTGGCCGCCCAAATGCAGGCCTCCAGCACGCGGTAGTCGTTGGCCACATGCTCCTGGTCCAGCCACAAACAGTCGCAGCCGCACATGGCCGCGATCTCCGCCGCCCGCGCATCCGCCAGATTCATCTTGAAGGTCAAAGCCGCGCCACCCGCCCGCAACTTCGCCAATACCCGACTCGCTCGCATCTGCATCATCAGTGTCTCCTTTTTGCCATCATTGAAATCCATGTGGGGGCGCCGCCCCCAGGCCCCTGCCAAAGGGACCAGTCCCTTTGGAATCCCCGAAACATTCATCAGGAAGGGCCGGTACTGGGCGCCGCTGGGCGCCAGAACGCTTGGCGGTTGTCGCCAGGTGGCGGTGCCCAGTACCGGCCCTTCCTGATGAGAATGGTGTCGGGATTCTCAAGGGACGGAGTTCCTTGAGCGGGGCTTGGGGCAGAGCCCCACATCGTTTTTAATTACAACAGATACTGGAATTACTCCGGGGTGATTTCGGTGAGGGGGACGGTACGGCCGCCGTCGTTACGGCTGCGGATGCCGGCGATGACCAGTTGCATGAGTTCGACGGTTTCCGTGAAGGGGAAGGGGCGTTTGCCGGTGCGCAGGTAGTCGACAAAGGCCACCAGTTGCGCCTTGAACGAGTAGAACGTGTCCGAGAACGGCACCGTCACATGGCCGGCGGTGCCGCAGAGCTGCAGGATGCCGAAGGCGCCGTACATGTCGTTGATCGCCGCCACCACCACGTCCGCGCCGGAGCAGTGGGTCAGGTGGACGATATTGCGCTCCGGCGTGCCGGTGTTGCGCACGGTGAGGAAGCCGGGGCCGAAGATCGGATAGATCCCTTCCAGTGCGTGGATGCCGTAGCGTTCCCAGCTCTTGGGCGTGGTGATGGTGGCGAAGCGCAGGGCACCCAGCTCATGGGTCGAGAGTCGGTAGGGCAGGAACTCCTTGGCATAGCGCATGCAACTGGAGGACAGGATGGCCTTGCCGTCGCGCACCCAGCCGGCGATGGTCTTGAGGTCGGCCTCGTTGTCCACCATCGGCTTGTCGATGAAGATCGGCAGGCCGGCCTCGACGAACGGCCGGCAGCGGGCCACGTGCTCGTGCCCCTTGTCGGTGGCGACAATCACCGCGTCCACCTGGCCGATGACGTCTTCCGGCCGGGCCACGACATGGGGGATGCATGAGGCCTTGGCGACCTTGGGGGCGTCGGCCGGGTCGTCGGTCCAGACATGCGTCACCTGGGCCCCGGTGATCCCGAAGCTCTCCGCCGGTTCCTTGTTCAGGTAGGCGGGAATGCCGGCGAAGGGGCAGGCGGCCATGGCCTCACGGTCGTAGCCGTTGAACATGGCGCTCCAGGAATAGGGATGGCCGTTGCCGTCCACCATGCCGAGCATGGCCAGACGGATCGGCTGCGTTGCGACGAGCGGCTGGGATGGCGTGGGAGTGGTCATGGTGTCTTTATTCCTTTATTTGATGTTTGATTTACCAGGCGGTCCATCCGCCGTCGACATTGAGAATCTGGCCGTTGGTGAAACTCGACTCGTCGGATGCCAGAAAGATCACCGGGCCGGCCATTTCATGTCGTTTGCCAACGCGCCCCAACGGAACTTTCTGGTCAAGCCGTTCAATAAAATCCTTGCTGCCCACATAATTGGCGGGGTTGGGAAACGGGCCTGGCGACACTCCGTTGACCCGGATGTTTTTCGGTCCCCAGTACACCGCCAGATAACGGATCATCTGGTTCAGTCCGGCCTTGGCCATGCCATAGTCGATGGGGTTCGGTTTCATCGGCGCATGGTAAACCGAAGGATCGGGGGCAACCTGTCCGTACATGGAGGAAAAGATCACAATGCTGCCGCCGTTGGCCATCAGTTCGGCTGAATGCCTGGCCAGCAGGAATGAGCCGGTCAGGTGCGTGGCAAAAGTCTTGTTCATGAGTTCCGGCGTGAATTCTTCGACGGTCAGATCGTTGGCGGCATGGATACCGGAAACCATGACGTCGAGACAGCCGAAGGTCTCCTTGATCATGGCAAAACACCTGGAAATGCTTTGGTAATCGCCGGCGTCGAGAGGCGAAGCCGCGAATTTCTGGCCGGGATATTTTTCGCTCATTTCACGGGCCGTCTTTTCGGCCAGTCCCTGGTTGAAATCAGCCAGGAACAAATCCGCCCCGAGCTCAGCCATTTTCCAGATAATCGGAGTGGTCAGATAGCCGACGGCACCGAAGAACGCAATCTTCTTGTTTTTCAATTCGAACATGTTTCACATCATGGAAGGCATCTTGAGACGCCAGGGGTCAGGCGTTTGAAACCGCCTTTTTTGCTTGTGGATGGCCGGCATTGAAGTCGCCGATGGCGTCATACATGGCGATGATATTTTGAACCGGAACATCCGGTTGGAGGACATGGGCGGGGGAGATGATAAAACCACCCGCGAAACCGGTTTGGGCGGCCGGCCGGTGATTGTACAAGCCCAGTTTGTTGTACACTTCCGCGCGCACTTCACCTTCGGTGCCATGGGGTAACAGATGCTGCGTGTCGATGGTGCCGTGCAGGCACAGCCTGGCCCCGAACTGTGCCTTGAGCTGGCCCAAATCCATTCCCTTCGCCAGCGGTTGCAGGGGGTCCAGGATGTCAACGCCGCATACATCGCCGCGTTGACCGCTGCCGTCGCTTGGTAATCGCAAGGAATCTTCGGGGTCGGGGCACGGTTGATGGCCGCCATTACGATGTCATGGCTGTTCATGAATGACGTCCCTGGAGGGCCATTGACGTTTTCTTTGTTTTCGCGGGGGGCTGGGGCGACCGTGGCAGTTTGGGGAAGCTCAGGTGTTCGGTGATGAGCCGTTCGGCGGCGTCCGCATCATGACGTTCCAGGGCGTCCAAAATCGCCTGGTGTTCGCGCACGGTTTCGGCATTGGCGGCGCGGATTTTGGCTGCGGGAATATCCGGGGCGTTTTGGCCGACCTGGAGCAGGCTGATGTTGACCAGGCGAACCAGCCAGCGGCCGTGGGCCGCTTCCAGCAGCCGCACATGGAACTCGCGGTCCGCCTCGGAGAAGCGGAGCCCAGCAGGGTCGTCCGCCGCCAGCGCGCGCCGCATGTTCACCATGGTTTCGCGCAATCCCTTCAGATCCTCGGCGGTGGCCCGCAGCGCCGCCCGGCGGGCGGCGTAGCTTTCCAGGCGGAGCCGGATGTCATACAGCTCGCCGAACTCGTCCTCGTCCGGCTGGCGGACGAAGAACCCCCACTGGGGGGCGTGTTCCACCAGCCCCTCCTGGGCCAGCTGGATCAGCGCCTGGCGCACCGGCGTCCGGCTGGCGCCCACCAGTTCCCCGATTTTCCGCTCCACCAGGCGCTCGCCGACCCGCCGTTCCGGCGCCAGCAGGTACGCCTTGATTTTCCGGTAGGATTCCTGCTGCTGCGTGGTGAGGTGCATGGGGGGGGCCTTTGGGGTTGTTTAGGCTGTAGGCTATAGGCTGTTAGGTCGGACGCATCCATGAGAACGGATTAAATGAAGTTTGTCATGTCTACTTCTTCCTAACCGCCTACCGCCTATCCACCTTGATTACTGCGGGACGATGCGGATTTCGACCCAGACGATTTGGTGCGGTTTCTCACGCAACCCCATAACTTCGATCAGGTTGTACTGGCCGCTGAGCGCGTTCCACGGAATGTCGAAAACCACGGATTGGCGGGCAATGGAATGGATCGCTTTCGGCGCGGGCACGGCGCTCGGTGCGCAGGCTTCGTCATTCACCTTGACCGCGAGCGCCGTCACATCTAGGAGCCCCTCCTCACCGAGGCCGATAACGACCTGGGCGGTGCCGGCCGCCGGCTTGGCGCCGATGTGGATACGGAACCGTGCCGGCTGGTTCTCCTTGGTGTCGGCCGGCAGGACATAGCCCGGCGGGTCGCCGTACGGCAGGGTGTCGGGATAGGTCACAACGTGCCGCCGGACTTGGCCGGCCAACGTGTTGAGCGCGCCGGCATGGTGCAGGATCTTCGGATAATCGGCCGGGTCGTCGACCGTGGTCTGGCTGTCCATGTAGTTGAACAGGTAAATCTGGTCGGCGCCGCGGTCGAACAGGGTGGCGGCGGCGGCAAACACCATTTCAGCTGTGGTGGTTATGTTGTCCGCGTATTTGGGCCACACCTTGGGCGTGGGGCGAAGGCAGATCTCCAGGCCGGCGGCCAGGGTCACGCCGGTGCCCGCCAGCAGCAGCTTCCAATGCTCGATCGGCATGTCGAACTCGCAGGTGGCCCAGAACGGCGTGACCACCACCTGGTCGATCAGCCCCGCCTTGGCCCACGGCACGGGATCGAGCCCGAGCGCCTCCGCGGTGCGGGGACGCGAGGGCACGCGCACGCCGATCTTGATCGGATGGCCGCGGCGCTTGGCGTGGGCGTCCGCCAGGGTGCGGACGTCGCGGAGGAACCCGGTGAGGAGGCGATTGCCCGCCGCCTCGTGGCCGGGGCGGAAATGATAGCCGAAACGCATCCAGTCGAGCTCCAAACCGTCGAAGTCGTAACGGTCGAAGTACTCCCGGATCAGCTGCATGTGGTACTCACGGACGGCCGGTTGGCCATAGTCAAAGGCAATGTCCGCCCAGGTGGTTTGGATCTTCTGGCCCCGGCGCAGTTCCGGATGGTCGGCCCAGAAAGAACTGTGGATGAAATGGGCCGGTTCGCCCACGCTGTGCACGTCGTTCATCCGCATCGAAATCCAGGGGGAAATGCCCTTTTCGCGGGCGCGAGCGGTCCAGATGGCGTAGGGGTCGAGCCCCCGTTCGTCGAGCAGCCGGGCGTTGGCGCACCAGCGTTTGCCGCCGTCGTCTTCGGGCGGGTTTTGTTTGCCGTGTTCCCAGATCGGCTCCCACACCTGGCTGCGGTAGCTGGTCCGCTGACAGTTGGGGTTGAAGAACAGGTGGGTGACCTGGGTGCCGGCGTACTGGTCGACCAGCGCCTGGAGCCCCGCCAACGTCATCTCCTTTTCCGTGCGGGAAAAGTAGAAATGACTGTCATCCTCGTTGAGAATCAGGCCGGGTGAAGTGCTCATCTAAGGGGGGCTCCTAACGTCTGATTTCTTACTACAGCCTAACCGCCTACAGTCTATTCACCTGAATGACGCGGAACGATGCGGATTTCGACCCAGACGAGCTGGTGCGGTTTGTCCTGCATTCCCATGACCTCGATTAGGTTGTATTGGCCGCTGAGCGCGTCCCACGGGATGTCGAACACGGCGGCTTGGCGGGCCATGGGATGGATCGGTTTCGGCGCGGGCACGGCGCTCGGCGCGCAGGCTTCGTCGTTCACTTTGACGGTGAGGGCGGCGGCATCCATGAGCCCCTCCTCGCCGAGGCCGAGGACGACCTGGGCGGTGCCGGCCGCCGGCTTGGCGCCGACGTGAACCCGGAAGCGGACCGGACAGTTCTCCTTGGTGTCCGCCGGCAGGACATAGCCCGGCGGATCGCCGTACGGCAGGGTGTCGGGATAGGTCACGACGTGCCGCCGGACCTGGCCGGCCAGGGTGTTGAGCGCCCCGGCGTGATGCAGGATTTCGGGGTAATCGGCCGGGTTGTCGACCGTGGTCTCGCTGTCCATGTAATTGAACAGATAGATCTGGTCGGCACCGCGGTCGAGCAGGGCGGTGGCGGCGCCAAACACCGTCTCCGCCGAATTGGACATATTGTTCGGGTATTTCGGCCACACCTTGGGCGTAGGGCGGAGGTTAATCTCCAGGCCGGCGGCCAGGGTCACGCCGGTGCCCGCCAGCAGCAGCTTCCAGTGTTCGACCGGCATGTCGAACTCAATGGTGGCCCAAAACGGCGTGACCACCACCAGGTCGATCAGCCCCGCCTTGGCCCACGGCACGGGATCGAGGCCGAGCGCTTCCGCGGTGCGGGGGCGCGACGGCACGCGCACGCCGATCTTGATCGGATGGCCGCGGCGCTTGGCGTGGGCCTCCGCCAGGGTGCGGACATCGCGGATGAACCCGGTGAGGAGGCGGTTGCCCGCCGCCTCGTGGCCGGGGCGGAAATGATAGCCGAAGCGCATCCAGTCGAGCTCCAGGCCGTCAAAGTCGTAGCGGTCGAAGTATTCCCGGATCAGCTTCATATGGTAGTCGCGGACCGCCGGCTGGCCGTAGTCAAAGGCGATGTCCGCCCAGTTAAAATGGATCTTTTGCCCCCGGCGCAGTTCCGGATGTCCGGCCCAGAAGGAACTGTGGATGTAACTGGCCGGGTCGCCCACGTCGTGCACATCGTTCATGCGCATGGAGATCCAGGGGGAAATGCCTTTTTCGCGGGCGCGGGCGATCCAGACGGCATAGGGATCAAGCCCTTGTTCGTCGAGCCGCCGGGCGTTGGCGCACCAGCGCTTGCCGCCGTCGTCCGCGGGCGGGTTTTGCCTGCCGTGTTCCCAAATGGGATCCCAGACTTGGCTGCGGTAGCTGGTGCGCTGGCTGTTGGGATTAAGAAAGAGGTGGGTGACCTGGGTGCCAGCGTACGGGTCGACCAACGCCAGGAGCCCTTCCCGCGTCATCTCCCGGGCGCTGCGGGAGGTGAAGAAGTGGCTGCTGTCCTCATTTAAGATTAAACCGGATGGCGTGGTCATAAACAGGTTTCCTGCGGCGCTAGTGCCGATGTGCGGATCAACTGTGGTCGAGCATCCAGATGCCCTGGCGCATCGCCTGGTCGACCAGGGCGACGACCTCGGGCCGTTCGGCCGGGGTGCAGGCGCGGGGGCCGTCGATGGCGGGGCTGTTCATCTCGGGTGGATCCAATGGCATTCTTGGTATACCAACGCCAATGTAGCAGGGGCACCCCGGCTGTCAAACCCGGATGGCAGCTGGCGTTGTACCCGGACCTATACGGTACAGACACGGACGCCCGCGGACGGGATCGGGGGCGCTTGGCCGCCTTCGCGCGCTGGCGTCCTTGCGTCCGTGTAAGTCCGCGTCTGTGTTTCGCGGCCGGCGGCGTTCCTTAAATGGCGCCGACGCCACCGGGCGGGCGGCGCCCCTGCCTTTTTCTTGAACCAACTGATGAAATATTTCGCGTCGCCCATCCCCACCGCCTGGGCGGTTTCGGCCACGGAATGGTCGGTATGCTTCAACAACTCTTTCGCCTGTCCCAGCCGGTAATGGTCAAGGCACGCATGGGGTCCCTTGCCGGTGACCCGCCGGAAGGCCCGCCCCAAGGTGGTCCGGTCCACCCCAAGCCGGCCGGCAAACGCATTGACGTTCCACGGATTGGCCGGGGCGGTTTCCAGCAGGGTCATGGCCCGCGCCACCAGGTGACGTGCCGGATCCGGTTCCGCGGCCGCTGGCGCTGCCCGCCCACAGGCCTGGATCAGCCGGAACACCCAGGCGATGACCGCGGCGGGCTGGCGTTCCGGGCTGCCCAACAGCCGGTGCAGCCGCTGGAAGATGCGCCGGGCGGCGGCGGGGTTCCGCGGGGTGGCCACCGGCCGCGCTTCGCTGAGCCCGAACTCCTGGACAAACCGGGTGGCCGCCTCGCCGCTGAATTGCAGTTCATGCCATTCCCACGTCTCCGCAGGGGCGTCGTGACGGAATTCAATGGGGACGCCGGGCAGGGCCAGGAACAGGTCGCCGACTTTGGCCGGATGTTTGCCGCCGGACATGGTGACCGTCCAGCGTCCGGCGGTGACCAGCCGCACGGTGACGCCGGATGGCCGCCGTTGCAGGGA
>JBAZJM010000179.1:0-9351 GCA_041651315.1 Lentisphaeria bacterium | reverse complement strand
GCCAAAGGTCCGGTGCAGCAACGGATCGGTCTGCGACTCCTTCAGGAAACCGAGCGCCTGGTGGTCAAGGGTCGACGGCCAGACCGAAGAGGTATTGCGGTGGAACCAGGCAATGACGTCCGGGCCGATCTCGGCGACCGTGTCCGGGCCGATGCCCTGGCTTTCGCTTTCCGCGCGCAGCCCGATGGCGCCATTGTTTTCCTTGGGGTCAAGCAACCGGGGCGCCCGCCGCCACACGTTCAATTCCACCGTGACTTGGAGCGGCGTCCGGGAACGCCCTTCGATGACCACCGTTGAGGAATGGGCGTCAACCCAGACCTTGGCGTAAAAACCGCCGGCCCCGCGGATCTCGATGCAGCCGGCCGCGGTAACCAGGGTTTGGCTAAACCCGGCGCCGGCCGCAAAAGGGTTGGGCGAAAATGACAGATCGAACGCGCCGACTTTGACCAGGCGCCCCAGTTCGTCCCAGGCATCGGTCTTGCCGAGATAGCAACGGAGACGGCCGTCCGCCTGCGCCCAGACGTTCAGCCCGAGATCGCCGTTGCCCAGCGGCATCGACCCCGTGGAATCCGCACTGGGCGTGTTCCAAATCACATCGGCTGGAGTCATCAACTTTTCCATCGGCGTTTCCAGGGGCGCGGTCCAAAAACTGTTCAATATACCGTTAATTCCACGTTGCCAGTCAATGACGCGAAGTTAGCAAAGTTGGGTGGCGAGTTTCATTTCGGCCGGCTGCGACGGCCGCTCGGGGTGGAATGAGAGAGAAGCGAATACCAGGGCGGCGTCGAATCCGCTGGCACTCCGAGGGAGGCTCCCGCCTCAGGATAATCCAGCCTTCGCTATCGTTCCGTCCTTCTGTTCAAAAAAGCGGCGGGGTCCGCGGTGTCGGATCAGGAAAAACGATGAAACCGGAGGCCGGTGTGGCTGCTCTCCCACACGCTAAAGCGTGAACTCAAACGACCTGCGCCCCATGTTGGAGTCCAGCCTTCCGGCTGTCTTCGGAGTGCGGTCTTTGATTGAATCACTGGTCACGTATTACGAGTCACGCCTCACGAGTCACGTTTCACGAGTCACGTTTTACCGATCACGTTTCCCGATTTGATTGCGCCCGGGCGGGAGATACGGTTTCCCCATGCCGGACCAACCGTTGCGCATCTGCCATCTGATCACCCGCATGATTGTCGGCGGGGCGCAGGAGAACACCCTGCTGAGCGCCCGCGGCCAGGCGGCCGACGGCCACGCCGTGACCCTGGCCACCGGCCCGAGCCCCGGTCCCGAGGGGCGCCTGCTTGACCGCATGGCCGCGCCGGGCGTCACCGTCGCCGAAATCCCGCACCTGATCCGCGAGGTGCGGCCGTGGCACGACGCCCTGGCCTACCGCCGGCTCGTCCGCTTCTTCCGCGAGCAGCGCTTCGACGTCGTCCACACCCATTCCTCCAAGGCCGGCATCCTGGGCCGGCTGGCGGCGCGCCGCGCCGGCGTGCCGCTGGTGGTGCATACCGTCCACGGCCAGGCGTTCCACGCCCACGAGCGCTGGTGGCGCAACCGCCTGTTCATCCTCGCCGAACGCCGGGCCGCCCGTGCCGCGGACCGCATCTTCGCCGTCTGCCAGGCCATGGTCGACCAGTGCGTCGCCGCCGGCGTCGCCCCGGCCGCCAAGTACCAGGTCGTCTACAGCGGCATGGAACTGGAACCGTACCTCGCCGGCCGCCGCGACCCGGAGCTGCGCCGCCAGCTCGGCATCCCCGAGCACGCCCCCGTGGTGGGCAAGATCGCCCGCCTGTTCGAGCTCAAGGGGCACGACTGCCTGCTGGCCGCCGCCGCCCAGGTCCTCCGCGAGGTACCCGAAACCCGCTTCCTGCTGGTTGGTGACGGCCTCCTGCGTCCCGCTCTGGAAGCCCAGGCCGTCCGGCTCGGCATCCGCGACCGCATCGTCTTCGCCGGCCTGGTCTCGCCGGCCGAGGTGCCGCGCTATGTGGCACAAATGGACATGGTGGCCCACCTGTCTCTCCGCGAAGGACTTCCGCGCGCGGTCATCCAAGCCTTCGCCGCCGGCCTGCCCGCCGTCGGCTACCCGCTTGACGGCACCCCCGAGGTCATCCGCGACGGCGAGACCGGCCGGCTCTGCCCGGTCGGCGACGCCACGGCGGTCGCCGCCGCCCTGCTCGCCCTGCTGCGGAGTCCGCAACCGGCCCGCGCCATGGGCGCCGCCGGCCGCGCCCTGGCCGTCGCGCGCTTCGACTGGCGCCGCATGGTCGCCGACCTGGAAGCCGCCTACCGCGCCGGCCTTGCCGCCGCCCGGCCAAAATGAATCGGGCATGCTGCCCTCCACGGGCAGCATCGGAAGAACGGCCAGAAACGGATCATCAGGACGCTGGAAACCGGTGTTTTCGACGGTACGTAAACGGCGTCATGCCCACGCATTGTTTGAAAACCCGCTGAAAATAGGAGGGCTCCTTGTAACCGAGGCGGCAAGCGACCTCGGCCACCGTCATGTCCGCATTCAGCAAGAACTTTTTCGCCGCGTGAACCGCCGTGTCCCGGATATATCTCTTCAAAGGGATTTTAAACTGCCGTTCGAAACTTTTGGAAAGGGCCGCCCGGGAAGTGTGCATTTCTTCCGCGATCGTCGCAACCCGCAATTTCCCCGGCGGCATCGCGGCAATGATGTCAACCACTTTCTTGAGAACCGGACTCATCCTGGCCCGTTGTTCAAGCTTGGGAAACAACGGCCGGCAAAAGATGGTTACCGTTTGGAAGGCGGCCGCCTGCCACACGGGTTCCTCGCCGCTTTCCACGGCAGCGATCACCGCGTCAAATATCCGGCGGTCGCGAATCTCCGGAATCCCATCCAAATCGCGTCCCAATGGAAAGCCAAAACGGTCGCCGATGTAAACATGAAACGCCGTGATTTTTGTTCCCCGGCGATAGGTGGCTTCAAAGGGGCGTTCCGGCGGCAACAGGTAAATCCTGTGCGGGACCAACGTGCGGACACCGTCACCGGTTTCCAAAATCACGGAACCGCTCTCAAGGGCGAATATCCGGGCAAATGGCGGCGAAGGATGGCGATACGTCCGGGTCTCCCGCCAAAAGGACGGCGACGGACAGAGAAAGTCACAGACGATGGAAAATTCCGCACCGGCACTCCGGATCGTCTGGGTAATCCGTGGATGGGGAAGATGGCGGAAGTCCCGCGGTTCGACATGAATGATGGCGCTGGAAGTCATGGCATGTCTCCGTTGGCCACTGTGGTATGCCTACCACCGAAGTATACCTATTATGTCAATGAATTAATTGATTTTGTCTCAAAAATATAACTTTTATCGCGATTTTTTCATAGCGGGGGCACCGGAACCGGCATATAGTCGGAACCAGCATGCATCCATGGCGGTGCCGCCCTTCCCCGCGTCACGACGAACAGACCCAAAGGCCATTCCCATGAAACCGGCAACCGTTTATTCCGCCGATGCCCCCAAGGGCGCTTGGGCGGCCCGCGCGACACTCGACGCCAACGCACCGGACGGTGAGCTGCTCCGCATTGACGGCGGAAGTGGCCCGGTACTTTCCCTCCGGCGTGACGGTACGCAACTCCGGTTGACCTTCCACACGCAATGGAACGGGGCGGAGGGACGGTTTAAAAAAGGGCAACTTTTTGATTTCACGCTGGAAACCCCCTTTGCCGCCGGCGAATGGCGGAGCGAATGGCTAAACTACGCCGTCCGGATGTATGCGAATGGCCGGCTGACCGACGAAGAGTGGCCGCTGGGCGCACTACCGGACGGCCAGTGGCGGGTCAAACACGGTGCAGGCATAACAGGGTTCTCCTTTGATGCCCCTTCTGCAACAACGGACGATGCAGAAACCAGCATGTACGGGCCGATGCAGTTCTTTCGGCCGCCAGGACACAACACCGGCGCGGGAGACTGCATGCCGTTTTCGCGGGATGGCCGTTACTGCCTGTATTATCTGTTTGACCGGCGCGGCCACCGCAGCAAGGCCGGCCTGGGCGCCCACCAGTGGGCGCAGATTTCCTCCGGCGACCTCAAACACTGGACCGTCCACCCGATGGCCGTGGGCATCACCGAAGAGTGGGAAGGCTCCATCTGCACCGGATCGCTGATTAAAAAGGACGGCAGGACTTATGCGTTTTATGCGGTTCGCGCCGCGGACGGCTCGCCCGCTCGCCTCACGCATGCCGTCAGCCCGGATGGCGTGCGCTATACCAAAAGCCACGACTCGCTTGCGCTGACCGCGCCCTATGAGCCGGTTTCCGCGCGCGACCCGATGGTGTTTTGGGGTGCCGACGGGCGGTATCACATGCTGGTCACAACGTCGCTGGAAACCAAAGGGCGTCATGACGGATGCCTCGCCCACCTGACCAGCGACGATCTGGCTCATTGGACGCAGCGGGACCCGTTTCTGGTGCCGGGTTACGCCGACCAGCCCGAATGCAGCGACTATTTCGAGTGGCGGGGATGGTATTATCTGGTCTTTTCCAACTACGGCACCGCACGCTACCGCCTGTCCAGGAACCCGTTCGGCCCGTGGATCAAACCGGCAAACGACGTGCTGGGCTCCCTCGGGGTGAGGGTGGCCAAAACCGCCGACTTCCACGGGCGCCGGCTGGTGAGCGGCTTTCTGTGCCGGCACCCCCCCACCTACGCCGGCTGCATCGTTACCCATGAACTGTGCCAGCACGCGGACGGAACGCTGGGCGTGAAATGGGCCGAGGAAATCCTGCCGGCGGCCATCCGGCGCGTGCTGGTCCCAGAAGTGGACATCCAAGCACCACAGGGCCGGAATGAGACACCGCTGTACCGGGGGGCTCCCCGGTTTCGCCTGCGCGCCAATCTTGCCCCCTCGGGCGACCACTCGCTCTACGGGCTGTCGCTGCGCTTTGCCGCCGGCCGCGAATACCGGCTGGATTTCGATCCTGCACGAAATCTGGTCCAGGCCCTGCGCCCCAACCAAGATGCAGACGGCGGCGAAAAGCATTGTCAACTGGCCGGGATCGCGGGGCTGGACAATCCCACTGGCATTGACCTGATGGTCTACGACGACATTCTTGACGTGGTCCTGTCCGGCGGCCGGGCGCTCACCCTGCGCCTGGAACCGGAGACGGGGGAATGCGAACTGCATGCCTACGCCATGTGGGGCGGCTTGAAGGCGGCGACCGCCACGTTGGAAGAACTGGGCTGAGCTTTGCGCGGACCCGAGGTGGAAACACGGAAATGACATTGCCACTGCATCTGGGAATCGACCTGGGCACAACGGGCTTAAAAGCGGTGCTGCTCCGGGAAGACGGCACCCTGGCCGGCATGGGTTACCGGGACTATCCGATCGACATCCCCGAGCCGGGTCATGCCCAGCAGCATCCCGGGTTGTGGTGGCGGGCGCTGGTTGAGGCCACCGCCCAGGCCGTGCGCAGCGCGGGGGCAGGCGCGGGCGCCATCCGCAGCATCGGTCTTTCGGGACAGATGCACGGGCTGGTGCCGCTGGACGCACACCAGGAGCTGCTGTGTCCCGCCATCATCTGGTGCGACCAGCGGTCGGCCGCCCAAAGCCGCCGGGTGTGGCAGGCCGTCGGCACGCAAAAGTTGGGACGCTGGATCCAAAACCCCATCGCCACCGGTTTTCAAGCCACATCGCTTTTGTGGCTCCGGGAACAACGGCCGGACCTGTATGGCCGCCTTCGCACCGCGCTTCTGCCCAAGGACTACCTGCGGTACCGGCTGACCGGTGTACTCGGCACCGACCCCACCGACGCGTGTTCGACGCTGCTCTTCAACTGCGCCAAGCGCCGGTGGAGCACGGAGATGCTGCGCGCGCTGGACGTGGACCGGTCGATCCTGCCGGCCGTCGCGCACTCCCCCGCCGAATTGGCGGGCCGTCTCAGCCGCCGGGCGGCGCGGGAACTGGGCCTCAAGCCCGGAACACCGGTGGCGTTCGGCGGGGGAGACCAACCGATGCAGGCGGTGGGCAACGGCATATTGCATCCGGGCGACGCCTCGGTCACCATCGGCACCGGCGGACAAATCCTGCTCCCCGTCAAGACGCCCGTTTATGACCCGCTCCTGCGCACCCATACTTTCTGCCACGCACCCCGCGACCGCTGGTACGTGATGGGCGCCACGCTCAACGCAGCGCTGGCCTTGAACTGGTTTGCCGGCCAGGTCCTGGGCGAACGGGATCTGAAGCAATTGGATGCCGGCGCGGCGCAGGTGAAACCGGGATGCGGGGGGCTGATCTTTCTGCCCTATCTGACCGGCGAACGCACGCCGCACCTGAACCCGGCGGCACGGGGGCTGTTTTTCGGGCTGACGCCGGCCCACGGCAAATACGACATGGTCCGCGCCGTGCTCGAGGGGGTGGCCTTTTCGCTCCACGACGCCATGGACGTCATGACGCAACTGGGGTTGCCCGTCCAACGGCTGGTCATGTCGGGCGGCGGCGCGCAGTCGGCGCTGTGGCGGCAGATCATGGCGGACGTGTTCGAGCGCCCGGTCCACACCTCGGCGATGCGCGAGGAAGCCGCCGCGGGGGCCGCCATCTGCGCCATGGTCGCCGTGGGCGTCTACCCCGCGCTGGACACGGCGTGCGACGCCATCGTCCGCTATGAGGCGGAACCGGTCCAGCCCAACCCTCGCACCTTTGATTGCTATCGCGCCGGGGTGCAACGGTTCCGCTCGCTGTATCGGGCCAACGCGCCGCTATTTTGAAGTTTAGGCCAACGCCACCGGTTATTGCCGTTTTTTTGCCCGGCGGCGGTTTAGGCTGTGAGCTGAAGGCAATTCCGCCCGCCCAGGATGCCGCACACCCCGCCGGCCAGTGTCCTTCATCGGTCCTATAGGTCCCATCATTCCCCTAGGCCCCCTGAACTCCAGCCCGCCCCTCCCCTGTTGCCGCGCCCCACTTGCCAACCCAACATATACAGTTTATAGTGCATATAGTTTTTAGTTTATACAAGTGCCTCAACCATCCCCAACCCAAGGAGCCACGCCCATGACACACGCCATCACCCGACCGATCCTGGCCACCGCCCTGCTGGCCACCGGCCTCGCCACCACCGTCAGCCAGGCCGCCATCTTCACCTACGACAGTTCCGTCAGCAACTGGTACACCAGTTGGACGGCGACGGGAATTTCCGGCTGGCTGGTGGTACGCACCAACGAGAGCAATCAAATCCAGGTGCAAAACGCCAGTTCCAACACCTCGGTCCCCGGCACCCATTGGGCGGGAGCGCAATGGACGGCGCCGGTCGGCCAGTTTATCACCCAAGTGGACCTGACTTATTGGGGAATGATTAATGCCCAAGGCGCGGCCACCCTTACGGTGTACGCCGGGACCTCCGCGGCGACCGCCACCGAGGTGTTTTTCAATAAAGAGTCTTTGAACGCGGCTTTCGGTTCGACCAGCCTGGCATTCTCGCCTACCAGCCAGTATACCTTTTTACAGGTGCGCAACTGGGATGGGCGGGGGGGAAGCGACTTTGGAGCGCAACAGGCACCTCCCGGCTGGTGGCAGTCGGATCTGACTGCCGCTACCATCACCACCATTCCCGAGCCGGCCGCGCTGTCGCTGCTGGCGCTGGGCGGGTTGTGCCTGCTGCGCCGCCGGCGGGGGTGAATAATGGAGCGGACCTGGTGGACACCTATGGACACGGTGAATACAGTGAACACCGGGTACCAAGGTCCACCGGGTCCACTCCGTCTACCGAGTCCACTAAGGTCCACTACCGCCCAGGCATTTCCCATGAAACATTTCACCCTCATCGAACTGCTGGCATGCCCAGCCGTAGCCCCGAGCCATGGCGAAGGGCGGAGGCAAGTTCGAGCAGCGTTTACGCTGATCGAGCTACTGGTGGTGATCGCCATCATCGCCATTTTGGCCAGCATGTTGCTGCCGTCCCTGGGGCGGGCGCGCGACAACGCCAAAAAGACCCAGTGTCTGAACAACCAGCGGCAGCTCGGCCTGGGCTTTGCCCTGTACACCAGTGACTTCAACGGCGCCATCGTCCAGGGCGTCTACAACGGCGGCGGGCTCGACTGCAGCATCAACAACTGGACCCCCTACCTGTGGCCGTACGTCAACGGCGGCAAGCCGTTCGACCTCAACTTGCCCGGTGTCTTCCGCTGCCCCCTGGTCAATCCGGCCGAGCACTGCATGCCCGGCTTTCCGATCAGTTACGTCATGAACGACCAGATCCACATGAACACCGGGGGCTTCACCTCCTTCAGCGACTGGACCTGGCGCAACATCGCCGCCCTCGCCGCCCCGAGCCGGACCTTTGCCCTCGCGGAGCAGGTCACCGGCTACGGCTACTACACCGACGTCGTCATGTCCTGGTGGGGCGCCATCCAGGGCGCGGACGGCAACGGGCGGCATGGCAAGTACACCGACAATTTCCTGTTTTGGGACGGCCACGTCAAAAGCTACAACACCATTTACCGGGACGGCTCCGGCTGCCCCACTTCCGGAACGGACATCCAATGGTCGGCGCAATAACCCCGGCGAGGAACGCCCTGATGCCATCCCTGCTCAACCGGCTCCTCTGCGGCCTCCTCCTCGCCCTCGCCGGCAGCTCCGGTTTCGCCGCCGAGCAAAACCCGCTTGAGGCGCAACGGGAGGCGATGTTGCGGGAAAGCCGCACCCTGTGTGCCGCCGCCCCGGAACTGAAGGCCAAGGACCCCGATTTCGCCGACTGGCTGAACCAGCAGGGGGTGATCCTGGCCCGGCTCGGTGAGTGCATCCAGAGCGACCTCGCGGCCAACCCCCGGCGGGCGCGCAGCGAACTGGACGACTTCCGCTACCTCCTCGACCGGATCGCGGTGGAAGTCGCCTTTGTCCGGAAAGCGCCGGACCTCCAGGCCGGCGGCCGGCACAACGTCCGCGATTTCGGCGCCCGCGGCGACGGCGTCACCGACGACGGCCCCGCCCTCCGGAAAGCCATTGCCGCCGCGGCCGCCCCGAACAGCACCCGGCGCATGGTGTTCCTGCCCAAGGGGAAATACCTGGTCAAGCACGACCCGGCCAGCCAGCCCTACTCACCCGCCCATCCCCAGGGCGCCATGCTGGGCGACGCCTTGGTGCTGGACGGCCTGAGCAACCTGCTGATCGCCGGCGAGGCGGGCACCGAACTCGTCACCCCGTATGTCTTCGGGGCGGCCATCAAGGTGGGCAACTGCAACAATGTCCGCCTCCGCAACCTCACCATCCGGCAACTCATCCGCCCCTACACCACCGGCACCCTGGCGGCGATTTCCGGCGACACCAGCTTCGACCTGCTCATCGACCCTGGCATGGAGCCGCCCACCGCCCCCTGGTACAAGCACGACCTGTCGGTGTTCAAGG
>JBAZJM010000178.1:0-9415 GCA_041651315.1 Lentisphaeria bacterium | reverse complement strand
CGGACGTACTCGGGACGGCCGAGGCCGCAGTCGGCCAGGGCGTTGACGCCGGCGTAGGGATCCTTGGCGTGGATGCGCTCGAACAGGTGGTTGCCGGGATGGAGCTTCCAGCCCTTGGGCAGGGAGCCGGGAATGAGATCCTCGGTGTGGATCAGGTCCAGGGACGCCTGCTCGACGGCCACGATGTCGCGCCCCGCCAGGATGCCGATGTCGGGCACCAGGGCCGGAGTGGTCATGCCCCAGCAGTCGCAAAACACCGTGATGTCCATCAGGACATTGATGAACAGCGCCCGGTTTTCCCGGCGGAACGGCTCCAGCACGGCCGCCGTGGCCAGCGCCATGCCCTGCTGGAAGTCGCGGAAACCGCCACCTTCAATGCGGATCGCCTGGTGCGGGCAGATCAGGGAGCAGTGTTGACAGTACTTGCAGTTGTGGAAGAAAACCTCGATCTTGTTGTTCTTGAGTGAGATGGCCTGGTTGGGGCAGTTCTCGAGGCAGGCCCGGCAGCGGGTGCAGGCGGCCTCGTCCCAAACCAGGCCGCCCTCCAGGCTGTGCAGGTCGCGCTTGGTCTGCTGGATGACGCAGCCCATGGCCAGATTTTTGGCCGCGCCGCCGAAACCGCAGGCCCCGTGCGCCTTGACATGGCTGAAGTCGATCAGCGCCTCGGCGTCGGCGATCTCGCCGGCCACCTGGATCTCCTTGAGTTTTTTGAACGGCGCGGCCAGCGGCCGGACATAGGCATAACGGTCCGCCGTGCCCGAGACCGGCACCAGCTGGCACCCCAGCGTCTCCGCCGTGTAGCCGCGGGTTGCCGCCTCGCGCACCGCCCCGGCCGAGTCGGTGGCAAACACCTCCGCCGCCCCGGCCGCCTTCACCTTTTCCACCAGCTTGCGGGCAAAGAAGGGGTGGATGGTGCTGAACCCGTAGCCGCCCCCGAAATGCATCTTGACCGCCGTCCGCCGGCCCTTGACCACGGCGGCCAGGTCCAGCGTGTCCAGCAGCCGTTCCCATTTGGCGCCAATGGTGTTCTTGGGCTCCAGATTGACCGGGGCATATTCGGCAAACAGCAGTTCAGCCGGGGCAGATGAAGGCGTCATGGTGATTTCCGGTGCTTGGTGAAGGTGTGCTTAAGCCAAGGGACGAGGGAGCCGCGTGACAGTCATCAGCGGCCGGCTACTCCGTCGCCCGGGCTTCCAGGCGGCGGCGGCGGAAGAACTGCTGGAGGAGTTCCAGGCACCGCTCGGTGAGCACCCCGCCGGTGACCGGAACGCTGTGCAGCATGCCGGGCTGGCTGGTCAGCGTCAGCACGCTGCCGGCGGCGCCGCAGCGGGGATCCGGACAGCCGAAAACCAGGCGGCCTAGACGGGTGTTGACCATGGCCCCGGCGCACATCACGCACGGCTCCTTGGTGACGTAAAGGGTGACCTCGTTCAGCCGCCAGCCGCCCACTGCCGCCGCCGCCTGGGTCAGCGCCAGCATTTCGGCATGCGCCGTGCCGTCCTTGAGCAGTTCCACCTGGTTGTGGGCGCGGGCGATCACCCGGCCGCCGGCCACCGCCACCGCGCCGACCGGCACCTCGCCGGCCTCGCCGGCCTGCTCCGCCTGGCGCAAGGCCAGGGCCATGAACGCCTCGTCATCCCGCTGGATCAATGCTTCCGGCATGGCAACACCTTAGCAGGGCGTGAAGCAGCCACTGGTCCATTCGTCGAGGGTGCGCCGGGCGCACTCACGCAGGCCGAGCGCCTGGTAACGTTCCAAAACGGCGGGATACTGCTCGGTGAGGATGCCGGACAGCAGCAGGTAGCTGGGCGCCTCCGGCGCCAGCCAGCCGCGGATCCGCTCCGCATGCTCCAGCAGCACCGGCGCCAGGATGTTGGCGGCCACGATGCGGCCCAGCATCGGCGGCTGCCATGCTTCCAGGGCCGCCGCGGTCACGGTCACGCCGCCCAGGCCGGCCTGCCGCAGGTTTTCGCGGGCGATGGCCGCCGCCTGCGGATCATTGTCGCAGGCCGCCACCGGGGCCAGCCCCAGCCGGCACGCCGCCATGGCCAGGATGCCCGAGCCGGTGCCGACATCGAGAAACGGCTGCCCTTCCAGGCCCCGGCTGTACTGGTCCAGGAACTCCAGGCAGGCGCGGGTCGTGCCATGCCGGCCAGTGCCGAAACTCATGCCCGGATCCAGCTCCAGCACCACGTCCCCCGGCCGGGTCGCATAGGTCTCCCACGTCGGCTTGATCACCAGCCGGTCGCTGACGCGCAGGGTGTGGAAATACTGTTTCCAGGTCTCGGACCAATCCTCGCGCGCCAGCGTGCCGAGCTCCGGCGGGGCCAGCAGCGCCTGGCCGGGCTCCAGCCAGCTTGGAAGTTCCGCCTCAATCATGGCCCGGTTGGCCAGCGCCGCGTCGGGGGTGTCGGCAAACACCCGCGCCTCCAGGTCCGGGCGGCCGGGACGTTCCTCCGCCGCCCAGTCCAAGTCATGCGCGGCGGCGAACTCCGCAAAAACATCGGCGACGTCCTTGGGAAGCCGGCAGGTCACCACATGCAGGTCGGGGTCGGTCTTTTTCATTGAAGGCATAATGAGAGGGCAATATATCAACGGACACAACGGACACAACGGACACAACGGACACAACGGAACTGGGCAGGCGGGCACGGCCGAGTGGAGGGTCGCGGGCCAAGGCGGGTGCCGAGTGCCGGGTGGCGCCCCAACCGGAACGATTCAGGAATACATGCCAAAGGGGGCCGGTGCCAACCGTTCCGTTCTGTCCGTTGTGTCCGTTGTGTCCGTTGTGTCCGTGATTTATGGTATGCCATGCCTCCACCTCCCCCCATTCTTCCCGGATTCATCCAGGTCGCCGGGGTCCGCGATGCGGCCGAGGCGCGGCTGATCCTGGACAGCGGCGTCCGCTGGCTGGGGTTTCCGTTGCGCCTGGCGGTGCATGCGCCGGATCAGACGGAGGAGGCTGCCGCCGCCCTCATCCGCACCCTGCCCCCCGAGGCCGTGCCGGTGCTCATCACCTATCTGGACCGGGCGGAGACCGCACTGGAACTCGCCCGCTTCCTCGGTGCCCGCGCCATCCAACTGCACGGCGCCATCGCGCCGGCCGAACTGGCGGCCCTGCGCGCCGCCGCGCCGGAGCTGGCCCTGATCAAAAGCCTGGTGCTGCGGCCCGGGCAGGACGCGCCGCCGCTCGACGAACTGCACCGCCTCGAACCGTGGGCCGACGCCTTCATCACCGACACCTTCGACCCCGCCACCGGCGCCTCCGGCGCCACCGGCAAAACCCACGACTGGCGGCTCAGCCGGACGCTGGCCGGCGCCACCCGGAAACCGCTCATCCTGGCCGGCGGCCTGACCCCGGACAACGTGGCCGCGGCGATCCGCACCGTGCGGCCCGCCGGCGTGGACGTCCACACCGGCGTGGAAAACCCCGCCACCGGTGCCAAATGCCCGGAACGGCTCCGCGCCTTTGTTGAACGGGCCAGCGCGGCGTTCGCCCAAGCATGATCCGCCGCCGCACTCCGAAGACCGCCTGAAGGCTGAACTCACACGACCTTCATGAAACCAGCTCCGGAGACTGCCCCTGGCTCTCGGTGAGCAGCCGGCGGAACTCGCGCGGGGTCAGGTTGATCTCGCGCCGGAACACCTTGGTGAAATAGCTTTGGTCGCGGAAACCGCAGCGGCGGCACACCTCGCCGACCGACAGCGAAGTGAAGGCGAGCAGCCGTTTGGCCTCGCTCAGGCGCACCGTCACCACCAGGTCGCCGAACGTCTTGCCGGTCTCCTTTTTCAGTTTGTGGATAAGGCTGGAACGGCTGGCGCCCAGGGCGGCGGCGGCGTCATCCAGCAGCCGTTTGCCGGCATAATGCTGGCGCAGCCACGCATGCACCCGGTCCGACAGCAGCTTCGCCGGCGCCGGTTTGGCGGCGGCCGGAACGGGTTCCGGCAACACCAGTGTCTCCGCCCAGAAACAGAGCGACTCCGGATCGTCCAGGGTTTCCAATTCCAACAGTTTTTCCTCCACCCGCCCCATGACCACCGGCCAGCCGCCCCCCCGTTCCGCCTGGCGCCGGGCCATCAGCCCGAACAGCAGCAGCAAGCCGGCCTTGAGCCGGGCCAGGTCGCCGCCGGCATCCAGCAGCAGGCTGGTGAGGAAATTATCCATGGCCTGGCGCACCGGGCCCTCCTGCCCGGGCACGGCGGGGGCGGCGGCCAGCGCCTCCAACGCCCCGAACAGCCGCGGCGGCGCCGCGGCGTCGCCCGCCCCCCCCGAAGCGTCCCGAAGCCGGCGGGTCAGCCGTTGCTGCTGCTGGAAGATCTTCTGCCGCATGGCAAACAGCGCCGGCGGGTTGAGCCCCTTGGCAAAGGTGGCGTCCAGCACAAACCCGGCGGCCGCACGGACCTGGCGGAATTCCAGTTCGCGCATCCCCTGCAGGGCGCTCACAAATTGTTCCGCCAGCCCGCCGCTGTCCAGTCCGGCCAGCCGGCTGAGAATCTTGCCCTGGGCCGCCTCCCCCTCCCCGGGACTAAAAAAACCGCCCACCTCGATGGCCCCGATGATCTCGTTCGCCGGCGCCACCGGCACCACAAAACAGTCCACTCCCAGCCAACAGCGGCAATACCAGGCGTCGCCGATGGCAAACCCCTGCACCGCCGCGGTGTTGACGTGGCTTTGGCACAAGCCGCCGGCCCTGGCGTGCCGCAGGCAGCCCGAGCAGAAACGGCAGACCCCCTCCCCTTCCAGCGGCATCTGCCGCTGGTCAAAGGCAAAGTACAGGCCGCCGATGCCGGAGAAGCGCCCCAGCTCGGCCAGCACGCTGCGGATGCGCCCTTCCATATCGGCTTCCAGCCGCCCGCTTCGCGGCGCTCCGGCGACCGTCCCCCCGCGCACTCCTGAATTCATCATGCATCACCCCACACCGGCGTTTGGCGACGTTTTCCGGCCCCCAAGCGTGAGTACCGGGACGCAACTTCCGGTGTAATATTGCCTAATTTTACCAAAAATAAACCCTGTTTTACTGGCACAATAAAAAATAATTGGTATTTTTACTGGAAACCCAAAACTTTAGGCCGGCGGCCATGGACGCCGCCAGCCAAGCACCGCAACCCTCCCCCCGACAGCCAATAAGGAATCCTCATCATGGCCAACGAAATCCTCACGCAGATCGCCGAACATGTCATCAAGGGCAAGGCGCCGGTGGTCAAGGAACTGGTGGAAAAGGCCATCGCCGCCGGCGTGCCCGTGAAGCAGATTCTCGACGAGGGACTGATCGCCGGCATGAACGTGGTCGGCACCAAGTTCAAGGCCAATGAATTTTATGTGCCCGAAGTGCTGATCGCCGCCCGCGCCATGAATTCCGGCATGGCCCTGCTGAAGCCGCTGCTGAAGGCGGCCGGGGTCAAGGCCAAGGCAACGGTCTGCGTGGGCACGGTCAAGGGCGACCTGCACGACATTGGCAAGAACCTGGTGTGCATGATGCTCGAAGGCGCCGGCTACAACGTGGTCGACCTGGGGGTCAATGTGGACGCGGCCAAGTTCGTTGAAGCGGCGAAGACGCACAACGCCCAGCTCATCGGCATGAGCGCCCTGCTGACCACCACCATGGGGGCGATGAAGGCCACCGTGGACGCCGTCAAGGACGCCGGCCTCAAGGGAAAGGTCAAGACCATGGTCGGCGGGGCCCCCCTGACCCAGAGCTTTGCCGACGAAATCGGCGCCGACGGCTACTCCGCCGACGCCGCCTCGGCGGTGGATCTGGCCAACAAGCTCATTGCCTGACCGCCACTTGCCCCGTTTTCCCCCCGCCGTCACTGAACGAACGGCGGCAAGGCGCTCAACCAGGCCGCCGCCGGTGCCGCAAAACACCGGCGGGCAGGCCTTTTTCTTTTCGCCGTTTCCGGTTGGCGGGAAAAACGGTTATGGTGTGGCACTATGACCTTGCGCCAAACAGAGACCAGCGAAGAGAGGGCGGCATGAGCAGGAAATCAATCACGGAAACGGTGAAGAACGGCAAAATCCTCGTCTCGGACGGGGCGTGGGGCACCTTTCTCCAAAAGAAGGGGCTGGCGCCCGGCGAATGCCCCGAGTTGTGGTGTGCCGAGCGCCCGGACGACGTGTATGCCGTGGCCAAAGACTACGTGGATGCCGGGGCGGACATGATCGAGTCCGACAGTTTCGGCGGCACCCGCTTCAAGCTTGAGCACTACGGCCTGGCCGCCCGGACGGCGGAGCTCAATGAGCAGGCCGCCCGGATTTCCCGGCGTGCCGCCGGCGACCGGGTATGGGTCATCGCCTCCGTCGGCCCGACCGGCAAGCTGCTGGTCATGGAGGATGTCACCGAACAGGAATTGTCCGACGCCTTCGCCGAACAGGCGGTGGCGCTGGAGAAAGGCGGCGCCGACGCGGTCTGCATCGAGACCATGAGCGCCATTGACGAGGCGGTGCTGGCCATCAGGGCGGCCAAGGAAAACACCCGGCTGGAAGTCATCTGCACCTTCTCCTTTGAACTGACCCAGTCGGGCGAATTCCGCACCATGATGGGCGTCTCTCCGGCCGCCGCCGCCACCGCCTGCGTGGATGCCGGCGCCGACATCATCGGCACCAACTGCGGCAACGGCATCGAGCGCATGCTGACGATTGTCAGGGAAATGCGCGCCGCCTGCCCCGCAACCCCGATCCTGGTGCATGCCAACGCCGGCCTGCCCAAGAATGTCAACGGTGCCGACGTCTTTCCGGAAACCCCGGAGGACATGGCACGCCAGGTGCCCGCCCTGATCGCCGCCGGCGCCAATATCATCGGCGGCTGCTGCGGGACCACCCCCGCCCACATCTCCGCCATCGCCAAGGCCGCCCGCGCCGGCTAGTGCCCCGCAACGCTTAAAACTTCGGGTGCGGATTTCGTCCCGTTAGGGACTGAACCGAAAGCCGTAAAGATTCGGCGACGCCCCCGGTCTTGCGCGGACTTTCCCCAACGGCCATAGTACTGCCCTCGGCAAGTTGTCCCTAATGCTTTGGGCTCCGCATTTCACGCCGCCCATGAAGCCGGCACAGGAGATTTCGCATGGCATCCTTCCGTGGCCCCTACACCATCGGCATTGACTACGGCAGCAACAGCGTGCGTTGCGTGGTGGTGGATGCGCGGACCGGGCGCGAATGCGGCACCGCCGTGTTCAACTATCCCAGCGGCACCGCCGGCGTGCTCACCGACCGCCGGAATCCGCATGTGGCGCGCCAGAGCCCGGCCGACTTCCTCCTTGGTCTGGAAAAGACGGTCAAGGGCGCGTTGAAGGAAGCCGCCAAAGTCAAGGGTTTTGCCGCCGCCAAGGTAGCCGGCATCGGCGTCGACACCACCGGCTCGACCCCGCTGCCGGTGGATGAGACGCTGCAGCCGCTCGGCTGCCAGAAGCGCTTCGCCAAAAACCTCAACGCCCAGGCCTGGATGTGGAAGGACCACACCGCGGTGGAGGAGGCGGAGGCCATCACCGCCCTGGCGGCCAAACAACGCCCGCAATACCTGGCCAAGTGCGGCGGCACCTACTCCTCGGAATGGTTCTTCTCCAAGATCTGGCACTGCCTGAAAACGGATCCCGCGGTGTTCGCCGCCGCCCACACCTGGATTGAGCTGGCCGACTTCATCCCCGCGGTGCTGGCCGGCGTGACCTCGGTCAAGGACCTGAAGATCGGGGTGTGCGCCGCCGGGCACAAGGCGATGTTCAACGCCGACTGGGGCGGCTACCCGGACGCGGCGTTCCTGCGCAAACTGCACCCCGAACTGGGCAAGCTGCGCACCCGCTTGTGTGACACCGCCCACACCGCAAATGAACTCGCCGGCCGCCTCTGCCCCGCCTGGGCAAAGAAGCTCGGCCTGCCGGCCGGCATCGCCGTCGCCGTGGGTGCCTTTGATGCGCACCTGGGTGCCGTGGGCGCCGGCGTGGCCCCCGGCCGCATGGTCAAGATCATCGGCACCTCCACCTGCGACTGCCTGGTGGCGCCGCCGGGGAAAAAGATTCCCGACATCCCCGGTGTCTGCGGCATGGTCAACGGCTCCGTGCTGCCCGGCTGCTTCGCTATCGAGGCCGGCCAGTCCGCCGTGGGCGACATCTTCAACTGGTTTGTCACCCAGGTCTGCGAAGGCGACGCCGCGCTCCACGCCCGCCTAACCCGGGACGCCGCCACGCTCCAGCCGGGCGAAAGCGGCCTGCTGGCCCTGGACTGGCAGAACGGCAACCGCACTATCCTGGTGGACGTCCGCCTCACCGGTGCCGTGCTCGGCATGACCCTGCACACCACCCGCGCCGAGCTTTACCGCGCGCTCATCGAAGCCACCGCCTTCGGCGCCCGCCGCATCCTGGACCGCATCGAGGAGTACGGCGTCAAGGTCCGCGAGGTGGTGGCCTGCGGCGGCATTGCCGAAAAGAACCCGCTGTTCATGCAGATTTATGCCGACGTGCTCGGCCGCCCGATGACCCTGTCCCGTTCGGCCCAAACCTGCGCCCTCGGCTCCGCCGTCATGGCCGCGGTGGCCGCCGGGCTTCACCCCAATGCCGCCGCCGCGCAGCAGGCCATGTGCGGGTTCAAGGACACCGTTTACCAACCGGCCAAGGCCAGCCAAAAAACCTACAACGACCTCTACGCGTTGTACCGGACCCTGCATGACGGCTTCGGTGTCAAGGGCGCCAAGGTTGACTGCTTCCCGGTCATGAAACGGCTGCTGGAAATCAGCCGGCGCGCCAAGGGACAGGCATGAAGACGCTCCGCCGCGCTCTCCCCGCCTGCTGTGCCGCCGCCCTGCTGCTGGCGCTGCCGTTCGCCGGCGGCTGCCGGACGGACGCCGGAACGGCGCCGGCCGCCGAGACCGGGGAGGCGGCCGGGCCCGACCTGGCCAACGTGACCGCCGTCACCCTGGAAATCCGCGGTTTGAGCTGCAACCTGTGCGTCGCCGCCGTCACCCCGCGCCTGACCGCGCTGCCCGGCGTGACCGCCACCGCGGCCGACCTGACGGCCGGAAAAATCACCGTCACCCTCAAGCCGGGGCACCGCCTGACCGTCACCGACTTTGTCCGCGCGGTCGAAAGCGCCGGTTACAGCTGCGACCGGCTCACCCCCGCCGCCGCCCGCCCGTGATTCTCGAAGTTTTCCGATCCCGATGCCGAAAAACACCGGGGTATCGGTCGCGTTCGGAAGAGCGGGCATTTAGCCTGGATTATTCACCCTTGTAGCTCAGCGGCGGAACGTCGCCGCCGCGCCACAAGCGTTCAGCTACAGCACACACCGATTCGTGCCCATGAATAATCCAGGTAAAACCGTTAGCCAATCGCGCCGCAATTAGAGTAAGCGTCGCATCTGACGCATATTGAAGGCGGCGGCGTCCGGGTGAATAGTAAGAGCCAGCCACGGGGAACGCCCCATGGCTGG